>QHZN01000170.1 GCA_003225365.1 Acidobacteriota bacterium
CGGAAGGGTTTTCCGGTTTTGCCCCCAACTTTTTCGCCGATAAAGAGCATTGGGGCTTCGTCGCGTTCGCCTTCGCCGATGACGACCGTGGCGGCGACCGGCAGCGTCTCGAGCACGCGCCGCATGGCCTCGACCGCGGCTTGGTCGGCAAGGTGCGCGTCGCCGCGGCCCATCGTGCGGGCAGCCTCAACCGCCGCCTCTTCGACCACACGAACGAATTCCAGCGATAGTTCGACTTCCATGCTCCACCCCGCGGGACGTATCGGTTAGCCTATTCTGAGCGCCCCTCGGCCTCATCGCAAGGCCAATTGCCTTCGACGCGTTCGCTACGGCTTCTCAACTTAGGGTGGTGGTGTCATTCGGAATCGGAGCGCGTTCGAAACCCGTCGGCTGACGGGTCATTCCCGCGCAAGCGGGAATCCAGTTCCTCGTAGCATTTCCAATGGCATGCGGAGTAGATTCCTTCCGCGTACGCGGGACGGGAATGACTGCTCGCCGCTGCGAGGGAGCGTCCGTGTCTCGCAAGTGACACCACTGCCCAACATGGCCCGGCAAACCTTCTACCCGCTCACGATGTTATTATCTTGTGGAGAAGTCCACAGGAGGCTGGGAGGAGCTGATGAAGACTCGACGACTGGGGAAAAACGGCCCGGAGGTCTCGGCTCTGGGCCTCGGCTGCATGGGCATGTCGGATTTCTACGGGCCACACGACGACGCCGAGTCTATCCGCGTCATTCACCGCGCGCTCGAACTCGGCATGAACTTCCTGGACACCGCCGACGTCTACGGCATCGGCCGGAACGAACAGCTGGTGGGCCGGGCCATCCGTGAGCGGCGGAGTGAGGTATTTCTGGCCACGAAATTCGGCAACGTTCGCGAGGCCTCGGGCCGTTTCATCGGCATCAACGGCAGGCCGGAATACGTCCGGGAGGCTTGCGACCGGAGCCTCCGCCGGCTGGAGGTGGAAACGATTGACCTCTATTACCAGCACCGCGTGGACCGGGCCGTCCCCATCGAAGAGACCGTCGGCGCCATGTCGCGGCTCATGGAGGCGGGAAAGGTGCGTTACCTCGGCCTTTCGGAGGCCGGCCCCGCGACGATTCGCCGGGCGGCGCGCAGCCACCCCATCGCGGCGCTTCAGACCGAGTATTCTCTTTGGACGCGCGACCCTGAAGAGGAGATTCTGCCCCTTTGCCGCGAGCTCGGCATCGGGTTTGTGGCCTACAGCCCGCTCGGCCGCGGGTTTCTGGCTGGAAAAATCAAAACCATGGACGTGCTCGCCGAAGACGACTGGCGGCGCGGCATGCCGCGCTTGCAAGGAGAACACTTCCAGAAAAACCTCGGCCTTCTCGAGCGCCTCGAGTCCTTCGCGGCGAAAAGAGGCGCGAAGGCGTCGCAGTTGGCCCTCGCTTGGACGCTGGCGCAGGGTGGAGACATCATTCCCATTCCCGGCACCAAGCGAGTGAATTACCTGGAGGAAAATGTTGCCGCCGCCGAAGTCACTCTCACGCCCGAAGACCTCGCGGAGCTCGACCGGATCTTGCCGCGTGGTGCCACGTCAGGCGACCGCTATTCGGAAATGGCCATGAAGGTCGTTAACCTCTGACCGTCACGGTGCGCGCTCGAGGTTGGTCAAAGATGGAAACAACGCTTGCAGCCGGGGCGCGACAGGCGGCCCATCAGGCCATGGGCACACGGAGAAGCTTGCCTCCCGCCGGCGCTTGGTGAGAATATCGCCGCGCGCTGTCGCCAGGCGGAACCTGGGAACGTGCCAAAAGGGTTTCGGGGGACAACTGAAATTTTTGACGCCATCGTGGTGGTCTTGTGCGCGACGGGTGGCCGGGTGCGAAGGAGCTCGCGCAAGCAGGCTTGCGTGTGGCCCTGATGGGACTCACGTCGCACACTTCAGTTACAGAACCCTAGTTCTCATTTCCGGTGAGCCCGGTAACGACGCGCATGGGGACAGCGGGCGGGGCGTGGAGGAATTCGTCCGGAGTAGCGACTGCCGTGCGGTTCTTTCCGCCGAGCTTGGCTCGGCTGAGCGCGGCGTCGGCGGCGCGCACCAGCGAGTGCGCGTGAGCGGTCGGGTTCGCGTCCGCGAAGTCTCTGCTTTCAACCACGGCGAGGCCCAGACTCGCGGTGACCTGGAGGCGCACTTCTGCGACGTCCACGAGCGGCGCGCTGACGACCCGATGAAACCGCTCCGTCAATTCCTGCGCCTCAGCGAGGTTGCATTCGGGGATGCAAGCCAGGAACTTCTCGCTTTCGTAGCGGCCCACAATGTCGTACGCCCGCACGGCAGACCGCAGCCGGCGCGCGGCCTCCCGTAACACCGCGTCCCCGGCCAGATAACCGTAAGTGTGGTTGACTCGCTCGAATCCGTCGAGGTCGGCGAGGATGACGGCGAGAGGGGCGCGCCGCCGAGCGTCGCGGGCGATTTCCCGGCGCAGGCCGTCAAGCGCCGCGGCACGGCTCCACAATCCTGTCAACGGGTCCACCACCGCCTGATACCTCAGTGCATCGCGTGCGCTCAACAGGGATCCGAGAAGCGCCAGCAAGCGGCGGCCGGTGCGGAGGCGCGCCCGGAGTTCCTCCGGGTCGAAGGGTTTGGTCAGGTAATCGTCGGCGCCCGAATCCAGGCCTTGGACGACATCCTGCATGTCGTCCCGGGCAGTGAGCAGCAGGATATAAGAGTAAGGTTCGCGAGACCGGCGGCGTAGGCGGCGGCAGACCTCCACGCCGTCCATCCCGGGCATCATCCAATCCAGGATCGCCAGGCGAGGCGCTTCGGCGGCTTGGAGGATTTCCCAGGCCTGCTCGCCGTCAGCGGCGGTCGTGACCTCGTAATCCCATTTGCGAAGCGTGACTTCGAGCGCGCGGCGCGAGGCCGCGTCGTCGTCGGCTACGAGAATTTTCATGTCAGTTTCCTTTCATCAAGGCTGGCGATCGCGGGCATCAAGCGCTCGATTTCTTTTTGAAGGGCCTCGAAGGCAGCGCCCGCTTCCGGCAGTTTCCCCAGCTTGGCCACGCGTTCGAGGGTGGCCGCCGCCTGGTAGGCGGCTGGCGCGTCAAAATGACTGACCGAGCCTTTGAGCGCGTGGGCCGCGCGCTCGAGGGCGCGGGCTTCGCCCCGCTCGAGCGCCACGCGCGCCCGCTCGAGAGTCGCCGGGCAGGTCTTTAAGAACAAATCCGCCAGCTCGGCCATCAACGCCGTGTCCTCGTCAGCGGCCTCATGCCTTATGGGCTCACCCAGGACTTCCGCGCCGGTCGGCTGACATGCGGCAGGCGCCACGGACTCGGCAGGCGGGCGAAAGCGACTGAGCGTTTCGAGGAGCTCTTGCGGACGAATAGGTTTTGAGACGTAGCCGTCCATCCCGGCGGCGCGAAAGCGTTCCGGATCGCCTTTCATGGCGTGGGCGGTCATGGCAATGATGGTCAGGTGTCCTCCCGCCTCGTGCTCACTTTTCCGAAGCGCCACGGTGGCTTCGATGCCGTCCATTTCCGGCATCTCGATGTCCATCAGAACGATGTCAAAGCCTCTTTCACTTTCGAGAATCTTCAGTGCCTCGCGGCCGTTCCCCGCCACTCGGACCTTATGGCCCGCCCGTTCGAGCACGCGCAGAGCGTAGGTCTGATTGACGGCGTTGTCTTCAACGAGGAGGACGCGAAGGGAGCGGCGCGATTCAGCGAGCGAGTAGCGGGTAACGAGTTCCCGCGTTTGGGGCCTGTCCGCAGGCTGGGCGAGAACCGCTTGGATCGCTTCCAGCAGCTCCGACTGCCGGAGGGGCTTCGTGAGATAGGCGCGGATGCCGAGCTCGCGACATCGGGCCGCGTCGCCTCGAATGCCCCCCGAAGTCAGCATCATGATGATGGCGCCTGCCAAGCCCGGTGTCCGTTTGATCTCTCGAGCGATGCTGAAACCGTCCAGGTCAGGCATGCGGGCGTCGAGAAGGACGAGGGGGAAAGGCGTCTCGCGGGCGTGGGCGTCGCGAATCGTCGCGAGCGCTTCTTTTCCGCTCGCCGCCGGCACCGCGCGCATTCGCCAGCTGGAGAGCATCTCCTCGAGGATGCGTCGGTTGGTGGCATTGTCGTCCACCACCAGGACTCGCAAACCCGCGAGCTCTGGCGACTTGGCGTCGGGCTGCTCCTCCCGCTTCTCTCGTGGCTGCGCGGGCAGTGCCGCGGGAAGGTCGAACCGGGCGGTGAAGTGGAAAGTGCTGCCGCGGCCCGGCTGGCTTTCCACGCCGATGTTTCCTCCCATCATTTCGACCAGGCGCGCGGAGATGCTGAGGCCGAGGCCGGTGCCGCCGAAGCGCCGAGTGGTCGAGCTGTCGCCCTGTGAAAAAGGCTGGAAGATCACGTGCAATATTTCGGCGGGAATGCCGACGCCCGTGTCCGTGACGGTAAAGCGCAGAATGGCCTGTGTGAGATTGTTCGACTCCGCGCTCACGCGGAGAACTACTTCGCCGCGCCCGGTGAATTTGATGGCGTTGCCAACCAGGTTGATGAGGACTTGGCGGAGTCGGCCGGGGTCGCCCAAGAGCCGCCTCGGCACTTCCGGCTCAACGCTGTAGGCCAGCTCCAGCCCCTTTTCTTGGGCTCTCACCGCCAAGGTTTTAAGCAGGTCCCCGAGGCTCGAGCGCAAATCGAATTCGAGGATGTCGAGCTCCAACTTACCCGCCTCGATTTTGGAGAAATCCAGAATGTCGTTAAGGATGGTGAGCAACGTGTTCGCTGACGACTTGACCACCTCCAGGTATTCGCGCTGCTCGGCATCAAGGTCCGTGTCCAGCGCGAGCTCCGTCATGCCCAAAACGCCGTTCATCGGCGTGCGGATTTCATGGCTCATCACGGCCAGAAATTCGCTCTTGGCGCGGCTGGCGGCCTCGGCGGCTTCCTTGGCACGCAGGAGGTCGCGTTCCGCGCGACGCTGCTCGGTGATGTCCAGGTAGAGCCCGTAGGCCCCGGTGAGGTGTCCCTCGACCCGAAGCGGCACGCCGTAGATCTCGACGTCGAGGAGCGTCCCATCCTTTCGCCGGCGTCGCGTGGAGGCATGAACGGGCTGCCCTGCGGCGAGCTGTCGGCTCAACTCTTGGGCCTCGGCAAGGCATTCGGGAGAAGCGATCAGCTCATCCAGCCGGGCTATCTGGATTTCAGACTCTTCGTACTGAAAAAGGCGTTTAAATGCGGGGTTCAAAAAACGCACAACTCCGCTCTCGTCGTGCACGACCACCGCCACCGGGCTGTTTTCGATCAGAGCGTCGAGATAGGCGGTGCGTTCCCGGAGCGCTCGTTCCGCATGTTTTTGCTCGGTGAGATCGAGCAGAAAGCCGATCGCCTGCCCCTCCGTGCCTTCAAGCCGGGCCAGCCCCACCAATACCGGCACGCGGGTTCCGTCCTTGCGGATGGATTCGGTTTCGGTGGGGGGGCAGAAACCGCGTGTCTGGAGCTGCTCTAGGATTTGGCGATGCAGGGCCCGTTTCTCCGGGGGGACGGATGTATCCCAGCGGACCAATCCGGCATCAAGATCCTGGCGCGTGTAACCGAGCGCGAGGAGGCAGGCGCCGTTCGCCTCGAGAATCCGCCCGGTGTCGTCTTCGATCATGATGCCGATCATTCCGGACTCGGAGAGCCTTCGGAAGCGCGACTCGCTCTTGCGCAGAGCTTCTTCGGCCGATTTCCGATCTGAGATGTCGTGGTTGACGCCGACCAGGCCGACGATTTTCCCCTCCGCGTCGCGAAGCGGGACCTTGGTGGTGAGCAGCCAACGCGGGGTGCCGGTCGGATCGAGTGTGGACTCTTCGATGTTCAACAGTGGCTGGCCGGTTGCGAGGAGAGCTTGTTCGTCGGAGAAGTACTTCTCGGCAAGAGGGCGGGGAAAGAAGTCGAAATCGGTTTTTCCCGTCACCTCATTTTCTGTGGAGGCCCCGAGCAACCTCCGGTGTGAGAGATTGTCGAGGACAACGCGCGAGCTTGTGTCCTTGACAAAAACGTTTTCGGGGAGGTGGTCAATCAGTGTGCGAAGCAGATTACGCTCCTCCGCCAGGGCCTGTTCCGCCCTTCGGCGCTCGGTGACGTCGCGCGCGATCCCGAGCAGGCCGACCGCCTCGGTGCCGGAAAAGTAAGCGCTGGTGCTAATCTCGACGGGGACGCGGAGACCGTCCTTGGTGAGGAGTTCGAGCTGAAAAGTCTGCCCTCCTCCTTCGCCGTTGCCATGCCGCTCCAGCATGCTCTCCGCCAGGCGGGCGTAGTCGGGTGCAATGAGGCGGGCGATTCCCACCCCTACAAGTTCCTGGCGGGAGTAGCCCGTGATTCTTTCTCCGGCGTTGTTGATGGTCATCAGGCGGCCGCGCTGCCCGCAGGTGAAGACCATATCCTTGGCGTTCTCAAACAGCGCCCGGTAACGCTGTTCGAGCGCGGAGATGCGTTCCAGGCGCTGCATGAGGATTCCGGTCTGTTCTCCCACTTTGCGCCGCAGGATCGCCACCCAAAACAGAACTGCCAGGATGAGCGTTGCCATGATCGCAAGCGCGAGGAGCGCATGCCGAAGGGTGAACCAATTGGGCCGCTCGAGCACCACCACGTCCGCCGGCGATCGCAGCAGAATACGAAAAGCGCGCGGGGTGTGATTTTCATCCACTTCGACCGAGCAGACTCCGGCGAGGTCGAGGCGGCTTCCGGGCCTGAGCGCGCCGAGAGTCTTACCGCCCTTCGAAAGCTCCAGGACGGCTTCGAAAACGTTTGCGCCCTCCCCGAGCACCAGCACTTCGTCGCCCTCGTGAGAGGCCACATCCACGAGGAGGCCCGTGACCCTCACCAGCTCCATGTTGTGATCTCCCGAGAGCGCCTGTTCGGTTGTAATGAGGAGCGGTGAGGGAATTGAACCTGTGCCGATTCTCCGGACCACGGCATCGTCGAGCTCGGGCGCGAATTCGCCGAGGGCCGGAAAGCCCAGGACCTCCACTTCATCCCCATCTCGAACCGGCTCGGCTCGGCTGGTGCGCACGCGCACGCTGCCCGATGAGTCGCGCACGACGAGCAAGCGGCCGCCCCGCGCCAGGGTCACGACCCCCCGCACGCGCACATGATGCTTGAGGGTCTGGTTGGAATTGAAGGCCAACAAGCCGCGGATGGTCTCGAGGGGCAGGGCGTTCGGGTCTCGGGGCACTGCGTGCGCAACTCGCAGAAATGCCAGCCCGGGCGTGAAGAGATTAACCCCAATCAATTGCCGCTTAGAATTGAAGACCGTCCCGCAGGCACCTTGGACCTTCACTTCGGCATCCACCAGCCCCGCCATCTTCGCACTGTAGGAGGGCAGATAGACCTGCAGCCGGCCTTCGCGTGATTGGACAATGAGTTCTGCGCGCCCCGTGAGCTCGATCGCATCCCTCACGACGCCTTCTAGCTCCACCCATTGGCTGTCCTCTCGCCCGGTCAGTAAATGCTCGATGGAAGTCTTCTTGGGCTTCGGGAATTGACCCCATCCGATCACCCGTACCTGGGGGCTTTCGATGTGGGGCGCGAACTCTCCGGGGGCAGTGACGCCATTCACCTCGACCTCTTGCCCCGCCTGGACAGCCACCTCGGTGTTCCCCGCCTCCACGTAAATTCCTCCCGAGGAGTCCTGAATGAAGAATTGCCGGCCTTTTCCACCATAATATGTGACCAACGCGCGGAGTCGGACGGGGTAACCGCGCGCGGCTTCGCGGGGCGAGAGGGCGTGAATTTCGGAGGCCCGAGTGAGCACGGGTAGGGTGGCGCCCGAGAGATATAGGATCTCGACTCCTGCGGACGGCGCGGCGACAAAAAAAAGTACCGAGAGGAGGCCGGACAGCGCCACTGCTCGGAACTCGGTCGGCCTTTCGAGTTTCCGCCCCTTGTCGACTGTTCTCATGGCCGTTTTCCGCCGCTCACTTTTTCAGCTCCGGGGTGACGTGCTTGGCGAAGCAGTCGGGGCAGATTCCGTGGCTGAATTCGGCCCCGGAATGCTCGCCGATGTATTGCTCGACTTGCTGCCAATAGTTCTGATCGTTGCGGATGCGCTTGCAGTAGGAGCAGATGGGGAGCAGGCCTTGAAGGGTCTTGACGCGGGCCAGCGCGGCTTCGAGTTCCTTGACGCGCTCGCTCAATTCGGTCTGAAGCTCCAGGACCCTTTCGCCCACCTGAATTCGCGCACGCAACTCTGCGCGGTCGAATGGCTTGGTCACATAGTCGTCGGCGCCCGACTCCAATCCCTCGACGACGTCTTCGCTTTCTCCCTTCGCGGTAAGGACGATGACGTAGAGAGGAAGCACTGGGTTTGCCGCGCGCAGGCGACGGCAGACTTCCACTCCATCTATCCCCGGCATCATCCAGTCGAGGATAGCCAGGCGGGGCGCTTCCCTGGCTTCGAGTTTCCGCAATGCTTCCGCCCCGTTTTCGGCCCGGCTCACCTCGTAACCCCAACGGGTGAGAAAAGCCTCGAGTACACGCTGGGAGACGGGATCGTCGTCCGCAATCAGAACTTTCAATCGTTCACCTTCGCCTGATACAGCGGCCCATTACTTCCGCGAAAGATCGTCCAGTTTCGTTTGATACAGCATCCGTCATTCCCGCCCTTTGGCAGACTCACAGTTCGACTTCGCTCACGGCCCTGAACTTGTCTATGGGCGGGGGCGGTCGGTGGCCTAGATATTAGAATTCGGCAGGTTTAGAGGATAACTTGAGGGAAAGCAGGGAGGGAGCCCGCATCGCCAGCTCAGGGGTGGCGCCAATCAACGCGCGCCGTTACACCTCATTGCCCGCTTTGCGTAATTCTTCGCAGGCGGCCTCGGGCGGGAGGGAGTTGTAGTAGACCTCTTCCAGGCTATAGGACTTCGAGGGGTTGGGATCGGCGGGGATGATTTCAAAGTGCCAATGGAAGTCCTCGCGCAGGGTCTGCCATTGTCCGGTTTTCTCGAATTTGGCGTTGACGTTCGGCGCCGTGTGAAGGACCAAGTGGAACTCCGGGACTTTGCGCTCCAGCCGAGCCAGAAGCGACCGCAGCATCCGCGCGAAATGCAGTTGGCGCTCCCAGGTGCTCAGGTCTTCCTCAAACGAATGATGGTGGTTGACCGGCAGGAGCCAGGTCTCAAAGGGCACGCGGGAGGCAAAAGGACAGAAAGCCAGGAACTGGTCGTCCCATTCGACGGTTCGAACGCCCTGCATCATTTCCTGCCGCACCAAGTCACAGATGAGGCAGCGCTCTTTTAACCCGTAGTGGCGCAGCGACGAGCGGAGCTCGTAGACGAGCCGGCGGGGGATGAACGGCGTCGCTGCGATCTGCGAGTGCGGGTGCTCCAGTTCCTGCCCGGCCGCCTTCCCCTGGTTGCGAAAAAGCGTCAGGTATCGAAAGCGCGCGTCTTTCTTGAGGTCGGACATGCGCGAGATGCAGGCGCGGAGCACCTGGGCAACGTGCTCGTCCGACTGGCCGGAGAGGCCGAGTTGGTGCTCCGGGCCTTCCACAACGATTTCGTGAGCGCCCAGGCTCCGCATCTTGTCGTACATCCCTTCGCCGCGCCGTTCGACCCCGCCCTCGATGCGGTAAAGCGGGCGCCAGTGAGGTACCACGCGAACCTGCCAGGGCGGATGCCGGTAGGGATATTCGTAGAGGGTCTGCGGACAGTAGCTCTCCTTGCCCGGACACAGCGGGCAGCCGTCGAGCTTGGGCCATGCCCCGTCACCGATTTCTTGGATGACCCAGCTCTGCGTGATCGGATCTTTCCTAAGCTCCATGCGGCCTCCGTCCAGAAATCCCTAGATTGGGCCGGGTGCGGCGACCCACTGGCTTGCTTTAGTCTCTCGCTGGCCGCCCCGGCTCAAGAGGTCATGCGCCGGCCCGGGATTGAGATGGTAAGGGGGATCGTTTATTCGCTGGCCTGTGTCTCCGGCCCTGGTCTGGCTTGAACGTGGGGTCCCGACCATGCCCCTCAACCGTCGTCCCTGGGACGAGGACAACGGTCTCTTTAGTATTGTCTCGATACCAGAAAGTCTTGTCAAGATTGTTTGATAGTGGGTCAGCTTACTATAGAGGGCGGGAGGCCGATCTACAGAACAGGCTCGTGCTGATCGCTCGGCCACCCTCAGCGCCGCTCGGCCTCCCCGGAACTGGTTAGCCTCCCGACTGAAGTTAATAACATCGCGGGCCCAAGATTCAAGCGCCGCTTTCCGAGCAGCGCTTCGGTCGAAGAATCGCGGACGCCGGTCAGAGATCGGCGCGCTACAGCAGACAAAATGACCCACTACCCGGGTACGTTCAAAAAGGCCTGGCGCCCCCTCCCCTTCAGTTCCATCGCAGGCTCCTGTTACAAGCAGAGGTTGCTCTCATCCGGTACTCGGCTGGCATAAC
>QHZN01000375.1 GCA_003225365.1 Acidobacteriota bacterium
GAGGAGCGATGAAAGCAATCTGGCCCGTTGGCCTCGGGGCACTGGCCTTTGCGTGCTTCGCCATTTTCGGGGCGCAGAGTGAACCAGCGCCCTCCGATCAGCCGCAATTCACGAAGGACAACCAACTCTTTCGCCCCGGGGATTACCGAGAGTGGACTTACTTGTCGTCGGGCCTGGGCATGGAATATGGCGCGTCGAGGAGCGAGCCAGGGAAGTTCACGAATGTTTTCGTCGCACCTTCGGCCTACCGCGGGTTCCTGGCGACGGGTAAGTGGCCCAACAAAACCATCTTCGTCCTCGAAGAGCGGACGGCGTCGAGCAAAGGCTCCATCAACAAGTCAGGCCATTATCAGGCGGACCTCGCGGGCCTTTCCGCCTCCGTCAAGGACGAGAAGCGCTTCCCCGAAGGGTGGGCTTACTTCTCCTTTGCATCGAACGCGCGCACGGCGGAAGCGTTCCCGAAACCGATGTGCTGGGATTGCCACCACGAGGAGGGGGCGGTCGAGAACACGTTTGTACAGTTTTATCCGACGCTGAAGCCCGTAGCTCAAAGGTTTGGCACTTACAACCAAAGTAAGGCCGAATCCAGGGCAGATAAGAGGTAGGCTCCTTAGTCCGCCTGCTCACCGACCGGCGTCCAGATTCGTCTCAACGCGCTGTGAGGCGCGTCCTTGGACTTCGAAACGGGCACGGGGCCAGCGATCCATCTCCCAGTCGTGGGCGCAGAGTTCGACCCTTTGTTGGAGGTGTCTGCCGCCTGTTCGGCCCCGGCGTTCAATTTTTTCATTTCGCTACTTTTACCCCCTTGCCATCTCGCCTGCTTGCGGAAGCAAACTTGACAACACGTGGGGAAGCAATCTCCGAGCTGCCTTGAGGGAGTGGCTGGTTGATCGGTGGCAGGGGGTCATCAGGAAGGTCGTCCTTGAGGGATGCCGCGGCCTCCGAAAGGGATCGGACGACATAAGCTCTTACAACAATCCACGCGATAATCAGTGAAAAGACGACGCCAAGGACGGCTCCGAGCGCCATCGGTTCCCAATTCGCGAGGATGTAATCCAACAGGCGGCTCATGTCCGCGATGTCCAACTTCGCTCATGAGCGTGTCGAGCCAAGTGTCCCCTTGCACGGAATGGAGGGCCCTTACGCCTTTCCTTCGCGATTCCTATTCCCGAGCCAAAAGTGCTAATGTGGGAAGTTTGGCGCGTAGGCGGCACACTCCGCTGTGCACGCAGTGTACTTACTACATGTAAGTACGCTCTGTCAAGCCCCTCAACTTATTTTATGGCGCTAAAACTTGAGAAGCTGCGTGCTAAAAAGTCAGCCCCGGAATGGTCTGCCGCAATTTATCGCCTGCGCCAGTCCAAGGGTTGGTCCCAGAACGCGCTGGCCAAGCGTCTGGAGGTGGCCCCAACTACGATCGCGCGCTGGGAGTCCGGCCTCTCGGAGCCCGATAAGTGGCATTACCTTCAGATGTTGTTAATCGCTGAAGACCCCGAGCGGGCATCCTTCGAGCGAATGTTGGGTCGAACTCGCGATGAGATTGTCCGAAACTTATCCCCGGCTGAGGGCGCCCCAGTCGAGCGCGCCGAGCCCGGGAAGCCGCGCAGCCTCGGCCCCAGCCCCTTCACTCGTAAGCAGCGCGCTGAGCTGCGCGACCAGGCACACACGGCGATTGACCTCATCTTCGACCGCGCCCCCGACGAAATCCTGAAGGATATCTCTCGCCTTGTCCTCGACCGCGCCGGGAAGTTCGCCCGGGCGTCGCGGACTGGGGACGAATGACCTGCGTGGCCACTGAATGGATTGGGGCTCGGCGCGCCCACTCGCTCCCATCTCGCTGTCTTTGAAATTGTAGCCTTCAAAGACCGATGTACCAGTCATAGCCTTCCTCCGCCCAGTAATCTGCGGGACGTGCGCGACTGTAGCGGATAGTCCCAATGCGCTTGAGATTCTTCACGCCGTACTTGACGGGTGTCACCAGACGCAGCGGAGCGCCGTGCTCGTCGCTGAGCGGCGCGCCGTTGATTTCGTATGCGAGCAAGCTCTGCGGATGGAGCATGCTCTCCATGTCGAGCCCAACGTAGTAAGTGCTGTCGGGCGTCGCCATTCCGACGTAGGGCGGCAGGTCTTCGGGGCTGTTCTCGATGTCGAGCGGGTCGCCGCTCTGCGTTTGGGGCGGGTAGGCTGCCATGAAGTCTGTGAAGCGTACGCCCGCCCACTGCATCACCGCGCTCCATCCTTCAATGCACTTGAACTCGGTCGTCATTTCAACGCGGGGAAGTTTCCGGATATCGTCGAGCGCGAGTTTGAGAGGCTCAGGCCGGCCCGCCAGGCCTTCCACGCTCAGGCGCCATGCCTCGACGTCAATCGGGTCTTCCAGCCCCAAGTCGCCGTTCACACGGTCCTCCAACGGAGCTTTGCCGTGAAAATCCGGCGCGAGGCGCTTGGAGCGAAAATAGTCACGCGCCAACTGTTCGTTCACGTCGAGAGCCCTCCGCAAAGGCCACGAGACGCCGCCGTCTTCGCGGCGTGTGTGGAGCCAATGCCACCCGGCCCATCCCGCGAGAATTGCCGCACCTCCGACGACAAAGCTACGGCGCGTCTGAGACCGCATCCGGCGCAAAACCTGGTCGTTCCAGCGCGCCAGTTCGTTGGGGTTTGGCTCGGTGATTTTTGGCGCGGCGCCCAGGCCAGCACCCGTCTCCACAGAGCCTAGAGCCGCTGGCGCGTTGGCGGCGATTCGCT
>QHZN01000376.1 GCA_003225365.1 Acidobacteriota bacterium
GATTTTTGTATCACCTTGATCGTCGTAGCGGAAATAGACGCCGCTGGTGTCCGGCGCCCACTGCGGCTCCTGGACATCACGGTCGAGCTTGTCGGAGATGGCATGGGAACCCGTGCCATCCCGATTCATCAAGTACAGTTTTGTGGTTTGGTGGCCCTGGTAACGATCATCGTAGCCAGTGTAGGCGATGAATTTCCCATTGGGCGAGACGACGGGAGAATTGTCGGGGCCCTTGCGATTGGTGAGCGCGCGAAGGGAGCCGTCAGCGACGCTGAACTCGTAGACTTCGGTATCAAGATATTCGTGATCGGATTCGGGATGACGGTTGACGGGGACGATGAGGTATTTGCCGTCGGGCGTCCAGGTAGCGCGGGACGGACCGAACTCGTTGCCACCGTTCGGGAAGTTGCCGTTGGTGACCTGACGCGGGGCTCCGCCTTCGCTGTCAACAACGAAGATTTGCATGTAGCCGGGCTTCAGATAGCCCGTGCCATTAAAGCGGTAGACCAGGCGGTTGTAGGCGGCGGGAGGATCGGCCCACTTTGCCCCGGAGGGCGGGGCGGGCAGGTCGGCGAGGTGCGGGCCTTTGCCAGAAACAAGAGCTGAGAAGGAGAGCATTTTCCCATCGGGAGACCAGTTGATGGCATCGGGGGCCTGTTCGAGATTGGTGATGCGCGCGGTTTGGCCGGTGTCCATCCAGCGAATGTAAATCTGTTGCTTGCCGTCGGTGTCGGAAAGGTAGGCGAGGCGCATGCCATCAGGCGACCAGCGCGGAGAAGCGTCGCTGCGATTGCCGCTGGTGAGCGGGCGATGATCCGTTCCGTCCGCGTTGATGATCCAGAGATTCGAGTAGCGCTTGTCGGTCATCGGATCGGCGAAGCGGCGCACGTAAACGATTTTCTTTCCGTCGGGGGCAATCTGCGGGCCCGTCGGGAGTTGACTCTGGAATTCATCCATGGCGGACAGTTTGTGAGAAGCATCTTGGGCCCAAAGAAGAGGGCTTGAGGCAATCGTGAGGGTTACGGCCAGAAAAGAAACGGCGATGCGCGCTTTGGGTGTCATACGGAAGGACCTCCTCGCGGGGGCAGTTAACAATGTGGATGCCGACATGTCAAGTTGAGAGAGAAAGAGGGACGGGCGCCACGAGAAGCAGCGCTTTACACTTCTGTCGCGGAGAGGAACGCGAAGAAGAAATAAAACGAGGCCGGGTATTGGTCCGGCCTCGCTTCAGAACAAGAGCGCTGGAAAGGGGCGATTCAACGTTCGCCCGCTCGGGCGTTAGTACTTGCTCCAACTGAAGGAATCGAGCATGTAGTTGCTCACGTTGAAAAGTTTCTTCTGCAGATGGCGGTCATAGGAAAGCGTCACACCGCCCGCATTTTTGATATGAGCGCCAATCACAGCTCCGTACCACTCCCCTCCCGCGCTGTTAAATGAGATTGTGGCGTTCGGGGCGTTGACGACTGCTGAGGAGGTCGCGCCGCCTTTCAGGCTGATCGTCCCAGTTCCCGCATAATTGATCTGCAAGAGCGACGGATCGTAGCTTGGGTTGGTCATGCCGCCTCCCGTTAAATCCACCGCGGTTGATTGACCATTCCCGGTTACGTTTAGAATGACGGGGCCGTATTGATGGGTTACGGGGTCAGGAGCAATCACAATCGTACCCTGCCCTTGCTCGGACAACGTGTTGATATTGTAAGTTCCCGGGTAGAGCGTGATCGTTCCGTTTCCGTTTATGTTGATATCTCCGTAGGTGCACGGACTCGCAACGCACGGACCGAGCGTCTGCGTACCGCTGATGTTGTTGCTGTTCGGAGGGGGATCGACGGGCGTCGCGTACTTCACCGGTTGCGGCAGAAGCTTGAAGCCGCCAGTCACGACTGCGTTGCCGTTGTCCGTCCAGGCAGTCACCCCGCCCTGCGCGCATTTGCCCACGCCCGAGCGGGGCGTGGACATACTGCCGTAGATCGTGGTACCACTTCCATTCTCGTTCAAGTTTCCGTTTGAGCCGACATTGCCGTACGCATTCATGATCACCGGGCTGCCAGTGACTGGATTCAGTGGTGTGGCCGAATCGTAGCTGTTAGTCGTCGCGCCGCCCGAGAAGTCGAGCGCGCCGCACTCGTCGTTGGTCGCGAACGCCGCGTACATAAAAAGCGGCGTACCCTGCTGTTCCAGGACTGCTGAAACTTCCACCTGTGCATTCCGGACGCTCTTGATGTTCCCGTCCGCGATAATCTGCCAGGTCTGGATGATCTTATTCGCGGCTGGGCCGCTCACTCCGGCGAGTTGTACCTGCCGCATGGACAGCAGCCTGGCGGAGGCCGTATAACTCACTGCGCCAAAGCCCTGTGTCAGCGTGCCCGGCACTTTGGCCGCAAAATCGCCCGCTACCGCAGCATTCGGATAATTTGAATTTGCCAGCGTGGTGGACAAAACCACATCCGCTCCGTTGTACTTGACCGGGGATTGGGTCATGTCGTAGTTGGCAAGCGGGTCGCCCGCGCCACCCGGCGGTGTGTACGTAAACATCAAGTAGTTGGCAGCCGAGTTGATTCCGGCTTCCGCGCCGTACCGTCCCTGGGTCATCATCCGGTAGTTGCTGCTGGTCCACGTCTCGGACTGCGCTAGAAACATCAGCGAGGCAGCCATCACCGACAGAATTAGCATAAAGATCAGTGCGAAGATAAGAGCGGTTCCCTTTTGGTTGCGTCGATTCATTTTCATATGGTGGTTTCTCACTTTCTGTTCTTACTGTCCCATTAGACCTAGACCTGTCTGCCCCGTGGAACCTGACTGTACGACGCTTGGCTGTGGGGCGAGGTTTGATACCGACGGCGGCATGGTCTGGACGCGGTCCGTCAATTCGGCGTTAGCTAATTCCCAGGCATTGAAGACGTTTCGCGGCGAAACGTTCAAGAGCGCTTTCGTCTCGGATTGAAACTGGTTCGTCTGCGGGTCGCGATTCTGGGTTTGTTCGGTCAAAGTCACGGCCACACCAGTCACGAAGGTATCGAGGCCGGTGTTCGTCAGGACGGTTTGCGTCTGGTAGGTGAAGCAGGGCACGGGATTGCCGTT
>QHZN01000171.1 GCA_003225365.1 Acidobacteriota bacterium
AGAAGTGGTCTGCTCTGTCATTTCTGACGGTCGTGCTTGGATGACGGCGCACTCGGAAACAAGCCGGTAAGGAAAAGGTGCGCCAGACGTGCCGATTGCTGCCAACTGGGAAGAACGACTTTTGGCGAGCGAGGTCCTCACCTGGCATCCAGGACGAGCAGCCAGTCGTTAGCTCTCGTCCCATTGTCCCCTGGCGTGCAGAAGCGACGAGTGTCGCGGTTCACGAAAGGCGAACCCTTGACCGTGACAACTCGCCCGTTGGTGGGATTGTACCAGCGAGCGGTCACTGGCTCTGTGAAGCGACCCATAGCGACCGTCAACTTCCTTCCGTCTGTACCGGTTGAGGGGATATAGCTGACCGATAGCTTCCTATCTGCCGTCCTTGCAGTGAGAGCCGTGGCGGTGCCGCTGCCGTAGCCTTCGACCAAGATGGCATGGTTATTTTCCGGCACCAACTGGTGCCACGACAAGTCAATAAACAGCTTGCGCAGAAGGGCGATGTCGTGGGAGCCGGTAGCGTTCAGAGCCTGCTGCCAAGTCATCTTTGCCGGAAAGAGACCAGGGCCGTCGAAGTGCCAGATCGGATTGTTGCCGAAGAACTGGCCGCATGCGCCACTGAGCATGGCCCAATAAGCTTGCCGCCGGATCTGGTCCGGCGTTGAACCGTGCTCTCCCTCGTAGGTGGTTTCCAGAAGAACAAACGGGCGCACCGGCTTGCGTCCATATTCCGCCCGCATCGGACGAAACAGCATTTTTTCATAGCCGTAAACGGTGTTGACAGCCAGCCATTCTTGCGCTCCAAACGCAGCCACCGCAGAACCTTCCGGCGAGTGATGAGCGGTCATCAGATGGGTCGAATCCTGCTCGCGGATTGCCGCAGCTAATTCAGTGACCGTCCATTGATCGGGCTTTGCCGGCGTGTAGTCGCCGCCGAGCATCCAGACGATGTTAGGCAAGTCCTTGAACCGTCTGCCGACGAATCTGCCGTAAGCCCGGAGTTTCTCCCTGCCGCCAGCCTTGATCTCCTGAAAGAAACCCTCGTCGCCACCGCCGTAACCGAGATAGGCTGGAGCGAGCCACACAACAATGCCGTATTTGCATGCTCGCTCGATGACCTTGTGGGCGAAATCGAAGTAGGCGCGATTTGGAGTCGATAAATCGCCCGGCTTTCTGAACGGCTCCAATCCCGAACGCGTCCTCGGCGGCGCCGTGCAGAACTTGTGCTCGATCAGGTTGACGATGATCGAACTGAAGCCTTTGTTCTGGCGATCCTGCAGATAGCGTTCGATGTCCCTGTCTTCGAGTTGGGCGATGAGTGACCACGGCGAATCACCCACGACCAAAAAAGGGTTGCCTTTCCCGTCGACGAGATATCGGCCGTTGTTGCTTAATCTCAGACGTAAGTCCGCTGTATGCGCGCTCGGGGCTGGTGGGGCTGCCGCCGACCCACGCGTCGGCGGCGAGAAGACCAACGCACTTAAGATGCATGCAGCAACCCACGAAGAAGATCTGAGGATCATTTCTCCTGCTGACGGTCAGCGTTTCTCCACAGCCGCTTCATTTCAAGACTTCCGCATAGTAGAGATACTACCCGCGGTTGCGGCTGGCATGTTCCCTCCATGGTTTTTTCATGTCAACTTGCTTTCGGGGCGATGATCGAGCCCGTTGACGCCTCGGGCCGCTCGGACTTCCTTTAGCTGATTGTCCCCGCCAACAATCTTGTTCGCACTGAATCTAGGGAAGTTGGCGACTGAGAGTGAACTGTCCTTGAACATGCTCGATGCGGGAAGGCGCCACGGTTGCGACTTGGCCTAAACCCGGTTACTGTGGACAAGAACTGATGGACGTTGAGATCATCCAATCGGCGTACGACTACGGCTGCCCTTGTCACCGCCAACCACAGGCTAGTGATTCCAATCAGCTTCTAGGATGAGATGGTTCTGCTGGCGGGCCACCAGGATGCTTTCCGACCAGGAAACGGCGGGCTGCGCTGCAAGTGGTGGCAGGAAACAACCAACTTACGTGTTTGTTTCCTGCAAAATGGTCGACGATACAGAAGTTGAGCGACCTCGCTCTACCCTAGGGCGCCACCGATGACAGATTCTTCTCCTGCGATCCTCCGCGGGCGTAGGGCACTTCTCTGTGTAGGCCGTTAACCGTCAAATTGCAAAGCGTGGTGGGACCCTCGCGATTAATAAACGCTGGGCGATAAGGCGGGAGTGTTGCAATCAGGGGCCGGCCAACTTCCGAGCGACCGACGATACGCCTTGACCTCCCGGCTGCCACCTCCGCGCACAGGTCGTTACAAGGCAAAGTGATTCGATCGTTTCCAAGCAGCGGGCGGCGTTCAGCACGTCCGGGCGGACGGAACACTGACAGATTGGGCGTCTTTCTGAAGCGAGGGCCAAAATCCGTCCAGGTTAATAGATACTGCCTGACTGTGGCCTTGAAAATCGTAGCCAAGGTCCTCAAGGCTTGCTTCCATACGGTCGAGACTTCATTCTGACGTCGGAATCAGGTTGTAGGTTAAATCAGCCTTTCGACTACTTCGATATTTTAATTGAGAACCCGGGGATTCTGAATCGCTTATGAAGTGACAGCACGATTTCGATCGGCTAGCCACGAAACCAAGCATTCATACCCACTGTGCAAGTGTGAAGTATTTTTCCAATTAATCTATAGAATTATGTTGAAGACTGAGGGCCCGCAGCGTTATACTGGGCTACGTCCTTTCCCGGTCGAGTTGGAGTGAAAAGTCCACTGACGGGGGGGTGAGCAGTGCGAAGGCCGCTACCCTTCCTTCTCCTGTTGGTATTTCTCACATCGCTCCTCACAACATCTTTCCCATTCGGTCAAACTGCAGGCCGCACAAGTGAACGCCGGCATTTCACTCGCATCGAGCTCAGCCATGGGCAGAAATACGTTCCCGGCGAAGCCTTGGTCCGGTTCAAACCGGGGACGGGCCGGCAGGCAATGTTCTCCTCTCACGCCCGAGTGGGCGCGACCGTGAAAAGGGAATTCGCCAGTGTAGAAGGTTTGCAGGTCGTGAAGCTCGCTCCCGAAATTTCGGTCAAGCGAATCTTGCGCAACTATCGCCAAGACCCCAACGTTCTTTATGCCGAGCCCAATTACATCGTGCACCCAACTTCTCTACCGAACGATCCCTTGTTCCCACGCCAGTGGGGGCTGTCAAATTCCGGACAGGACGGGGGAACCTCCGGCACGGATATCCACGCCCAACAAGCCTGGAGTGTGACTACCGGTTCTCAAAACGTCGTGGTGGCGGTGATTGACACGGGAATCGATTATACCCACCCCGACTTGGCCGCAAATATCTGGTCAGCCCCAACATCGTTCTCGCAGACGATCAACGGAGTCAGCATTAACTGCGCCGCAGGAACGCACGGCTTCAACGCCGTTTCAGGCAGCTGTGATCCCACGGATGACTTGTTCCACGGCACGCACGTCGCCGGCATTATCGGTGCCGCAGGGAACAATGCCTTGGGCGTATCTGGGGTGAACTGGAATGTCAGCTTACTGGCCTGCAAATTCATTGACGCCATTGGAAGCGGCAGCATCGGCGACGCCCTAACTTGCCTCGATTACGTCAAGGCCCTGAAAGACCAAGGCGTGAAAATCGTGGCTACCAACAACAGTTGGGGTGGGAATTCCTACTCTCAATCCCTGAATGATGCCATTACCGCCTTGCAGCAAGACGGCATCCTTTTTATCGCCTCAGCAGGAAACAGTTTTAGCGACAACGACGTGGTGTCGGTTTATCCTGCGAACGACTTCGTTCCGAATGTCATTTCTGTCGCTGCCACGAACAGGTTTGACCTGCTCCCAGCCTTCTCGAACCTTGGCCGCCATTCGGTGCACTTGGGAGCGCCGGGGCAGGAAATCCTGAGCACGCTGCCAGGAGCCAATTATGGAGTCGAAGCCGGGACTTCGATGTCGGCACCTTTTGTAACAGGTGTGGCCGCACTCCTCGCCGCGCAAGATCCCACGCGCGATTGGCGCGCAATTAAGAACCTGATTCTTGCCGGGGGGGACTCCATTCCCGCGCTTGCCCAAACAATTACCGGGAAGCGGCTTGACGCTTACGGGTCGATGACGTGCTCGAACTCGACTATTGCCGAGCGCCTCCAGCCCTCTTTGGATTCAGTTTCCGCCGCGTCGGGACAGCCCGTTACCTTGGCGGAATTAAACATCAACTGTGGGGCACCCGCCGGCTCCGTGCAGGTGACGGTGACTCCGGGGGGTCAGACCATCAACCTGCTCGACAATGGGGCGGCTCCTGACCAAGCCTCCGCAGACGGTGTCTATACCGGGCAGTGGACGCCCTCCGGTTTGGGCAACTATACGCTCACTTTTTCCGATGGCGAGTCCATCCAGGCCACCGCCCTCAGCAACTATACGGTGGGGGAAACGAATTTTAGTTATCAAACCATTACTGGAACAAACCTGAATCTTGGCGACGACGATGTCGCCAGCATTACCTCGCCATTCCCGATTGAATTCGGTGGGGGACAATTCTCCACTCTCTACGTGAGCAGCAACGGGACGATCAGCTTCACAAATGCCTTCGGCGATTACACCAATGCCCCGCTCCCGCTGAACGTGCTGCAAGCCGGGAATCCGAACAACCCTCCTCCGCTCCCGATTGACCAACCGGTGGTGACCTTGTTGGCGCCCTTCTGGACGGACCTCTACCTGGTGAAGGGGACAGACCAGAATGTTTTCTGGGAGGTCAGCGGCGCGGCGCCAAACCGCCAACTGGTCATTGAGTGGCGGAACGTCCGCACCTTCGAATGCTACTCGGACAGTAGCGCCACGGTGACTTTCCAGGTCGTCTTCACGGAGGGGAACAGCGCCTTTTGGTTCAACTATGCCAATGTGGTTTTCGGTGGGGCTTGCTCCGACCAGGACTATGGCGCCGAAGCGACCATCGGAATGGAAATCACTCAGAACGTTGGAACGGAATGGAGCATGGAGCAAACGGCGGTTGGCGATAACATGTCATTGCTGTGGTCGATCCCGCCGGCCAATGCAGCCCCCAATCCGGCCCCCTCGTTAACTTCCCTCTCGCCCTCAAGCATTCCGATGGGAAGCGGCGACACCATCGTTACACTCACCGGTGCAGGTTTCGTCCCGGATTCCCAGGTTTTCGTCTACCCCCTCCCGCGGCTGGTTACAACTTATGTCAGCAGTACGGAGTTGCAGGCACTGGTACCTGCAAGCTTACTCACGCCGCATTACGTCGGTACCATGCAAATCAATGTCATCAACCCGCCTCCGGGAGGGGGCACGTCGCCGGGGGCATCTCTCGCCGTCGTGGCTCCGACCCCGTCTATCACATCCATTTCCCCGACAAGCGCCCCAGCGGGAAGCTTCGGCGTCACCCTCACGGTTAATGGTTCGAACTTCTATTCTGGTTCGGCGATCATCTTCAACGGTTATTATCCCTCCACGAGCTTCATCAATTCCAATCAGCTAAGTGCTGTCCTGGGTGGATCACTTCTTCAGAATCCAGGCACGGTGACCATTACCGTATTTAATGGGGGCAGCGCGAATTCAAATGCTGTCACGTTTACGATCACGTCACAGTCCACCTCAGGGGCAATTACCGCGCCTCCGCAACCGGCACCACCGGGTTCGCCCAATCAACCTCCCGCAACCGGGCCGGGAAGCCCCCCGCTTCCAGGCCATTTCTCGGGATGGAAGGTTGCAGCACAGCTCGGCAGAGATTACCTCGCCAATTTTTCACGAAAGCGCGCGGGCTTAGCCTCTTCGGCGCCCCTTTCCTCTACAGGCGGGGGAGCCGTAACGCAGAGCCCGGCACCGCCTTCGCCTCTTCCCGGCTTCAATTTCCGGCCTGCACTTCCCGCCGGCTTCATTCCCACGGCCGTCGTCACGGGCGATTCCAACGGCGATGGCCACGTGGATTGGGTCGTCGCAAACGGCGGAGACAACAATTTATGGATTTATCTTGGCAAGGGCGACGGGACGGCGCAACTTCCGACCATGATCGCGTTAAAAGGCATCTCCCCTACAGCTTTGGCGGTTGCGGACATGAACCGGGATGGAAAACTGGACTTGATCGTCGCCGAAGCCGATAGCGGGTCCGTGGGACTCCTGCTCGGCAACGGCGACGGGACATTTGGTCCGGAGCGCGAGTTCTACGTTCCGGGTATCCCTGAAAGTCTCGCCGTGGCCGACTTTGATGAGGACGGAAATTTGGATGTTGTCGTCGGCATGGCCCTCTCCACATCCGAACTGGCTTACTTTCCTGGAGATGGCAAGGGGATGCTCGGTACCCCTATTTTCCATTTCTTCACATCCGCTCCTTTGGACACCTTTTATCTTGCCACGGCGGACTTGAATGGTGACGGGTTGCCGGATATTGTGGCGTTGAATTACGAACTGAGTAGGGCTGGCACCAATCTCTTTGATCAGGGCCCCGCTGGCGGCGCGCGTGTTTTTTTGAACGCAGGCGGCGGACAATTCAAGGAATATCAACAGTTCTATTTCGATACCAGCTCCGCACCAGAGGGCGATGGGATCAAATCGGCCACGGCTCTGGCCCTGGGCGATGTCAATGGTGACGGATGCGTCGATGCGGTCGTCTTTGACTCGGAAGCCGTTGCGACATTCTATCCTGGCCGATGCGATGGAGGCTTCGACACGGCGCATACGCGCATCTTCGGTGCCGGCATCTTGGCCGCCTCTGCCTCGCTGGTGGATGTCAACGGCGATGGAAAGCTCGATCTGGTCAGCTCTGCATTCCAGGTAATAAGCACTGGAATTCACAATCCCTTGACTCTGGGGAATTGCCTCAGCGTGCAACTCGGCGACGGCGCGGGGAACTTCTCTGCCCCGACGCTTTTCCGAGGCGAATACGGAATGTATTCCATTGCCATCGCCGACCTGAACGGCGACGGCCATTTGGATGTGGTCAGCGCCAATCAGGAGACCGACTCCGCGAGCGTCTACCTCAACAACGGGCAAGGCAGCTTTGGCGGGCCCATGGGGGGATACCTTGGCTACCTCACCGCCGGGCAGATGCACGCGGTTTTTAATGCCCCCAGCAGCAACTTTCTATATGAGGACGTGAACCATGATGGGGTCAAGGACCTCATCCTTCTGGAGAGCGCTCCACAGTTTCCTCAGCCCATCCAGCTCACGGTCCTGCCGGGCGATGGCACCGGCAAGTTCGGGTCTCCCCTTCGTTCTCCCCTCCTCAGCTCCGGGAATGAGCCGCGAGTGTTTGATTATGCGCTTGCGAACGTCCGAGGAACGGGGATCCCTGATCTCGTGCTTCTTGGGACGGAAGACAATCCCGGTTCAGGCGCCCTTCTCGTTTATGCGAAAAACAATGGTGACGGAACATTCCAGGCGCCGGCTATTACACCGTTCAGCACGATCTGCCCAATCCAGTTCGTCACCGGCGATTTTAACAACGACGGAAAACTTGATCTCATGACGGTCAGCCTGACCCCCTGCTCAGGCGGATCCTACTCCTACACCCTGGTCCCGCTTCTCGGGAATGGCGACGGAACATTCACCCAAGGCAGCTCGGTGGGGTTCAACTCCTCTGGCTTTCCGGTTGTCAACGGGATGCTCGCCGTGGATGTCAACGGCGATGGCAAGCTGGATTTGCTGGTGGGGGGCAATGCGGTGATTTCAGCCAGCGATGACAACGCCGTCTATGAGCTTCTCGGAAATGGCGACGGGACTTTTCTAACGCCAAAGCTATTGTTCAGCAACCCCGGCAGCACTTCGCATTTCGCGACAGCGGACCTGAATCAGGATGGAATCCCGGATTTGATCGAAGAAGCATTCGACAACTCCTCCCGAGACGTGACATACCAAACCTTTCTCGGCCAGTCCGCAGGAATCTTTCATTTGACCGGCACCTATGGTCCCTACACGACCGTCCACAGCGAATTTGTTAGCGACTCCTCTTTACTCTACGGCGCTCCGGACAAGCCTCTATGGCCGCTGGAGCCCACACTGGGGGATTTCAATGGGGACGGCAAGATTGATGTGCTGGCCTATTTGACGGGCGCAAGCGGCACAACAATTGGAGGGGCGATCGTTATCTCTGGAGTATGGAGCGGCACCGCTTTGGGAATTTTGGCCGGGAACGGCGATGGTACGCTATCACCCTCGAATCTTGTATTTAACATGGGCGATCTTCTTGCGCCCCAACTCGCTGGTAAGGTCTATGGCGGCCCGGGTAGCGGCCTTATCGAATTGGATTCGTATTCCTCGTCTTACAACGTCATTACCCCGCAGCCGGGAGACTCTTTCCATCTGGCTCTCGTGTCCTCCCCGGTTCTCGGGGCCAATGGAAATCTGCAAGTGACGCTGGCGTTTGCGCCGGCAACGGCCACAACCATTCAACTTTCCGCAAGCGATCCCAATATTTCCATCCCGGCGAGCGTCACAATCCCGACGGGCACTGTGGTGCAAAATATACCTTTTCAAATAGCCGGAGGTTTCAATCCTACCCACGTGTTCGCTTTAAGCGGCCAAATCGGAAGCGAAACACACTCGGCTTACGGGACCCAGGCGACATCCACGCAAGGAATCGGTTTCGTGGCCGTACCGGCGGTCTCGGCGGGCAGCTTTTCGCCGGTTGTGGTCGTTCCGACGCAACCCGGGACCTTCGAATTCTGGATATTCAGTTTGGGGGGATATTCGACTCAGATTCAGGCCTCTTGTCAGGGACTGCCTGCCACCGCCGCCTGCCAGTTCAGCCCCACCCCTATCGGTTTAGGCCCCGGCAGTCTGGTTACAGTCTTACTGACGATCAACACCGGGTTGAGTGCGCCGCAAGGGATATATAACCCTACCGTTGTGTTTACCGACGGAACCGTGACGCAGAATCTCTCAATCCCTTTTAGCATTGGAGATTTCTCGATTGCAATAACGCCGGCCTCCCAAACGGCACCACAAACCGGTTCGGTGCGGTACAATTTCTCCCTGACCGGAACAAACGGCTACAACGGGCCTGTGCAAATTTCCTTTAGCGGATTGCCCGTGGGGGCGACAGGCGAACTATATCCCACCCAATATACGACTCCTTCCCCGCTTCCTTTCGACATTCAAACGCAGAACGTGGCCCCAGGCACATACCCATTTGCCCTCACGGGCACGGCCGGATCCCTCACCCACAGCGCCAGCTCCACACTTGTGGTCGAGGCGGCTCCGGATTTTACAGGAAGCATTACTCCCGCTTCGGCGACGGTCACGGCAGCGCAGCCAGCCAATTTAAATATCACCCTGAATTCAGTCAACGGGGCGACGGGATCGGTCAACCTGCAATGCTCGAACCTTCCAAGTGGCGCCGCTTGTGTTTTCAATCCTTCGTCTCCCACACTCCCGGCCAATGGCAGCGCCTCTGACACCCTCACCGTTCAGGTGAACTCAAGCGTGGCAGCCGGGACCTATCCATTGACGGTTGTGACCACATGGGACACCATCACACACAGCTTTTCAGCCACACTAGTGGTCGAGGCGTCACCCGACTTTAATGGAAGCATATCGCCCACATCGGCGACTCTATCGGTGGGCCAAGCGGCTAATTTCGGGATCACACTCAATTCTGTAAACGGAGCCACGGGTACGGCGAGCCTGCAATGCCTGAATGTCCCGAGCGGATCGACTTGCGCTTTCAATCCTTCCGCGCCCGCGTTGCCCGCAAACGGGAGCGTCACGGACACACTCACAGTGCAAGTCAATTCGCGGCCCGCAGCGGTTCCGCCCACGACTCGCGCACCGAGGACCCGCCCCGACAACCGGCTTCCCATCTTATTGCTCTTTGCGATCATGCTGGCTGCAAGTTTGACGGGGGGAACGGTCATGCAGAGTCGGAAACTCCGGCCTGCGAGTTCGGTCGTTCTCCTGGCCTGCCTCGCAGCGTTCCTCCTCGCCGCGGGCTCCTGCGGAGGCGGAGGAGGTGCGAGCTCGCCCCCTCCGCCCCCACCGGTGACGTTTACGATTACGGTCCAGGCGAATGGCGCAGGAGTTAGCGGGACGAAGACCCTCGGCACGCTGACGATTACTGTGAATTGACATGCAATTCTACGCGTGGAATAAGATCCTCCGGATAATTCCGCCCCATGGCGCGCGATTGTTGCCAGAACGCGCCGCACTTATTGTCAGATCGGTTCCCAAGAGTCGAATAGTTCCAGTCTCGGTGACAATCCCAGCGAACTGCGGCTACTTATCGAACGTTGGCGGTCACTTGGCTGTATAGTCGGCAACCCGACCTTGTGACCTGGATTTGCCGACGACGAGGCAAAAGCTAAGGTTAGGCCGTTTCTCATCAAATTGAACGTGGGGCGGATCCCTCCGCGATAACTAAACCCTACGAGACTACACAGGATCTATCGCCGTTATCGAGGCAAAGA
>QHZN01000377.1 GCA_003225365.1 Acidobacteriota bacterium
AGGCGGCTGGAATGAAGGATAACGAAGGAACCATTTCAGAATGCCCCTTGCTTCGCGTACGTCCCGCGGTGGCCGAATCTTGAACAAGCCTTGGAAAATGCCTGCTACGGGTCGCGCCCCTATTCGACCGCCGGCGTGAGGACGATATTTCGGAAGGAGATCTTGCCATGGTCACCTTGCAGAAGGAGCGGGCCCGGCTCGCCCTCCCTGCTGTGGAGTGCGCCACCGGTAATGCCCGGACTCTCCTTGTCGCCGATGATGGTCTTGCCGTTGAGCGCGACGGTCACGTAACGTCCCAGCAGCGTGATGTCGTAAGTCTGCCATTCGCCCCGAGGCTTCCCTGCATTCTCGGTCGGGTCAATAAACCCATACAGCCCTCCTAGGCGGTGGCTATCCGGCGGCTGTCCGTAGCTGTCTACTATTTGGACCTCGTACCTTCCGCGCAGGTAGACTCCGCTGTTGCTCTTGGAGGGGCAATTGAATTCAATGTGAAGCTTGAAGTCATTGAATTCCTTCTCGGTGCGGATATCGCCGGAGGGCATTTCATTCTGCAGGACGTGGTCAACTGCCTTCCATCCATTGGGTCCCTTGGGATCCCTCAGCTTCCATCCCGTGAGATCATCGCCGTTAAACAGTTCAAAGGGAGTGCCCCACTTAACGTTTTTAGGCTTGGGCAAGGCCGGCGCTCTGAGGCCTACCCACGTGAGTTCGGCCCCCTCTTCGCTTTTCGTCATGCCCTCCAATCTGTCGCCGTCGGAGACAAGGGTCGCGGAAAAAGGCATCTCCGTCTTTGATTTCTCATATTGGGCGGGCAGTGAAAAGGTGAGGCGTCCATTCTCAAACGCAATCTTTTTGATTGAGCGGGCACTTCCAAAGCGACCGACGAACCTGCCTGACAGTCCGCCATCCTTGGTGGTGATCTCCAGCCATGATGGATAGGCCTCGTTCCCAAGCCCGATGGTCAAATCCCATCTTCCCGTAATGCCCTGGGGCGCGCTAACAGACAGCATCGAACCGGCGATCAGAAACGCGAAGAAGCATGAAATGAACACCCACCAGTACCACTTCCGGATGTCCATGAATCAGCCTCCTGAATATGAATGGCACTTCACAACTTTCTTCGAACTCCTACCTGGACAATCGGGAGTTCTCTGACATGGAAAACTGGAGCGACACCTACGCAACCAGCCAGTTGGGATTTCGCATTTCGACTTCGTCTCGATGCGCAAACCATACGCCTCCCGCCCTCACGTTTCAAGTTCGGATCGACATAGTCGGTCTCGGCCTGCACCGCGGCTCGTAGGGCGGGCCGATCCGCGCTTCCCGGACCATCTGCGTCGGCTGAACTTATCGTCGTAAACGCGCAAGTCCCGACGAGCCGGCATTCACCATGGCGTGCGTGCCCGGCCTACTGACTCTCGCATAATACAGTGACAATCTGGTCAAAAAGAAAGTCCGGCGTGGGCGAGGAAGGCAAACGAGAGTTGCTGGGACTGGCGGACCCGGGCCAGGCCCTGGCTCAAGGCGGTGGCGGCTTCGGCGAGGTTCGCCGAGCAGCGATTGGCGAGTTCCTGGCCCTTGATATTGCCCCACAGCAGCTCGACCGGGTTGAGGTCGGGCGCGTAGCCGGGCAGCCGTTCCTCGCTCAGCCAAGCGCGCTGGCTCGAGAGGTAGGCCTTCATGATCCGGCTCTTGTGGGCGGGCAGGCCGTCCCACACCAAGATGACTTGCCGGCCTCGGAAGTGGCGTCGCAGCTGTTTCAGGAAGGCGATCAGGCTTTCGGCGCCGTAGCTGCCCGGCCGGATCTGGAAATACAAACGGCAGCGCTTCCCGTCCCAGCGGTAAGCCAGGGCCGCCGCCACCGAGATTTTTCCCCAGTTGAAGGCGTGGATCAGCCTCGGCGTCTGGCCGCGCGGCGCCCAGGTGCGGCGGACCGAGGGCCGCTCGGAGACACCGCTCTCGTCCTGGAAGAGGATCCAGGCCTGGCGGCGCCGAGCGTTTTTTTACCGCCGGCCAGCGCTCCCGAACCCACTGGCGCACCGCGTCTTCATTCCGTTCGCGCGCTTGCCGGGCGGGCCGCTGCAAACTCCAGTTCATGGCCCCCAGGATCTTCCACACGTGGCCGGGATGGTACCGCACCCCGGTGTGCCGCTCGATGACGGCGGCCACCCGCGGCAGCGTCCACAGATCGGTGCCGAAACCGTGGGCCCGCGCCCCTTGGCAAAGCAGGCGCTCGACCTGTTCGAGTTGACGGCGGTGGAGTTTGGGCTTGCGGCCGGCTCGACCGGCGGCGCGCAGCGCGGCGAGGCCGCCCCGCTTCCACGCTTGGTACCAGCGACTGGCGCTCTGGCGGCTGGCGTGGAGCGCCCGAGCCACAAAGGCCAGAGTCTCGCCTGCCCGGAACAGCTTCGCGGCCTGCAGGCGGCGTTGTTGTAAGGCTTGGAAATCTCGGCGGGGACGCACCAGTGTTTTCATGCGCCCACTATACACCAAGGGTGAGGAATTGTCACTATATTATGCGAGAGTCAGTAAATATGTGAGGCATCGAATCTACAGCCGATGTATGTGGTCGGGCCTGGCACCTGTGGCGACTGTCCCCGCAGCGCGGCGGACTCCGAAACCATCCGCCGAAAACGGTTCGTTCGAGCCTTCGGAATTCCGCCCGTGAAACCCCCATCGCGGAATTTGAACAATTGCTTGGGCGGCGATCACTCGCGACCAACGCCGAAAGGAGCGGAATCTCGACGGGGCGGAGACAGCAGTCGCGAGCAGATCGCTCGTCCCTTGGGGACTTTTGGCGGTTAAACGTGAAAGATGATATGTATACCGCGCTGGTGCTGGGGTTACGGCGTTACTTCGGTGACAATCATCTGTTACCTGACTTCCAAGAACTATCAGCGAGCCCGCA
>QHZN01000172.1 GCA_003225365.1 Acidobacteriota bacterium
CCGGCTTCCCGGGCAAGTTCCCGCAGCGCGACTTCAAGCTGACAGAATGCAAGTCCTACTCGAATGGATCGGTCGCGCTACGCTATGAACGGATGCGGACTAAGATTAGCCGATAATCGGGCCCTGATGGGTGTAGAGTTCGATTTCTTTTCCGCTATCGGGCGAGCATTCCCACGCGAGCGCTTGAAGTCGTCGATAGACGGGGGAGGGCGGCCGTCAGCGGATAGGTCCTGAGTGACGCCGTTGTGTTTAGTTGGCCGCGGTTGCCGTCTGCGGTCCGGATTCCCCGCCTCTCGGCGACCGATCGTTAGTGATTCGGTCGGAGCAGGTGTGGGAGCAGCCGAAACTCACTCGAAACGGAATTTGGGTTCCGGATACATTAGTTGAGGTAGTGACTGGCGGCGTCGTGGGACTCGGCGCCGGAGGTCGGCGCTCCCCGGCTCTAACCAAACAACTTCACCAGAGGCGTCCCCTTTACCAGCTCACGCGGCTGGTTGAAATCGTTCAGCACCATCTGGCTCGGATCGATTCCCAAAGCATAGTAGATAGTCGCAAGCAGGTCGGTGGGATGCACCGGATTCTCTTTGGGTGACGAGCCCGTCTCATCGGACTTGCCGTAGACCTCGCCGGCACGGATACCGCCGCCCGCAACCAGGGCCGTGTAGCAATACGGCCAGTGGTCGCGGCCATCAGGGGCATTCGTGTTGCCGGATGTGCTCACGCCCAGCCGTGGCGAGCGGCCAAATTCACCCACAACGACCACGAAGGTGTCCTTCAGCAGCCCACGCTCTGACATGTCCTCGAGCAGGGCCGACAGGGTCCGGTCGAGGATCGGGCAATGCAGATTCTTGAGTGGGCCGAAATTAGCCGCGTGCGTGTCCCACGCATCAACCGTCGGATCGCCGTTCGCGACCGCCGGCCAATTGAGCTGCACGAAGCGCGTCCCGGCTTCGACCAATCGGCGGGCCAGCAGCGCCCCCTGGCCGAAGGTCGTCCGGCCGTACTTTTCCCGGACCTCCGGCTTTTCCTGCTCGAGGTCGAAGGCATTGCGCGCCTTGCCGGACAGAAGCAGGTTATACGCTCTCTGGTAATACTCGTCCAGCGCAAATGAGCTGACCGCCTTTTCCAGGTCAGGCATGGAACCGTTGATGCCCTTGAGCAGATAGAACCGGTCTCTCAACCGCTCGGGTGATACGTCGGAGCGCAGCGCAAGGTCGCCGAGGTCGATGGGCTTGTTCGGGTCCTGGTAGAGTCGATAGGGATCGTAGGCCTTGCCGAGGAACCCCGCCGCTCCGCCCTTGCCGATAACGCTCGATTCCTGCAGCGGACGCGGCATCTCGACGAAAGGCAGCATGGGGTCGTCAAGGGGCTTGAGCTTGGCAACCTGCGAGCCCGCAGTCGGAAAATCGTGCGGCGAGGGGGGCTCGAGCTGTCCCGACGGCGAAACCTTGTCGGGCGGAAATCCCGTCAGCATTTGGTAGATGGCCGCCGTGTGATTGAACAGTCCTACCGGCGTATAGCTCATCGACCGGATCAACGTGTACTTGTCGGCCTGCTTCGCCAGCAGGGGCATGGTCTCACTCAACTGGATTCCGTCCACGCTGGCCTTGATGGCCTTGAATTCGCCTCGGATGTTCGAGGGCGCATCGGGTTTCGGGTCCCAGATGTCGAGGTGGCTAGGACCGCCCTGGAGAAAGAGCAGGATCACGGACTTGGCCGCTCCGTAACCCTTCGACCCGGCGAAGGGCGCGGCCGGAGAGGCCTTCGCCTGGAGAGAGAAGAATTGAGGCAAGCTCAGTCCGAACAGCGTCGCCCCGCCGACCCGCAGGAACTCACGGCGGGTGTACCCGTCACACAGTCTGGCCATTCGTCCCGGTATCGATAACATGGCTAGCCTCCAGTCTTCCGCCCCCGCGGGCCATCAAACAGAATGAAACTACCGATTGAACAAAAACGCGTAGCTGTTGAGCAGGGCCCACTCGATGTCCTGTGCCCTATCGGCGCGGTTCTTGCTCCCGGCAAGATACTCTTGCGCCTTCCGGGCTTCCTCGGCGCTTGGCGGGCGGTCGAGAGTCGCCAGGTACAGCTCTTCTACAATCTTCCGGTCGGGTGCCCCGGCCATGATCAGCTTGGCGATGCGGCCGTCGGGGTCCGCCACCGCGTCCCCCACCGCCGGGCCATTGATCAGGTTCAACGCCTGCTTAAGGCTCACCTCGCTACGTCGCTCGCATTCGCAGGGCGATTCGCGCTGCGGCCGCCCGAAGAGATCAAGGAAGCCGCCCATCCCTACCTTGGGGTCCGGGAGCTCCTCCGCCAAATAGTCCTTGGGTACGTCCTTGAAGACCATGCGGCTTCCTGTCGCGATGCTGATGGAATCCATCAGCTCCTCGGCCGTGAGGCGCCGCGGCAATGCGTGGGAGAAGTTGTTTTCATCGTCCGCATTCCAGTTGTTCGTGCGAGTGGAGAGTTGATAGGTGCGCGAGTTAACGATCATGCGCAGGAGATAGCGTAAATCGAAATTGTGGCTGATTAAGTCCTTGGTCAGAGCCGCGAGCAATTCGGGATTGATGGGAGGGTTGCTCGACCGGATATCATCCACCGGGTCGATGATGCCGCGGGAGAAGAAGTAGCTCCACATCCGGTTGACGCACGCCTTGGCAAAATACGGATTGTCCTTCGAGGTCAGCCACTCGGCCAGAAGCCGGCGTCGTGCCTCGTCAGTCGTAAAGTGCGCTGGCTGCAGGTAGGGGAAGTGCGCGAGCGCGACGCGCCCGGTCTTGGGAAAAGTGATCTCGCCGTCGTTCTTGTCGTAGACGACTTTTTCCAGACTGCGAGCTCCGTCTCGGATGCCGACCTGGGCAAAGAACGCGCTCAGCTCGAAATATTGTTTGTTCGTCCACTGCTCAAAGGGATGGTCGTGGCAATGCGCGCACATAAAGCGGACGCCCAGGAACAATTGCGTCGTGGTCTCCATCTGGGTGTTCGGCTGGTCGGCGATCAGGAAATAGTTGGCGGCGGGATTGTCATAGGTGCTGCCGCGCGCCGTGATCAACTCGTAGACGAACTGGTTGTAGGGTTTGTTTTCGGCCACCGACTGGCGTATCCAGTCGCGGAAACGCCACATGCCTTTCTGGCCCAGGAACTTTCGATTGCTCTTGAGGAGGTCGCCCCACTTGAGCGACCAGTGATCGACATACTCGTGTCGCGCTATCAACTGATCGACCAGACGGGCGCGCTTCTGGCGCGGCGGCGTCTTATCCCGGAGGAAAGCTTCCACTTCTTCGGGTGTGGGCGGCACGCCGATGAGGTCAAGCGACACGCGTCGAATGAACTCCGCGTCGGTCGAGAGCGGTGAAGGAAGGATTCTCAGCTTCCGGAGCTTCCGATCGACAGCTTCGTCAATGTAATTGTACTGAGGCAATTCCACCCACTTGAAGCCCGGTGTTTCCGAGAGGATGGTTGTCGGCACCGTCACGAAATTACCCTCATAGCGCACCAGCAGCGCTGCCTCGCCCTTGCGCCCAGAGGTGAGCAGGCCGTCTTGCATGACCTCGGCGACGCTCGGCGCGTTGCTCGTGTAGGAGGCTTCGCGCGTGACGTCGCGAGCGGCGCCGTCCGAGTAATGCGCCACCACGACGATCTGCTGGGAAAGTCCCGGCTTGGGCATGAGGATATCCGAGGGGGTCACTTCGAGGCGCGCAACTTCGGCGGCCCTGGCATCGCCGAAGGGCACACCTTCTGAAAGCCACTCGAGGATGGTCTTGTAGTATTGGGAATCGGTGTCAAAACGCAGACCCCCTCCGTGCGGCACCTGGGCCGTCGGCTTCAGCAGCAAGAGGCTGCGAGCGGGATCGGCGCGGTTGAAGCGCCGTCCCGAGACGTCGTGAATCAGGCGGTCGTAGTCGAACTCCGGATCGTATCCGCGCAGCGACAGCTTGAAGCCGTTCTTTCCCTTCGCGGCGCCGTGGCACGTCCCGGCGCTACAACCGACCTTGTTCATGATGGGCTCCACATCGCGCACGAACGAAACCTCGCGGGGTTTCGCGAGGCCGCGGACCGTCACCGGCAGTTGCGCAGTGAGCCCGTTTGCGGCAACCGCAACTCGCGTCTCGCAGTCCTTGACCGGAAAAAGGTAACCCTGCTCATCGAAGCGCACGCAGTCGGCCGCCGGCGTGAACTTGGCCGTGCGGGTGAGGTCGATCTCGCTCGACCTGCCGGTCTTTCCTACGACCAGAACTTTTCGATATTCGCTCGCGTCAGAGAAGACGACCTGCGACGGGATGAGCCGAATCTCGGTCACCTCGTACTCGGCCAGCAGCTTGGGTTCAGAAGTGACGGCAGGATTCGTGTCTTCAGTCGCGAAGGCCATTGCGGCAAGGATGAGTGGCGCCGCGGTGCCCAAGATCCCGAGCCGTCTCGACCAGTGACTTGACCGGATTCTGTGCGTCATCTCGAACCTCACTCGCCATCGGAGCGATCGCAGCGGAGGGCTGTCATAACGCTGCCCGAAAAGTCCAGGAGGGCAATGCCTTGCAGCAACGAGACCCCTCTGCGAACTTCCCGGGAGTCAATGAGTCTTGTTGGCCACCGCCTTCGCGGTTTCCCCGCCGGCGATGACCATCCGCGCCGCCACCGGGGGAAAAGTGTATTCCCTTTTGTCGGTACGGCTGGGAATGGTCGCCGACGAGACCAAGTGTACCTCAAAATCCCCCTGCGGAGTACCCGAAGCTGCCTGGCATGTCAAACTGAACTCGAACTTGCCGTTCGGAACTTCGACAGGCGCGCACGCCACTTTGTCGGGCGGGTCGCCCACGCTGATTTTCACCGTACCCGTGAAGATCGGCTCGCGCCGGACTATGCCGGTCAGCGCAGCATTGCCGCCGCTGGTAAGCTCCACGCGCTGTGAATTGAGCTCGAGGGAGTAGGCGCGCACCAGTTCGACGGTCACCGCCGGGGCCACCACGATTTCCTCTTTACCGTTGACTTCCAGCGTCGCGCTCGGGACCAAGTCAAACTTCACCAGCGGCGTCTCCAGCGTCGAGCCCAACACAAGCTTACCCGCATCGGCGCCCTTGGAATCCTTGTTGTCGAGGCTCAAGTCCTTGACGCTGGGGAGTTCGAGCCCACGCACGCTCTTGGTCGTGATCTCCGGGGACTGCTTCGTCAGTTTGTACGCAATCGGATAGTCCATCCCCTGGACGACCCGTATGCTGTGGTCCGCCACCTCGAGGACCGCGGGCACCGGCGGGCCGATGGCCACGGGTAACTCGATTCCCAGCCACTCGTAAGTCGTAGGCCTGGGAGGAATGAGATCGGCCGTGATGGAGTACTGCTCCTCGCCGTTGACGGTGAAGATCAGCCCCGGCCCTTCGGCGCGGCGGCGAATCGGATGGTCCGGCGCTCCGCCCTCTCCCCACACAGACAACTTGAGCGCCCGCGTCCCTGCGTCCGGTTTCGCGGTGAGCGTCAGATACCCGATGGTACTCGGCTCCCGCTTTCCCTCGTAATTCGGGACCTCCGCCGCGATGTTCCCACCGGCCATGGAGAAATCAGCGGGAAGATTGGGAAGGCTCAACCGGATCGGGCCGTCGTACCCGTGCCTCTCCGCCACCACCTGGACCGCGGCGGTGCCGTGAGCGGGAACGTTGACGTAAGGCGTGAGGATCTTCAGACTGAAGTCTCCGGATCCCGGTGTGGCGATGAGGCGGTACCCGTACGACGGTCCTCCCTGCCCGCGCACATCGCTCACCGCGAGCGTGACCTCGCGGACTTTGTCGGGCACCGTCAGGGCTAGCTTCGGATCGGGCCCGTCGCCAACATCCTTCGCCTCCAGTTTGTTGCCCTGAGCGTCAAAGACCGCGAGCGATCCGTACAGACGCGAGGTACCCAGGGTTGCAGCCTCGAGATCGAACATCCACTTTTCCCCGGGCGAAACTTTCAGTTTGTAGCGGTCGACCTCACCGGGCTTCAGGATGCGCCCATTCATCACGGTCGATGGCGCAAGCTCCGTGACCGAGCCATCGGCCGGCGCGAGCGTCTCCGGAAGATCGCTGAGGCGGAATCGAAAAGGCAGGCTGCCCATGGGTCCCGGGCCGGGAAGATTCACAGCCGTGGTCTCGCGGCCCCCGGGAACCTTCAGGTCCGGATGGACCACGATGGGCTTGGCGAGGTTCCCTCCGAACATCGTGACGGCCACCCCCTTGCCGCGCTGCCAGCCCAGCGGGAAAATTCCCTCGGCGTATGCGTAGGACCCGACCTTCAACCGGTAGAAGTTCTGCTCCTGCTCGCTGAACTTCGCGTCGTGTACCGCGACGTAATACTTGCCGGCCTTGGGAAACGTCACTTCGAGGCGCGAGTCCACTCCCAGGCCTGGTGCGTCGTCATTCTCAGCGATGCGACGGCCCGCGGAGTCGAATACTTCGATCACCGGATCGATGGCCGAGCCGATGCGTCGCGCCTCAACTTCGAGAACGAGCCGCTGGCGCGCGTTCGCCGTGAAGCTGAAGAAATCCTGGTCGGGACCCTTCAGGGTGCCGCTGACGACCACGGGAACGCTAATCGGTTGAGCCTGCACGATGGAATCATTCGGCTCTTTCTCCGGAATCTCGAGCAGGTCGGTCACGCTGAAGATCAGCACGTTGGAAAGGCCATCTGCGGTCAGAACCCGCAAGGGATATGCCCCGACCGCGGCGTCCGCGGGCAATTGGACCATGTAAGACAGCACGGTGTCGGGCGTTTCGAGGTCACGGGGCGGCGCCAGCTTCGAGATGGAAGCTGGGAGAGTCGTGATGAGCTCGGCCCCGGTGACGAGGCCCTCACCCTTGAGCGTCAGGGTAAACGTCTTGCCGCGCTGGCCGCCTCGCGGCTGGAGGCCCTTGACGACGGGCTCTGCGGCGGCGAGCGGATAAGCTGTGGCCAGCGCAAGAAGGAGTGGCAGCGCCAACCTGATGCGCCGAACCACCCCAAGCCCCGAAAGCTGCAATCCCGGATTCGCCATCCGGGGCTCGGGACTCGGAGCCTGGTCGACTAGCGGAATCTCCAACCGAGATGGATCTTGAGTGAACATTTTCTTCTTTGCGCCTTTCGGCCGAGTCCTTCATTTCATCGAGACTGTCGCCTTCGCCTCCAAGGGTACCGGCACGAAAGCCTTGGCGAGCTGTCCGGACTTGACGTCGTAGATTCGCACCGTCCCGTCGAAGCCCGCCGTCGCCAGTCGCTCTCCGCCAGGCGCGAAGACTACGGAGTAAATTCCGCCTTGATGGCCTTTGAGGTTCGCGACACGCTCGCCGGTCTTAGTCTTGTAAAGCCGGACCTCCTCCGCCGAGCTGCCCACGCCGATCAACTGACCATCGGGACTGAAAGCCACGGAGACCACGGGCCCGTCCTGCTTTTCAAATTCTCGGATCAGGGTAGAGGTATCGCCGATGACGAGTGACCTGGGGCGATGCATCAAGTAAAGGCGAGGCACGCCCTCTTCACCGCCCACCAGCACGTTATCGCGCTTGGGTTGGCGCGCGATCGTCACCAATTCGCCCTTCAGTTGATTGATGTTTTCGATAAAAACTCCGCCCGCGACGTTCGTCAGCTTGGCGGCGCCATCCCGACTGACCGACACGATCTGACTTCCGTCCTCGGAAAAGACCGTACCAAATACCCAGCCGTCGTGCTGCTTCACCCGGAGCAGTTCTTTTCCGGTCGCCACCTCAATCACGTAGATCGTGTTGTCAGTCCCGCCGAAAGCTAGTTTCGAACCATCGGGCGAGAAAGATGCTCCGAACAAAGTGTCCTCGGTCAACCGGATGGAGCGCTTGAGCCTGCGCTGGGCGACGTCCCACAATTCGACCTCGCCGAAAGTCGCGGGCGTGCCGCCCACGGCCGCTAGCGTGGAGCCATCGGGAGAAAAGGCAATGGACGTAATCCTGTCCGAGATTCCCGGCAGGCGGGCGATAAGCTCGGACCCGTCGCCTTTGTGCAGGAGGACCTCCCGGTAACCGGAGACGGCCAGGATGCTCCCGTCCGATGAGTAGGCTAGCGCGGTAATGACGGGCGGCGCGCGGTAGACTACCGGCTTGCCCGGCTCGACGATGCTCCTCGCCTCAGCCGGAGTGTCGTCCAGGGCGCCTTCCTTGATCCATTGCCGGAAAAGGTTGATCTGCTCGGGCGCGAGCGGCGTGGAGTTAAAGGGCATCTGAGGCTTTTGACCGCCCGTGAGGTAGCCAATCACGAGGCTCTGGTCGGGTTGACCAGGAACGATCACCTTGCCCTTAGCCCCGCCTTGAATGAAGCCTTCATGGGTCGTCAAGCTCAATTCGCCCTGCTTGACGGCAGGTTGATGGCAGCCAGCGCACCGCTCGCGGATGATCGGACGAATGTCTCTGAAGTAGCTTATAGTAGCAGTGTTCTTCGTCTCGTCGGCTCCAGGCGCGTTCGACCAGGCCACGGATAACAGGAAGGTCACAGTCAACATCACGAACAGATGACGCGAAAACGTTTGAACGTGACTTGCGAGCGGGACCTTCATGGTCGGGACCCGGCTTTCAAGTAGCACTGAACGTGTTTCAGATGGTAGATGTTAACTTTTCCGATGTCAAGCGGCCTCAGCGTTCATCGCGGCGATTTTTAGTGTGTCCAGCGTTATGTTTGGCCCCGAGGCATCGGCACGTTCCGGACGTATTGTCGGCTACCACTCCATAAGCCGGTAATGGAAGAGTGGCCCGTCGCTCGTCCAGACCTTCGGATCGCTCCTGCGGATTCGTCGATAATCAGAAGGCGACAAGGCAGGACATATGTGGGAGATTTGGAAGTTCGGGTCCCTCCACGCCCTGACCACGCTGAACGAAAAGAGGTTGGAGTTTGCTCCGTTCCGCAAGACCATGGGATCAAAAATCCGTGGGTCGCCTGTGGTGGTATCTCTCAAAGCCTCCTCGGTGACCTCCACTTTTTCTCTGCGACCTCTGCGTTGAGGTTTTGACTTTGACTCTGTTTTTCCAATCTCCCCAGCATCTCCACAGAGAGATTTGCGGTTGAATTGGCTGAGCGCCGACTACTTCCCATCTATAATCCCTCGCGGAGGAAATTTATGTCAAAGTCGCGCAGGCAGTTCCTGGTAAATACCTCTCTGGCCGTCGTAGGGGCCGCCCTTGCTTCCTGCCGTAAATCAGCCCAGAAAACCACCGAAGCGCCAGCCGGAACGCCCCCGGCGTTCGGCACCGCGCCGGCTGTTGGCCCCGAAGTCTCGCCTTTTACCTTTGCCGAGGCGGAAAAGCTGGTGCGGGTGGAGTTGACAAGTGCGGAGCGCGCGCAGGCCGCTGGCAACTGGCGCAACTCGCTGGCGCCACTTTACGAGCGACGCACGGGGCCGCGAAAGGTGAAAATCGACCCTTCAGTGGCGCCGTATTCTCGATGGGATCCGGTATTACCGGGCGAGAAAGCAGGCCCGCCGCGCGACCAATTCATCTGGAGCAAGCCTGACCCCGGACCGCTTCCTGCAAACGACGAGGACATTGCCTACGCTCCAGTGACCCGGCTAGCGCGCTGGATCGAGAAGCGACAGCTCAAGTCGGAGCGGCTCACGAACCTCTACCTGGAAAGATTGGACCGCTTCAATCCCAAGTTGCGCTGTGTGATCACCCTCATGCGCGAATCGGGGCTGGGGCAAGCCAAGCGGGCCAACCAAGAGATCTCCGTCGGCAAATACCGAGGCCCGTTGCACGGTGTTCCCTGGGGCGCCAAAGACCTTCTTGACACCGCCGGCATTCCCACCACTTACGGCGCCGAGCCCTTCCGCAATCGTGTGCCCTCGGCGGACGCCGCCGTCGTCAAACGTCTAAACGATGCCGGCGCGGTGCTGGTGGCCAAGCTGAGTCTGGGTGCCCTGGCGCTCAACGATATCTGGTTCGGCGGCCAGACCATGAACCCTTGGCTGCTGGATGAAGGATCATCCGGCTCGAGCGCGGGCCCGGGTGCTGCCACCGCGGCGGGGCTGGTAGGTTTTTCTGTCGGCAGCGAAACGGGCGGCAGCATCGTCGGCCCGAGCATGCGCTGCGGCATTACCGGGTTGCGTCCCACCTATGGCCGTGTACCCCGCACCGGCGCCATGACTCTCTGCTGGTCGCTCGACAAGCTGGGCCCCATGACGCGCGCTGTTGAGGATGCAATGTTGGTGCTGCAAGCCATCTCAGGGCCCGATTCCAGGGACCTCTCCAGCGTACCCAGCAAGCTGGACTATGATGCACGAGCAGCCATCGAGGGCCTGCGCGTTGGTTACTTCCCCGGCTGGACGAAGGAAAGCCCGGCCACTGATGTGGACCGTGCCGCCCTGGAGACGGTCAAAAAGCTGGGGATGGTACCGGTGGAAGTGGCGATCCCAGATTGGCCCTACGACTCACTTGATGTGATTCTCCTGCTGCTGGTGCCGTCACTGCGCGACGAGATGCTTACCATTACCAATTTCACCGGGCACCCTTCACTCACGCTGCGCGCGGGCTTCGTTGAGGTGCCCGCGGCGCGTAGCGACTGGGCGCCGGATCCTAATAATCCGCTTCCCAAGTTCTCGCCGCCTCGCCGCGTGCCTCACGGCGTCACTCTCATCGGGCGGCTCTTTGACGAGGGCACGCTGGGCCGTGCCGGACTCGCCCTCGAGCGCAGTTTCAATGTCGTGGGCGAGCGCCCACCAGGGTTTTGAAAGTGAACATCCGAGCCGCGAAGTAGGGATGTGTACCAAGGCATGACTTTTAGTCGTCGAGCTTGCTCAGGAGCACGCCCTTTGGCCGATCTCCGTCACAGTCGCTCGCGACCTGACCGAACCTGGACTGCCGCCCTTCTGGACAATCATTGGTTCAAATCGCGTGTGGTCGCCCGCAGGGAACTAATCTTCGTGTGCACCGTCAACCGTCCGTAATCTGGCGCGGAGGAACGATTAGTAAACCCAAGCCGACTGATCGTTACTGATCTCACCCAAAGGCAGCGAAAAGCATGAGTACGCCTGGGAGAATGAACACGAAATGGCACGCGAACCTCTCGATGACGAGAAGGCGTTTAACTATTATAGTGCCACCTTGACAAGAGAAATTCCCTGCTGTTTCCTTTCAAATTCAGATTGCAGGAATCTTGTGTGCTTACTTTATACCTTGCATGCACTCCTTTGGATCAATGACCCCCAGGCTTTTGACAATCCTGAAATTACCGTTGTTCGCCTGGGCAATGTACATGTTCATCCGAACGTGATGCTGACCGGGCACCATTTCCGCTGGACCACCCGGCCCCGCAGCGATCTTTGCGTGCTCTAGTGCCTTGATGACATCTTCTTGCTTGAGCGAGCCTGCCTCTTTCACTGCAGCCTCCCAGAGCCGCAGACCGCGGTACAGGCCTGTACACGCACTGCCCGCGGTGAACTTGGCTTTGCCGGGAAAGAGTTTGTCATACTGATTGAGCAGTTCCATGCTGAAGGGATCGCTGACGTTCCGGTAGTAGTCGAGGCAACTGTACAGACCCTCTACGTACTCCGCTGGCACCATGTTCAGGAAGTTCTCGTCGAAGTACGTGCAGACCAGGTGTCCGCCGCGCTTCGTGAAGCCAGACTTGTAAAGCTGCTCGAGGAAGGGTGTGACCCCGGGAGGTACGATCGTATTGAAGACTACCTCTGCGCCGCTGGACGTGATCTTGTTAACAGTCTTGCCATAGTCGGCGTGGTCGAGGGGAAAGTACTCCTCCCCCACAATCGCACCACCATTCGCCGTGGCCACCTGACGAACCTTCTTGTTCATCACGTGGGGCCAAACATAGTCCGCCGACGGCAAGTAGAATTTCTTCGCGCCCGTTTGCTGCATCAGCCAGGGAATGAAAGGTTCAATCTGCTGCGCTGGCACTGGGCCGGTACAGAAGATGAGCGGGTCACATTCCTGTCCCTCGTATTGCTCCG
>QHZN01000173.1 GCA_003225365.1 Acidobacteriota bacterium
CCAGTTGCTCCCATCCCCACGAGGCGTGATCCTGCCCGACCGCAATCGCCGGCCAGATCACGCCATTGGCGAAACGGACACACATTGCGGTCTCAAACAGGAAATTCAATTCCTGCTTCGGTGGGATGTGCCAGCCGGCGCGAGCCACCCCTTGCGTGTAGGCATCCAGAATCCAGGGCCGGTGGCAGGGCGCGAAACGCCGGAGAAAGTAGGGTAGATCGTGGCTGGCCGGCCCAACGCCACAATGGTCCCAGTCAATCAGGCTGGTGTGAAGCCCGCCGGCCCCGGGGATAACAAGGACGTTTCTGGGGGACAAGTTACCGTGCAGGAGCGTTTCGGGCCCGCCCCATTACTCGAACGCCTGCGTGCGGCTGGGGAGCCCATCACACAGCTTGTAAAGCCGGCTCAGCAAGCGCTCGTGCAACGCACGGTGCTGCTCTGGCGGCTGGCAGGCTTCAAGCGCCAAGATGGCGTCGCGACAGGTCACCTCATAAAGCTGGACGCCCAGGTCCGTCCCGTTGACCCGGACTTCTCCCAGCAAGGGGTGTGCTGCGAACCGGGTGTGTAACTGGACGATTACGGCAATGGCCGCCCGAACGCGCTCCTGATCAGGCATGCGGGAATCGAGTCTGTGATCACCCAGATCCTCGTAGACATGCCAGACGTGGGCACCGCTTCGCTCCGTAGCGCTCCCCAGCAAGGCAGGGACGTGGTCGCCCAAGCCTACGGCCGGCAACCAGCGTTTCGCCGCCAGCTCGCTGCGTCGCGTGTTTTGGGGGTCCCCAAACTTCACGATCATCGAGCGGAATTGGCCGTTGATCGCGAAGCGCAAGCGGTACACGCGTGAGGCGTCAGCGTGTGCGCGCAACATCTGCTGCCCCAACAAACGGCCTTCCACCCCCTGCCCATCGAGGAGTCCTTCGAGCATCAGGCGCAATTCGCTCAGGCCCGGGTTGTCCGTGTTTTCAAGCACATTCCCCAAGCCTTCGATCATGCCAGCACCCCTTTCAGTATCTCGAGCGCCTTCGCGAGCGCAGGCTCGTAACTCCGAAGCGTCTCGACGGTCTTGACGAGGTGATCCCGAGAGCCGAATCTCAGATAGCCGATTGCCCAACCCGTCACGTCCACCAGCCGGAAGAGGCTCCCGCAGGCAGCCACGGCTTGGATCTCCCCCAGAGACAGGCGCGGCTCCACGCGCTTCAGCACCGAACAGTAAATATCGAGGTCGGGGTTAACTAGGTGTTCCGGCTCGCCGAACTGAGCGAGGTCGGCGGCCGGGACGCCCCAGCCCGCAAACTCCCAGTCGAACACCAGCAGGGTGCGGCTGCCGCTTCCGGTCCGGACGCGCACGTTTTTGGCGACAAAGTCACCGTGTACGAGCGTCCGTGGCATTACCGCGCAGATTTCCTCAATCTCGCTCCAATGTGTTTCGGCCATGTTGAAATCCGCCACGACCTTGCCAAACACCTCGGAATCGTCGGGCACCATCGCCGTGTTGTGGTCAAGGTGATCGACCAGAATGGCCCTGGAACTGCGCAACGAGCCAAGGTAGTAGCCGGGCTCGCGGCTGGGCAGGCGACCTTGCAGATTGGCTGATAAGCTGGCGACGTGCACTTCCCCCAGCCATCCGCCTGCTAGCGCGCGATGGTGGGCAAGCTTCGGTGAATACGGTTCGACGGCGACATCTTCCAGAAAAAGCCAGCAAAACTCGGTCCCCGGGTCCTCCAGGAGTCCGTAGAATTTCAGACTCGGCAAGAGAACACGCGGCATCAGTTCCTGGTAAATCATGCGCTCGACTTGCGCCTTATCCTCCCGGCACCTCTTGGCAATCACCGTCTCGCCATGCGGTCCGCGTAGGCGGTAAACGGGCCTGCTTTTCCGTTTTCCTCGCGTCAGCCTCTCAATTGCCGCCACTTCCCAGTGGTCGGATAGGAGCCGTTTCCAAGCTAGCGCGGCTGGGTGGCTCTCCCCGTGCTCCGTCAATGGTTCCGCAGTAATTGAGTTCGCTGCTTGGAGGCCCCCGAGAAAAGGTGATAGCCCCACTTGCGCTGCACGGTCGTGCATTTGCCCCTTCAACACCTCAGTCGACACCGGGCTAACCCCTTGCCTTGCTCCGGGAAAAGACGGAACCCCCGCCTCGGCGGAGGGAGCCGTGGGAGCGGAAGCTAAGGAGTCTCGCGGTGGGAGAAGGTCGACTCTGCCTCGATAGGCCCCCCAAGACAAATAGGCGAAAACCAGCGGGCCGTAGAATAGAGCGTTGATTGGAAGGGTCCACAGCACGAATGCCGTGATGGGATTGGCAAAGTTCGCCACCATGGGGAAATAGCTAGCGATGTCCAATTGCGAGACGAGGAGCTGGAGTTCGTCCGGCAGGTCTACGTTATCTGCGGCGCCTGCCGCCACGATGGCCAGGACCAATCCTGCCGTTGCGGACTTTAGTGCCCGAACAGCCAGCCGATTTATCCGGATGCCTCGTACCATTACGCGGCCTCCAGGAAACCGATCCCAAACCGTGCTGCGAGCCGTTTCGGACATGTTCATCACCTCCCATCTATCCCGAGGTTGCAATCGTTCCTCAGGATGGCCGTACCCCTTGATGGCTTACCGCGCACGCCGAATACTGAAGTTTTGCCATCGGTCTAAGGGGGAATTCTCGACAGACGAAATCCACGATCGTGTCGTACGCCACGGTCGTTCCAGTCTGTTTCCTTTGCGCATGCCCAGGTCCGCGCGGCCCATTTCTTGAAGCGGTACGCGGCTTGATCAGACCTTTGCCTGGCGCTTCGAAAGCCCCGATGTCAAAGGCTCGTCCTTGGGGAATCGGCGTTTCCCAGAGATCGTGACTGCCGACGTCAACGCCGAACTTTGCATGTAGGTCCAGTCCGGCGTCTATAAGCGGTGAGGCAGGCAGTAGATGGTAGCTGGCTAAGGCGGACAGAAGCTGGAGGCCAGCCAAGGTCTCTCCCATTCCCATCCGGCTCAGGTCGGGGTTCGCGAACACGCCCACTTCCTTTCCGTCCAGAGTTTCCTGGCCGGTCTGAGCCCTCCATCTGGCGAGATCGTGGTACTCCTTTCCCTGGTACGACACCACGAAAGGCTCACCCTGCGTCCAATAAGCGTTTCCCTGAAACAAGACGCCAGTTTGATTCTTCTCGATTTCAATCAATGGCCGCGCGCCGTCCGAAATAAACAGATTGTTCCAAAGCCGAACGTTTGTATTGTCTTTTTCGCCGAGGATCCAGACCACATGAGGCGCCCCATCTTTCCTCTTTGTGGCGAATACGGTATTGTTGTAAAATTCGATGTGGTCAATGGGCTGGCCGCTGGACCCAAATTCGATAACATCCCGATGCTTCCGCGCGTCGTTTTCACTGAGGTTGTAGCGGATCACGTTGTGGGCAAAAGGATGAGCTGCGTGGCTATAGTTCCAAACTAAGAAACCCGGGCCGTCGTTGTCGTGGCTGTAGTTGTACTGGACAATGGAGTTTGATACGCCACCGTCCAAATCAAATCCGCCTCCGTCGTGCTTCCCGCCGGTGTGATTCGCGTAGGACTCGCAAAATTGGATCTTAATCCGGTTCGCGGCATCGGCCCAGATTCCTACAGGTCCGCCTTTGCTACTCTCATCCGCGCCCCCGTTGTGGTAGGCCGTGCACCGCTCAATCAGCCCTCCATCGGTATCATCCAGCAGGATTCCATCGCCGCTGTGGTGAATGTAATGCGGATCGCCGAAATTATCGTGGACCACCGAATCCCGTATCGTGACATCTTCGTTCGCGTACCCTCCTGGAACTCTATTCCATGGCCCACTGATGAGAATTCCGCCGTACATGTTATGGTGGACGGTTGAGTGGGAGATTTGGACGTCCCGAAAGCCGTAACGGCTTCCCGGGAGGGCCTCGAAACTCTGCATAATCGTGGGCGCCCCGCCGACGTAGATTCCCGCCCAGCGGAATTGGGAAGCGTCCACATTCTCGATGCGGATAAAGTCAAGCTTGGCTGTGCCACGCTCATTGAGAACCTCGATGCCAAACCCTTGATTCTTCGAAGCATCGTCGCCGGCCACGATCAGATCTCGAATCACAATACCGCCGATGTTGCGGACCAGAATCCCAGTCCCCAGTCCGGCATGGATCACCGCTCGCCCTTTTCCGAAAGAACCAATCGTGATGGGTTGTTGGGGATTGGCGTTCGACCGCTCATCGAGAACCAGGTTCCCATCAAACGTTTGGCCGCCCTCCAACAACACGCGATCCCCGGGGGCGAACCGGGAGGCATCGACTTTAGCCAGCGACCGCCAAGGTTTTGCCGCGGTTCCAGGGTTGGAATCCTTGCCTCGATCGCTCACGTAATAATCGGCCGCGCCCGCACAACCGGCGCATGCCAGCAACGACAGAAAGACCGCAACGACAGCTCTCGAAACTATCTTCATCTCGTTGCCCTCAATGCTCGCGACTGCGAGAGCAGGGCGCAGCGGCGAGGCAAGCTCTCAGAGTCTTCCAGTCGCCTCACAAAACGGGATTGGTCAACCACCTGCCAGCCACGCGCCCCCTGTCCGTCGAGCAGCTCCTCAATCAACTTCCGCACCACGGTCATATCGGCCTGCGGGCAGTCTTCAAGCGCTCTGTCCAAGCCTTCGATCATGCCAGCACCCCTTTCAGAATCTCGAGCGCCTTCGCGAGCAAGGGCTCGTACTCCCGAAGCGTCTCGACTGGCTTAATGAGGTAATCCCGAGAGCCGAATTTTAGGTACGACCTTGCCCACCGCACTTCCTCCACCAGCCGGAAGAGGCTCCCGCAGGCAGCCACGGCTTCGATTTGCGCCAGAGAAAGGTGCGGCTCTGCGCGCTTCATTACCGAGCAATAAACACCGAGGTCAGGGTTAACCACGTGTTTGCCGAGCTGAGCGAGATCGGTGCCCGGCACGCCCCAGCCGGCGTACCCCCAATCGAACACAAGCAGGGACAGACCTCCTCTGCCGTTTCGGACGCGCACATTTTTGGCGACAAAGTCACCGTGTACGAGCGTCCTAGGCATTACCCCGCAGATTTCCTCAATCTCGCTCCAAAGCGTTTCGGCCACGTCTAAATGTGCGACGACCTTGCGAAACACCTCCGTATCATCAGTCACCATCGCCGTGTTGTGGGCAAGGTGATCGACCAGAATGGCCCTGGAATCCCGCAACCAGCGCAGGTAGTAGCCGGGTTCGCGTCCAGGCAGGCGCCCTTGGAGATTAGCGGATAAGCTGGCAAGGTGCACTTCCCCCATCGAGCGGCCAGCCAGCGCGCGATGGTGGGGGAGCTTCGGTAAATACGGTTCGCTCGCGGCATCTTCCAGGAACAGCCAGGAAAACTCGCCCACCGGCTCTTCCAGGACTCCGCGGAATCGAATAGTCCGCAAAGGAACACGCGGCAGAAACTCTTGGTAAATTATGCGTTCGACTTGCGCCCTCTCCTTAGGGCACCTCTTGGCAATGACGGTCTCACCATGCAATCCGTGTAGGCGGAAAACAGGGCGGCTTTTTCGTCTCCTGTGTCCCAGCTTTTCAATTGCCACCGGTTCCCAGCGCTCGAAAAGGAGTTGCTTCCAAGCCATCGTGGCTGGCTGGCTCTCTAACTGCTCCGTCAACGGTTCTAGAGTGAGCGGGCCAGATGTTGGACGCACTGGCGACAAGAGCGACACCCCCGCTCGGGCAGCACGGCCCTGCATTTGCTCCTTCGACGTATCGGTCGAGATCGACTCAATCGTTTGCCTTTCTCCATCTCGAACTAGAACCCCCGTCGCAGTAGAAGGAGCCGGCGTAGTGGAGGCAACGCAGCCGCCTGGAAGGAGGTGAAGCGTGACGTTGGCTCGACGGTCCCGCCGGGAAAGGTATGCGAAAAGCAGCGAGGCGTAGAACAGCGTGTTGATCGGAAGGACCCACAACATGAATGCCCAGTTGGGATTGGCAAATCTGACCGCTATCGGGATGTAGGTTGCGATGTCAAGATGGGACACGAGAAACTGGAGCTCATCGGGCAGATCTATGTTATCTGCGGCGCCTACCACTTCGACGGCCAGCAGGACTGCTAATGGCGCTGATATTATCGCCCGCAGGGACGGTCGGCATCTCCGGCTGCGTAGTGCCATCAGGAGGTCATCCGGAAACCGCCCGCGAACCAAGCGGTGAACCGATTCGGACATGTTCATCACCTTCAATCCAACCCTCCAATCACGCCAGCCCCACCTTCAGAATCTCGAGCGCCTTCGCGAGCAAGGGCTCGTAGAACCGAAGCTCCTCGACGGTCTTGATGAGGTACTCCCGAGAGTCGAATTTCAGAAAGCTCGTTGCCCACCTCACTTCCTCCACCAGCCGGAATAGGTTTCCGCAGGCAGCCACGGCTTGGATCTCACCCGAAGTCAAGTGCAGTTGCGCGCGTTGCAGTACCGAGCCATAGACATCGAGGTCAGGGCTAACCGCGCGTTCATCGAGCTGAGCGAGGTCGATACCCGGCACGCCCCAGCCAGCAAACTCCCAGTCGAATACCAGCAGGGCGGGGCTGGGACTGCCGTCTCGGACGAGCACATTCTTGGCGGCAAAGTCCCCGTGTACGAGGGTCCGAGGCATTACTCCACAGGTTTCCTCAATCTGGCTCCAATGCGTTTCAGCCGTTTCCAAAAGTGCGACGGCCTTGTGAAACACCTCGGCATCCTCGGTCACCATGGCCGTGTTGTGGCCAAGATGATCGACCAGAATGACCTTGGAACCGCGCAGCGATCGAAAGTAGTGGCCGGGTTCGCGGCCAGGCAGGCGGTCTTGAAGGTTAAAGGAAAAACTGGCGACCTGCACTTCGCCCAGCCAGCGGCCTGCCAGCGCGCGATGGTGCGGGAGCTTCGGTGAATACGGCTCGCTTGCGGCATCATCCAGGAAAAGCCAGCAAAACTCGCCCACCGGCTCTTCCACGAGCCCGCGGAATTCGAGACGCGGCAGGGGAACACGAGGCAATACCTCCTGGTAAATCATGCGCTCGATCCGCGCCCCCTCCTTCCGGCACCTCTTGGCAATGACGGTCTCGCCCTGCGGTCCGCGAAGGCGAAAAACGGGACAGCTTTTCTGTTTCCTCGGTGTCAGCCTGTCAATTGCGACCACTTTCCAACCCTGGGATAGGAGCTGCTTCCAAGCCATCAGGGCCGGCTGGCTCTCCAACTGCCCCCTCAACACTTCTGGAGCGACCGAGTCAGATGCCTGGCGCACTCCCGCGGAGGGCGAGTTCCCCGCTTGGGCCGAGCGGTCCTCCAGTCGTTCCTCGATCATCTCGTTCACAACGGGCTTAACCATTTGCCTTGCTCCACTACGAAACAGCGTTCGCGTTAGTGGTGTCCTCTTGCCGGATCAATTGGGCATTGGCATGGCTTGCTGCCGCCAGTCGGCCGTTGTTGGAGCCTCTTCGTGGAGTCTCGGCATTCGCCGCTCGAGAGCCAGAAAATTCGGGGTAGCGGAATCGACAGGGTCGCCCCGTTGCGCCTCCGCCACGGTGTAAGCCCGTTGCGCAGGCGGCCCAACACGCGCGCCATTTCACCGACCAACGATGTCCCTCACTCAGATTGTCGAAGACTACCGGCTCATGCCCGGCCTGAACCAGGGCCTCTGCAGTGTGGCTTCCGATAAATCGGGCGCCGCCTGTAACCAGTATCCGCATCGCTGTCTCTCCTCAACCTGGGTATCCATGTAGAGGAAGGCGGCAAATCGTGCCGTCTCTAAGCAGAGGTAAGTGCCCTTGCGGCAGTCAGTAAGGCAACCATATTCCCGCCAGCAAAAATTACAATTCTACCAAGCCAAAATTACATCGCCCTTACAAAAGCGAACAGCCGTTCAGTGAACGAATTTGCAGATGGAGGGATTGCATGGAATTCCGGTTAACGCGAATGTCCGCGCATGATGTGCAATCCTCAAACCTGTTGCCCTGCGAACTCACCGTCGCATCGCGAAGGTCAGACCATCCGAGGGAATTACAATTCCGCATGTTTACTGCCTTTCTCGTGGTCCAGCCGGCAAATCCGTGGGGCCAAATTTTTTAGCACCAGCCCTCGCCAGAATGTGCAATTCGGCCTCTCCCTATCGCAAAATCCTGAGGCGCAAACACCAAGGCCCTTTGAGGATCCGCCCGCGCCAATCACTGGCGAGCAAAAGCAATTCCAATTAAGTACAGGTGGTTCCCCTAAACTGGAACCTGGACTGGCAGGTGAATAGTACCTAGATTGGCGTGGTGAATTGAACCTAGACTGGTATGTTGAGAAAAACGCAGCCGGTTCCGTGAAAGAAGGGCCTATCAAATTTGGTTTCTATTGATTCATAGAGTTACTAAATGATTAACTATGGCACGATTTTAGCCTGAGGGCGAGCTGCGAATTCCTCAACGGTCACCCAAAACCGGCCATCTCTCTGCTTTGATGTAATGATCAAAGAAGTCTGCTACTGTTATCGCCTGTTCTCGCTGACGATTCCCAGGCTCATTGATCGATACCCGAAGGCCATTGCAGGCCTGCCAGGCATTGACCAAACTCGGGAAATTGTTGAACGGTTCCGATAACCGCAGTGCGTCGCACACGCCTACCGGAGGGTTCAGTGTCCTACCAAAGAAACTCCCGACAAACCGGCCCGGCTTTTCGGCGGCCAAGCCGAACATAGCCCTTTTGATAATGCGCCCGCATTTCACCACCCTCCTGAGGATTAGTCTTGCTCTCGAAGTTCAGGTGCGATGAGAAAGGGAATGCTCGAGCCTAATCGGGAGTGGTGGCGATCACTTCAGCAACCACGCTCAGTATTCGTTTATTCAGTTCTTCCGCACACATGCTTACTTCGCTCACGAACACCTCGAACTGTGGCGCCCAATCTCTGACCCGAATGAACCCACCAAGACGATCGCATCTGCCTTCCAGACAGTCCAGGCTGGACAAGATGCCTTTCACAGAAGCATCCCACTGGCCGTTCCCAAGTTGGAGACGAATGAAGAATCTCTAGTGATTCGTGCGAATGAGGACGAGTCGGGGGTGAACGATGAGATGGCACACCTAATAAACGATTGTGAGGCTGGCGAATTCAAAAAGCCCGACAAGACCCCGCCCACTCTCGTCACCATGCTCAATGGGGGGGTACGCTTCTATCGGCGGAAAGGCCGGAAAAGCCTTGAGCATGTGGAACGGCATGTTAAAAAGCTCAAGGTCGGTTTTGCGGGCAGACGTTCGGATGAGATCACGACTGACCACGTAAACCAATACCTCGAGAATCGGCTTGACGAAGGGATGTCGAATGCCAGCATAAACCGCGAGTTGGCCTTTCGCCGGCTCGCCTATGACTTGGCTCGCAAAGCCGCGAAGATCAAGCCTGAGATGGTTCCCTATTTCGAGATGCTGACGGAGAACAATCGGCGGACTGGCTTCTTTGAGCAAGAGCAATAAGAGGCTGTGCTATCCAAACTGCCCGTCTACCTCAAGGGAGTCCTTACAATTGGGTACTGGACAGGGACGTGCAAGGCCGAGATTTTGGGCTTGACGTGGGACAAGGTAGACTTGTTTAATAAACTGGTTTTCCTTGAGCGGAGAAAGAACGACGAAGACAGAACGCTCCCGCTGAATGAAGAGCTTTACCAGATGATGCTTGCGCAACACATGCAGCGGGGAAATGGGCGCCCGTTTGTATTCCATCGCTACGGGGAGCGCATCCAGTCATTCGGCAAGGCGTGGCACACTGCCTGTAAAAATTCAGGCTTGGAGGGCAAGCTAGTTCACGACTTGAGGCGCACAGGGGTCCGCAACCTCATCCGGGCCGGCGTCCCTCAATCGGTGGCAATGAAGATCAGCGGATACCGGGATGCTCGGATATTCGCCCGGTACAACATCGTGGACACGCGAGACGTGGCAGACGCCATGCGCAAAGTGAGCCAGTACAAGCAAGATAAGCGATTGGCGAGAGCAAAATAGGTGATCGACGTTCACAATACATTCACAGAGGCCGATTTTGAGGCTCAAAAGCCTGCTTTACCTGAGAAAGTACAATAGGGTAATATTGAAACCAAAGTAGTTACACAAGACGTGGGCCTGTGGCGCAGTTGGGAGCGCGCATGACTGGCAGTCATGAGGTCGAGGGTTCGAACCCCTCCAGGTCCACCATTGCCTATTTGGATTCTGTGTCTCGCCACATTCCAATCTGCATAATAGAAGGTGCCTAGTCGGCGAGATTTGCCGACTTGAATGAGGCTTGG
>QHZN01000355.1 GCA_003225365.1 Acidobacteriota bacterium
GACATCACCGACGGCTGATGCTTTGGGATCTTTGGCGAGCTGGTCTCTCTCAGCGGCGGCCTTTGCTGGGTCTTGATTGAAATAAATGGTAAGGTAATGGCGCTTCTTGTGAGAGAACAGGAGTGGCCACGCAACTATAATCGCGGCTGCGACACGGCGGCCCACGTGTTCCCCATAGTCTATCGCTGTAATCTGTGCATAAGGGATGCTGATGTCTCTCCCTTTATCTGGGCTGAAAATGAGCGATTCTGCTTGTGCGTCCAACTTTCCTTTCTCGCCTTTGTCAATGCCCGCGATGGTTCCCCCAACGTACATGCTGGCATGGCCTCGGACGGAAGGAGCAAGCGAACGAACGCAAACCACCGTGAGCACGAGAGTAAGCGCGACCCTGAAAACACCTTCTCGCATTTTAACCTCCAATTGTTACTTGTTTAGCGCATGCACTTCTCTTATCTGGAAAATTAGCTTTCGACTTCCAGGCGGTGCCTTTAACATCCGACCGGTAGCGAATGCAACTGACGGTTGCGCGTCGCGGGTGCCCGAAGGAGCTGGCGCCCGAAGCTCGCAATGAATTCGACCCCAACTCGGCGCCCGGCATGAAGGACATCGCCTGGGGAGATTTACGTTACCTGGGTCGGGGCTGCCGGGGCTGAGACCAGCTCAGAGAATTTGCTGAGGTCGATGTTTCCGCCGCTGACGACACAGACGGTCTTGCCACTTCCAGCTTTGCCGCTGAGTCCGGCGGCGACGGCGCATGCGGCTGCACCTTCGCAAATGATGTGATTCCGCGCGGCGACGATCGCCATAGCTCTGCGGGTCTCCTCCAGCGAGGCGACGATGGAGCCCGCAAGCAGGCGCCTGGCAAGCGCCCACATTGCTGGGAAGACCGACTTGCCGCCGCAGCCGTCCACCCAACTCGCCTTCCAATCCGGATACTTCTGAGCTGAGCCTTTCATGAATGACAGATGAACGGGTGAAGCGGTCTCCGGCTCGGCCCCATACACCTTCGTTTCCGGCTTCATGGCAGCCATGGCGGATGCGATCCCGAAACTGAGGCCGCCTCCACCAAAGGCGGCCACTACCGATGTGACATCCGGCAAGTCTTCCAGGATTTCCAGACCGATCGTCGCGTTGCCGGCCATGAAGTTGTCATCGTCGAACGGATGAACAAAAACGCCCTGAAACGCCGGATGCCGGCCTTCCATTAGCGCAGTCCAACACTCATCCATGGGTGCCTTGATGATCCCCCCGCCCAAGCGCTTGATGGCGTCCAGCTTTGTAGCTGGGGCCGTATCCATGACCAAGACATCGCAACGGATCCCCAAGATTCTGGCCGCCAGGGCCACTCCCTGCGCTGCGTTGCCCGCGCTGATCGTCCACACACCCTTTGCCTTGTCTTCTGGACCGAGTAAGGAGACGGCGTTGTAAGCTCCGCGTATCTTGAACGAACCAATCGGCTGGAACGACTCGAGCTTGAGATAGATTTCGCCGGGAACGTCATCGTAATACAAGCGGACGAGCGGCGTCCGGACCGCTGCCTGATAGACGCGCTGGCGAGCTGCCAGAATCAATTCCAGTGAGATGGTTCGCTGGTCTTGTTCGTCGTGGGCCGGTGAAGTTGCCATCTTAAAAGCAGCAAAGATTGTACACCAGTTTCGCCGCTCGCTCCGAGCATTTCCAACCACTCCGTGCTCCGCGTTTCCTCTTCTCAATGAGGTGGGACTAAGGGGTAGTGCAATTCGTCGTGACTACCGCTATGGGGGCGCTAAAAAAACAGACGGCGGGGCCGCCCGCGCGGCCCCGCCTTCACTCAACACGATCTTTGTTTTGTCCCTTGCCGCCGTTCTCTTTCCGGTTCGCGAACTCAACTTCTCGTTCGCTACTTCAGACCGTACTGGAACTTGATGGTCGATCCGTCGTTCAGACCGATTTGGAACAAGTACGTCTGATTCTTGACGTTCACAGGCGCGGTCTTGGTGCTGATGTTGAATATCCACTGTTGGGCTGTTGGATCCCAGCGGAATGCGGCGTCAGGTGTTGTCGAATCAACCGCCTCATCGACGGTTGTGAGCGTACCGGTCCCTATCCCAATCAGATTGAAAGAAGTGACAACTCCCGGCGTCCCGATCGAAGCGCCGTTCGCGTCGCATACCCGGAACTTTGCCGGTGTGGTGCTTCCCTGCTTGAACACGCTCGACCCGTCGGCGTTGATGGGCTGCAAGATCGAGTGTCCAAGGTCGCCGTCGCACATTCCTGACAGGGCGTAAACCACCTGCAAGGTCTTTGTCCCGCTAGTGGCGGAGAGGAAAGCGGTGCCGCCAATGGTTGCGCCGGCAAACGAAGCCTGGGCGTTGTGGCTCCCCGGCGTTAGCGCCGAGGGGTTGAAGGTGGTTACGGTCGCGACGCCCGAGCCGTTTGTGGTGGCCGAGCCTGCTGGGTTGCCGTCCACTTTGAAGCTGATGGTGGCCCCGACAACCGCTGCGTTAGTGTCATTCCTACTCAGAGTGGCGCTGAAGGTCACTCCTCCCGTGGATCCGAGGGTGACAGAGGCGGGGCCCGGGGCTGCCAGTGTTAGGTTCACTGCGGAGTTGGTGTTGATGGCGAAGCTCGCGCTGACGGTGATGTTGCCCGTCACATTCGAATCCGTGCGCGCCGCCGCCGTCGAGCCGTCGCTCCAGCCAGTGAAGTGGTAGCCGGTGTTGGGTAGCGCGGTGACCAGGGTGCCCGAGGCGTTGTAGTCCACCGTCTGCGGCGAGCTGCCCGCGAGCGTGCCGTTCGAGCCTGCTGTGTAGGTCAGGGTGAAGGTGTTGATGGCGAAGCTCGCGCTGACGGTGATGTTGCCCGTCACAGTCGAATCCGTGCGCGCCGCCGCCGTCGAGCCGTCGCTCCAGCCAGTGAAGTGGTAGCCGGTGTTGGGTACCGCGGTCACCAGGGTGCCCGAGGCGTTGTAGTCCACCGTCTGCGGCGAGCTGCCCGTGAGCGTGCCGTTCGAGCCTGCTGTGTAGGTCAGGGTGAAGGTG
>QHZN01000356.1 GCA_003225365.1 Acidobacteriota bacterium
AATGAGTCAATGTCAAGATGAGGAGCCGCCTGCGGCACACTCTCTCTCTTGCCCGGCTTTACTTCACATTTTCCGGAATCAGGAATTCCACGAGAGTCAGGTCGTGCCACTCGTTTCCGAGCTTTCCGTGGCGCTCGTGAACGCCCACTTCGCGCCAGCCCATCAGTTGGCAGAGCTTGCGGGCGGGCTGATTGTCGGCGATGACGCGTCCGATGAGTTTGTAAAACCCTTTTTCGCGCGCCGCTTCCTGCATGGCTTTCATCAACTGTTGCGCCACGCCGTGGCCGCGCAGGCTGCGCTCGATGAAGATGGAAAGCTCGGCGACGCCGTCGTAACAGTGACGCGGGCTGTAGGGCGTGAGCGAAGCCCAGCCCATCATCGTGTGTTTAACTTCGGCGATGAGCACGGGGAATTTTTCCGGCCGCGCCACCAGCCACAGGTAGCGCTCCCCGGGCGTAACGTAGGCGTCGTCGAAGGTCGCGGCGCGGTCCTGAACGCCCTGGTTATAGATGCGCGCGATTTCCTTCGCGTCCTCGACGCGCGCAGGGCGAATCCTCACGGGTTCGGTCCACTCCGTCATGCCACACCTGCGTGCCTGAGCAGGTCGAAAAACCTTTTTCGGATGAAGGTGCGATTCTAACCGCACGCCTTAGGCATGTACAGTTTTTTTCATGGCCTGTTCCCTTGGCGGTGTTTCGCAGCCGGCTCGTGAAAAATGTCAGTGCGGCGAGCCCTTTTCGAACCGGCCGGGGACGCGGCGCTACGGAACCGGGCGATGGAGGAACGCGCTGACAGTGCGGTCGCGCCGCAGGCTCGCCTTGAGCAGCTCCAGAGCCTTCGACGGACTGTCCACGTACCGCACCAGCCGCAAATCTTCTTCGGTGATGGTTCCGCTGCGCAGCAACCAACGGAAGTTGATGGCGGTCCTCCACCATCGGGAGCCGTAGAGCAGGATGGTCGCGCGGTGGCCGATCTTGCCGGTCTGAAGCAGGGTCATGAACTCCCACAATTCGTCCATGGTTCCGAAGCCTCCCGGAAAGACGATCAGGGCCCGAGCGGGCTGGGCGAACCAGAGCTTGCGCATGAAAAAATAGTGGAAGATGAGACTGAGTTCGGGCGTGATGTAGGGGTTCGGCTGCTGCTCCGTCGGCAGCATGATGTTCAGCCCGATGGATTTTCCGCCGGCCTCGGTGGCGCCGCGGTTGGCGGCCTCCATGATGCCGGGTCCGCCGCCCGAGCAGACCACCAGGAAAAGCCCCCGGCCCCGAAGCGACAGCGACCAGCGGGTAATCTGCCGGGCCAGTTCCCGCGCTTCTTCATAGTACCGCGACATTTCAACGTCGCGGCGGGCCTGGCGCAGTTCGTGCGGGCTCGGCTTCGGCCCGCCTTGGCCGTCCAGCTTCTCCAGCTCTCGCAATTTTTCCAGGGCCCGATCGCGCGGCAGGATGCGCGCCGAGCCGAAAAAAACCACGGTGTTCTGCACCCCAGCCTTGCGCAGCCGTGTCTGCGGCTCGATGTATTCCGCCAGGATGCGAAGCGTCCGCGCGGGCCCGCTTTTCAGGAATTCCGGATTGCGATACGCGAGCCGCGGGGCTTCGACAACTTCTGCATCTTCCTGATTCGAATTCATGAGCTCCTCGATTAGGCCAAATTTCCTCGACCTCAGCATAGCAGATGGATGCCAGGGTCGAAGGGGAATCACCGGGGCTCCTCCCGCCCAGAATTCTGGCCCTAAGAATTGCGAAGGTGATAATATCGCGGGTGGCGCATACATGCGGTTTTTGAGCATGTGTGCGCCACTCGCGATGTATGCGCCACCCACGCGGGCGCAATTGCGAATGCCTCAGGCGCAGCTTACAATGGGCCACGATCCGAACACCTCTTCAAGGAGCGCGGAAATGAAGCGACGGGAGTTTCTGCCAGCGGCGGTCAGCCTGCCCGTCAGCCGACGGGCCGGCGTACGGGCCCGGTCGGCCCTGCAATAGGTACTTGTATCGAGTCGGGAAAAAGGAGGGGCGAAATGCCTCTCGACGAGGGCAAGGATAAGCCCAGCGATGCGGACATAGAAGACGTGCGAGCGGAGGATGCCAGTCGCGGGCGTCGAGGACGCACCGACGTGAGAACTGCGCGCGAGCGGCAGCGCTTCCGTCATGATATCGCCAGATTATTTGAAGCAGGAGACGAGACGGGCTTCATCCTCGCTTTGCAGCGCGCGCGAATACCGGAACCTTACTTCTCTGAGACTTTGGCGCGATTTGAAACGGTCGAAGATCGATGAAAAGCGTTGAGTCTATCCGACCTCTCTGAGGCGGGAAGCGTATCGAGATACTTCTCGACAACAAAGGCAATCTTACCAGCCGCCCTGCGTGCGCTCACTTTTAACTGCCGTCCCATAGTCCAAACTATACTACCCTCCGCTGCGCTGCGCAAGGGTAACGAGCGTAATGGTGACGTCAAGCTGCTTGTGTAAAAAGGCGGAGGGTGCGGTTTTTCCATTCATACTTCTCGTTCATTCCGTTGAAGATGGCATAGATAATCCGATCCACGCTGCCGACATTGACGAAGCAGACCATGGGCCGCGTGCGGCGTCGCACTTCCACGAAACACCTCTCGATGACATTGGTGGTGCGGAGCTTGCGCCAAAGGTGACGCGGGAAGTCGAAGAAGGTGAGCAGCTCGGGCAAATCCTTCTCCAGGCGCTTCACCATCCCCGGATAGGCCTCTTGCCAGTGGGACCGAAAGACTCGGAAAGCGGCTTGCGCGGCCCGGCGACTCTCGGCGAGGTAGATCGCTTGCGCTGCGGCCTTCACCGCGTCGTGATC
>QHZN01000319.1 GCA_003225365.1 Acidobacteriota bacterium
CGGCACGAGTTGCGCCATCAGCGTCACGTTCGCTCCGACAGCGAGCGGAACTAGAACCGCGAGCCTGACGTTCACCGACAACGCCTACAATAGTCCGCAATCGGTAGGGCTGAGTGGCACCGGAACGACGCCGCCGGCGAGCCTTTCACCCTTGTCGGTATCTTTTGGCAACCAAGCCGTGGGCACCACAAGCGCGTCCCGGGCTTTGACGCTCACCAACAATGCCAGCAAGAAGCTGAACATATCGAGCATCGCGATCTCGGGCGCCAACAGCGGCGACTTCAAGCAGACGAATAACTGCAGCACGAGCATCCAAGGTCATGGGAATTGCACCATCAATGTGACTTTTACTCCGGCAGGCGCCGGGGCTCGGACGGCTACATTGACGGTGACTGATAATGCCGCCAACAGTCCTCAGACAGCGAGCCTCACCGGCATCGGGACTACAGCGACGGTATCTCTCACGCCGTCGTCCATCTCTTTCGGAAGCCGGCAAGTCGGCACGACCAGCGCGTCGCAGGCTCTTACACTCTCCAACTCCACCAGTTCAGGGCTGACGATTTCAAGTATCGCCTTCACGGGGACCAATAGCGCGGACTTTGCCCAGACGAATAACTGTGGCAGCTCGCTTGCGGCCAATTCAAGCTGCACCATCAATGTGACTTTCACTCCGGCCGCCACCGGAGCGCGGAGCGCCACGCTGACCGTGACCGACAGCGCCTCGAACAGCCCGCAGACGGCGAGCCTGTCCGGGACGGGGACCGCGCCAGCGGTGACGCTTACGCCCTCGTCCGTTCCCTTCGGCAATCAACTAGTGAGCACGGCAAGCGCGGCTCAAGCCGTGACGCTTTCGAACACCGGCACCTCGCCGTTGACCATCAGCAGCATCGCCATCGGCGGAACGAATCCCGGAGATTTCGGCCAGACGAACAATTGTCCGATCAGTCCTTCCACGCTCGCGGCGAGCGCCAGTTGCACCATCAACGTAACGTTCACGCCCACCGCCGCCGGAAGCCGAAGCGCTAGCCTCGCCGTCAGCGACAACGCGACGGGCAGCCCGCAGACGGCGAGCCTGTCCGGGACGGGAGTTACAGCCACGGCCACGCTCTCGCCCACGTCGCTTACGTTTAGCAGCCAGAATGTGGGCACCACCAGCGCCGCTCAGGCGGTCACGCTCTCGAACACGGGCAGCGCGGCTTTGAGTATTTCGAGCATCGCCTTCACTGGAACCAACAGCACGGATTTCGCGCAGACCAATAATTGCGGCAGCTCGCTTGCCGCCAGCGCAAGCTGTACCATAAACGTTACGTTCACGCCCGCTGCCCCTGGAAGTCGGACCGCTACATTGACTGCTAACGACTCCGCCAGCGGCAGCCCGCAGACGGCGAGCCTGTCTGGCACCGGGACGACGGCCGGTTCAGGGCTGGCTGTCGTGCAGGTTCAGAACAATATTGATACCAGCGGTGCGGCTTTTACTTCGTTCTCCGTGAACATCGCGACCCAGCCCGGCGATCTGTTGGTCGCGTTTTGTCGTGAATCTTCCAGCAGCACTGACAACTTCACGGTTACGGACTCCGCCGGTCAGGTCTGGACCCTGACCGCCAGCGGGTACAGAAACGAAATCAGCACCGCGCCGCGCAGCGGCATGTTCTATATTGCCAATTCGGCCGCCCTGACCAGCGTCACCGTGAATTTCACAACCTCCGGGGGGGTGACCAAGCCCGGCGTCATGGTGATGGAGATTTCCGGCGCGGCGACTTCGGGCGTGGAGGACGCCTCGGTGAGCAACGCGACCGCTTCCACCACGATTTCGACCAGTGGCACCCTGACCACCACCAATGCCAACGACATCCTGATTTTTGCCACGGACGCGGGAGGAAACCAAAGCGGCTGGACCGCCGGGGCGGGCTACACCATTCCGAACAACAAGCTGATGACAGGCGCCAGCGGATCGAACCTTCGCCAAGCCATGCAATACGCCATCGTTTCGTCCACCCAGGCCAGTGCAACCACCTCGATGACCTATTCGAGTTCGTTCTGGAACGGCAATATTTTTGCCGCGTTTAAGTAAAGGGACTGCTTCGACGAGGGGCGCGGGGCCGTGAGCTTTGCCGCTGTCTTCGTGGGCCTCGCGACGAGTCAGACTGCGGGCCTGACAAGGCGGAAACGCATAATTTCGCCTTCCCAGAAACTCTTCGGTCTCTTCAAGATGGTGGAGTGGAACGACCGGGCGCTCGGTGGCTGACGATTAGCCTTTATCCCTCTTTCGTCGTTAAGTATCAATCTGGGCGCGCTGGAGCTTGCCGCTGTAATCAATATAAAGCGACTTCCACTCGGAGTAGAAATCGAGCGCCGCAGCAGCCGCTTCGCGATGGCCGTTGCCGGTCTGCTTGGTGCCGCCGAAGGGCAAGTGCGTCTCCGCGCCGATGGTCGAGGCGTTCACGTAAAC
>QHZN01000320.1 GCA_003225365.1 Acidobacteriota bacterium
GTAAAACGACCCTGACTTGCTGAATGCCTGCCCGTAAAAGTTGCCGAAGCTGCTCCTGATCTTCCCGAGATACCTCAATCTCAATGGGGCGTCGCGACTTGCCCTAGTATAGGCCGAAAGATTCCCCAAAGACAATACATTATAGAACCTATTCATGCGGTCACAGACCTAGATCGCACCTTTGAAGAATCCTACGCTGACCCCTTAGCTGGTGGGCCAACGTTCAGGGACGTGGTTTTCACCGGCTCATGCCGTTTCAGGCGCGTTCGCAGGCCCCGGTCGGCCCTACCCATTTTGGGCCAAGATGAAAGGATCGCTTGCAAGCGGCAAGGTTCGCCACGGCGGGGCATTGCCCACACTGTGCGAGTGGCTGCGTAGCTCGGCAAGAGGGACGGGCAGAGCGTTTCGGGATTTGCGGCGCTCCTTACCGCGCGCGCCCTTGCTCACCGCTATGCGCCCGCACCTCTGGCAAGCCAGATTCCTCCCGCTCGCCGAAGGCGCAAGCACGCCCCCCTTGCAAAAGGGACGGGGTCCGCCAAGTTCGGGCATTGTGTTCTCAGGGATCGGATTCCAGCGCCAAAGAGTTCGCGTAGATCTTAGAGGGAAAGCACTCATAGCGGGCAGTAGCGGATCAACTGCGCAATCGGCTAAGGTGAAGCGCCCGCAGAAAACTCTCGTTCACCCGACAGTTCCGGAACTGGATTTTCTCAATCAAGTCATTCAGTGCGGCGCGACAGTGTTCGAGCGGGAGCGCGAGGCGCGCCTTCCTCCAGGTGTCGGTTTCGACCCCGCCGCCGACCTTGGCAAACGCCAGAATCTCGTTCCAGTACACGGGAGCGTCAAACGACAGCACGCCCCGCCGTGAGTCTATTTTCTTGTAAGTCCAAAACGCCCACCCGATGTTGTTCTTCTCTGCCAGGTCGACTGAGCTGCCCGAGTTTTTGTACCAGCGAGAGTGAGAGAGTTTACATCACAGCTCGGGGCTGTGAAACTGGATTTGGTGCCCCTGAAAGGCCAAGACCGTCTCTACTTTAACCCGGGGAACCAGCGCAGGGCGTTGTCGTGGAAGAGTTTTTTCAGTACGGGCTGGGGCAGTGCCAGGCCCTCGTAGGTGTGACCCATGTACTCAACGTTCTCACTCGTCGAGAAGAATTTCCAGTCGCGCGCGAAAGTTTCACGGAACTCGGCGAGCGTGTCCTGCGTCTTGGCCCTCGGCGACACGACCAGGTCCGTGGCGTAGAGGACGCGGTCCTGGTATTTCAGCAGGAAGGCGCGCACCTTCTCGCGTGGCTGAAGCATGAAATAAGGAATGCGCGCGGCCATATCCACGGCGAAGTTCGGATAGCGGTCGAAGCGTCGGGCAATATCGTCCACATTGGTCTCCATGCTTCCCAGGTGAGCGCCCACCACTCGCAGATTGGGATTCTCGGCCACCACGTGATCGCGCGCGGCGAGAATCGCCGCCTTCGAGGGCCACTCAGGATGGGCATAAGCGTATTCACCCGGATGCTCCTTGTAATAGCTGTAGTCGGGGCTGGAAGGATTGGGCGGCGCCCAGCAGGAATCTGGCTCGGCCAGGTGTGCCACGACTGTGCGGTTGTGCGCGGCGATGTCGCGGTAGATGGGTTCAAACGCCGCGTCGTCGGCCATCACCCACTTTCCTGACTTGCTCTTCATCTCCATCCCCATCACTTTATAGATCTTCACGGCCACGGCGCCGTTCGCGAAATCTTCGTTGAGCTGGCGAATCGCTTGGTCCCTGAAGCCAGGCAGCTCGAATTCGTACGGGCTGAACGTGGTGCAGAAGGCCATGCGGCCGTGCGTGCTCCGGCGCACCTTCGTGATCTCGCGGCGCTGCACGTCAAGGTTGTTGAATTCGGGATCGCGATCGTCAAGCACGCAGATGTTCACCCCTCGCAAATTCAACCTTTCGATCAAAGCGTCGAGCTGGGGGTCGTCCTTGTAAATGTGAATGTGCGCGTCGATAGGCTGGATTTCCGAAAAGCCCTTGAGCATCGCGCTCTCATCATTTGCGGCGGGTTTGGCTTCTTGAGCCGCATGAGTAACAGAGGATTGCTTCACGGCGGCGGCGATGCCCGTCACGAGAAGCATGGTCACCAAGATGATTTTCCAAGTCTTCACAAGTTGCCTCCTTTCGAGCAGATGGTTGGACAGTCTACAACGGACTGTCGAGACTCGAAAATGGGACTGCGGGCGCAAGTTTCGGCGGACTTGCATCGCCCACTTTTCCTATGAAAGTGGGCCCCAAGGATAGCGCCGCCTCACGGCCGCCTTTGGGACACGATCATAGGGCACGAGCGGACTCGGACGCCAGCCACGAAGGCACGCCTGAATATGAGAATCGGATAAGCACTTCGGACCAGTTGCCGCGGAAGGTCATCGTCGGGACGGTGATGCAGCCTTTCTGGGGGATGCATCCAGGCTTGGAAAACCGCTTGCGTTTGCTCACGGACATCGTGGACCGATTGCAGGCGCAGTCACAAAAACATTATGGCCGTGGATTAGACCTCACCGTCCTTCCAGAGATGGCTGTGACTGGAGAGGGTGCGCCCGTCGGAAATGTCATGGAGTGGTCGTATCCGTTGGAAGGGCCGGTGAAGGAGACCTTTGCTCGGAAGGCCTTGCAACACCATTGCTATATCGTGGTTCCTCTCTATTTGCTCGAGGAGAAACCGACAATGTCGTCGAGCAACGCCGCCGTTTTGTTCGGACGAAAGGGCGAAATCGCCGGCATCTATCGCAAGGTGCAACTCGTGGTGGATTCCCAAACGGACGCGTTGGAACACGGGGCCATTCCGGGCAAAGAAGTGCCGGTTTTCTCATGTGGTTTTGGGAAACTAGGTATACAGATCTGTTATGACATGGACTTCGCCTATGGTTGGAGAGAACTCGCGCGTAAGGGCGCCGAGATTGTGGCATGGCTAACGCAATCCCCCGAGACCACACGGCCGGTGCCGCGCGCAATTGAAGGCTCCTACTACATCATATCCAGTACCTGGCGGCACAACGCTTCCATCTTCGAACCGACCGGGAAAGTTGTTTCGCAGGTCAGATGGCAGCAAAGCATGGGCGATCCCAGCGGCATAGGAAACCGGCTTCTCGAGAACTACACCCTTGTGCAGGAATTCGACCTCAGCTACGCCATCGTTCCATGGAGTGCGACTCTGAAAAATGGAGAATTGTTGACCAGAACTTTTGGAGACAAAGTCGGCTACCGATACTACGAGGACGAGGACCGTGGCGTCTTCTGGTCCAATGATCCTCAGATGACAATTCGACAGATGCTCCGCAGTCTGAGTCTGAAGGAAGAGCGAGAAGAACTGGAACATGCCCGCGAACGCTACCACGAGGCAGGAGTCCCGGAGTCCCGAGAGCGCGAAAATCCAATCGAAGCGCACGAGGATGAAAGTTCACAATACGGAGGTCAGCGTCGACGAACGACGCTCTATAACTTAACCCCGCCTCCGCCCCCCGTGCTTCTTGGACCATTCGGCCAGTCCGTCTGCAAAACTGTGGTCTCTGAATTCAGCCCGATCCACGATTCGGAACCTGCCCTCATTCGATTATGATTCGGACGCCAGCGAAGCACAGCATTTCATGGCTCCCGCAAAATCTTGCTCTCTGGTTGGCCTTGAAGAAAAAACTTTCCTCAAAGAGGGCACGTAGGGCTCCGAAGACGGTCCTTCGATTGGCCGACCTGGATCACGCCAAAGCTGCGGTACAGAATCTACCTCGAACAGAAGCAGTGCGCTCCGACCACGATCAACCTCCGCTTGGCCGCTGTCCGCAGGGTTGCGTATGAGGCTGCCGATTCCGGACTGCTCAGTCCCGAACTGGCGGCAGGAATTCGGAGAGTAAGGGGAGCTCGCCGGCTCGGCGTTCGTGTAGGCAACTGGCTCACGGCCGAGCAGGGCAAGCGATTACTGGCGGCTACGGGCCGCGATTCGCTCCTTGGTAAGAGGAACTACGCAATGCTCTCCATGCTGATCGGTTGTGGACTCCGGCGCTGCGAACTGTTGAGCCTGCATGTTGACTCAATCCAACTGCGAGAGGAGCACTGGGTCATCGCCGACTTGATGGGGAAAGCCGGACACATCCGTACAGTCCCGATTCCGGACTGCGTGAAGGTGGCGATCGACGAGTGGAAAGAGGCTAGCAACGTCACTGATGGTGCGCTCTTTCGCTCGATCAACAAGACTGGCCGGGTCTGGGGTAGTGGGATGACGCCGAAAGTGCTGTGGGAGATTGTCCGGGACGCCACCAGCCGCGCAAGCATCGAGCAACTCGCTCCGCACGACCTGCGCCGCACTTGCGCTAGGCTGTGCCACGTCGCCGGCGGCGAATTGGATCAAATCCAATTCCTGCTTGG
>QHZN01000321.1 GCA_003225365.1 Acidobacteriota bacterium
AACTCGGAACAGAAAATCAGTCTGCGGGCAGGAGGAGGTTTCGATGCTGCCCGCTTTGACGCTCCTGCCGAAGCGAGCAATTTTGAGGATTACTATGTCTATGCGCGGATCCGACAGGAAACGCGGTTGTTCGCCCATGCGCTGACGGCCGGGCGGGAACATTTGCTGGGCTACAACGCCGACAACTTGCGGATAACCCAGGTCCGATACTCGATTTCCTCCCCTGTGTTCAGGCACGTGGACGTGGAAGCGGATTTGTCCGTCAACTTTGCCGAGGAATTCGGCGGGACCTTCAGGGAAAAGTTCACCTACTATCGCGCGGGCGTTGGGATTGGCTATCAGTTCCACAAGTATTGGCGCACGAGCCTGGGATATGAATACTTTCTGAAGGATTCGGATCTGCCGTTGCGGGATTTTTATCGAAATCGAGTCACCTGGGATCTGGCCTTCAGTTATTGAAAGGACGCTGCGGAGGCGCTGAGGACCTTTCAAGTTCGTCTCTGCCGGGCGGGATGTCTGTTCCCTCAACTCAACCATTCTTCAAGATATGAAAATGCGATTCATCATGCTGATTGCCGTCTGTTTCGCTTCGCGTCTTGGTAGTGCGGCCGAGACCACGGAAACCAACCGCCCTGTTCTGGCGAATGCAGCCAAGTCAATGGCGGTGCTGGACGACCACCAGAAGCTGGGGCCTGGCGACCGTGTCACCTACCGCGTCGTTGAGGACCAGGACGAACCTCGCTCGCTGACGATCACCGATTCCGGCGAACTGGAAGTGCCCTACTACGGACTGGTTCAAGCCGCGGGCAAAACCAGCCGGCAACTGGCGCAAGAGATCAAAACCCTGTTGGAACGAAAACTCTACTATGAGGCGACGGTGATCATCGCCGTAGAATTGGTCAATAGAACGAGGTCCACCGGCAAGGTCTATGTGACCGGCCAGGTGCGCAACAAAGGCGGCTTTGATATCCCCGCCGGCGGCGAGAGTCTCACGGTCAGCAAGGCGATCTTGAACGCCGGGGGCTTCAGCGATTTCTCCGACAAACGAAACGTGAAGTTGATCCGCAAGACCGCCGAGGGGACGAAAACTTTTGAGATCAATGTCCTTGAAATCTGGGAGAAGGGGAAACTGGAGAAGGACCTCGTGGTCCAGTCGGGTGATTTGATCGTCGTGCCCGCCCGTCTGGTGAACTTCTAAAATGGCCCTCTTCCCCCAAAGCCCCCCTCACCCGAAGGGTCGAATGGTGAGGGGGGATCGGGGGAGAGGGCGACACAACAATAGGGAGGATCTCATGGACAACAATCAACAACTCACAACGCCTGCGGTGAGGCTGCCCATCCCGGCGGACCGGTTTGCTGCGGCTTCAAAGCTTTATTGCCAGTTGCACCGCTGGCGGCTGCTCCTGCGCAAACATTGGTGGGTGCCTGCCCTGGTGCTTTCGGTGCCGGTGCTGGTCTGGTGGCTGACCTTCAATGCTCCGCCGGCCTATGAGTCCAAGGCGCGCATGTGGTTGCCCGGCAAACTCGATATTCGCGAGGGCCGGCTCTACACGGAGGAATTGATTGATTATCTGGGAACGCAGGCGGAACTGTTGCGCAGCCCGGAAGTTCAAAGACGCGCGCTGGCCAGGCTGGGCCAGCCTTCCACCACCGGCCCCGCCACGCTCGAATCCAGCGGCGGAGCGAAGCCTGTGGTTCCCTTCCAGGTGAAAGTTGAAGAAGCCCGCAAGAGCAGCACGCTTGCGTTGCGTGCCATTGGCGCTGAACTGGCTTCCACCCAGGCCTTTCTCAACCACCTGATGGAGGAGTATCTGAGCTTCAAAAGGGAAGCGCGCCTGAAGACTTCGGAGCGCGTGACGGCGTCCATGGCCACGCAGGTGGCCGAGTTGGCGAGAGAATTGGAGGCGCAGCAGGAAAAATTGCACACTTTTCAAACCTCGAACAACGTCGTGTTCTTGCAGGAGCAAGGCAACAGCGCCGGGAGTTATCTCGCCACGCTGAACCGAAGGCTCGCCAACTTGCAGACCGAGATGAACCTGCTCCGCAAGATGCTGCCCGAGCAATGGATCCAAACGAAAACCGGCCGCGAAACCGTGCGACCGGGTGAATCGTTGGCGGACGAAGGCGCTGCCAAAGAAATGCT
>QHZN01000322.1 GCA_003225365.1 Acidobacteriota bacterium
CGGACGCCCCCCCGCGCTGGAATGAATTCTCCGTCGAGCGAAAAATGTGATAGTCTAGCGCCGCTCAGTACAAATCAAGGGGAGCGCCAATGGGATGAAGGTCCAGGCTCAAACGCGGCGACAGCAACGGAGGGCGATGAATCCATGGCGGACGAAATTGCGCCCATGGATGGGGGCACTATTACTCGCGATGTTTTGCATTATCGCGGCGCCGGCCATGAGCCAGCGCGGCTGGACATCGCTCTTCGACGGCAAAACTCTCGGGGGCTGGAAGAACAACGGCCAGGAAAAGTGGAGGGTGGACCAAGGCACGATTCTTTGCGCGAGCACGGTCGGCCACTACGGCTATCTCACCACTGAGAAAACCTACAAGAACTTCAACCTCCGCCTGCGCTTCAAAGGCGAGAAGGGCGGCAACAGCGGCGTCTTTCTCCGCTCCCGAATCATCGGCGACAATCCCGAACACGGTCCCGACATCGAGGGCATGCAGGTGGAAGTGGACCCGACCGTCGGCAACCACACCGGCGGTCTCTACGAAAGCGGCGGCCGTGGTTGGCTGGTGCAGCCAACGCCGGAGGGCGAGAAGGCCTTAAAGTCCCTGGGCCAGTGGAACCTTCTCGAAATTTCCGCCCACGGCAACCATATCGTGACCAAGCTAAACGGCATCCAGATGGTGGACTACACGGACGCGGCACCGCGCTTTACCGAGGGCGTTGTTGGCCTGCAAATTCACACCGGGGGCGGCGTCGAAGTGCGCTGGAAGGATATAGAAATTCAGGAAACTCCGGATTAGATCCGCGCCGAGCGGAAAATCAGGAAACAATTGGAGGTAACTACGATGGGTGGAAACTCTGAAAGCAAGGGCCGGCTCAGCCGGCGCGAATTCATAGGGACGGCGGCGACGGCCGGCTTGGTCTTGATGAGGCCCGAGCTCGTCCGGGGCACCGCCGCGAATTCCGACCTGCGTGTGGGCCTGCTCGGCTGCGGCGGGCGCGGCACGGCGGACACCACCGACCTGGTCAATAACGGCCAATGCCGCGTCGTGGCGCTGGCCGACCTGTTCCAGGACCAGCTCGACAAGGCCAAAGACAACTTCGACAAGCTCGGCCAAACAAAGGGGCACAGCCCCATCAGCCCGCAGCAGATGTTTCGCGGCCCTCGGGCTTTCCAAGAAATTGCGAACTCGAAAGAAGTCGACGTCGTCGTCATCACTTCGCCGCCTTACTTCCACCCCGAGCATCTGGAGGCTGTCGTGCAGGCCGGCAAGCACGTCTATTGCGAAAAGCCCGTGGCGGTTGATGTTGTGGGAGCCAAGAAAGTGATGGAGTTGGGCCGTCGAGCGGAGGGCAAGCTCAGCCTGGACGTGGGGTTCCAGATCCGGAACGCCCCGCCTTTCGTCGAGCTCACCAAGCATATTCACGAGGGCGCGCTCGGCGACATCACCTGTGCCCAAGCGTACTATTACACCGGCGCGATCGAACGGCCCGACTGGGCTGGCGCCTCGGCCGCCGAGAAGCGCATTCGCAATTGGGTGTGGGACCGCACGCTTTCCGGCGACATCCTCGTCGAGCAGAACATCCACGTCATCGACGTTTGCAACTGGACGCTCCAGGGGCATCCGATCGAGGCGCGCGCCACCGGCGGCCGCAAAATCCGCACCGACGCGGGCGATTGCTGGGACCACTTCGAAGTGGCGTTCACCTATCCGCAGAAAATCATGGTCAGCTTCAACTCCACACAAATTGATAAAGGCTGGTGGGATGTCTGCGAGCGATTCTTCGGCAGCAAGGGCACTTCCGAAGCGCACTATGACCATCCGGTGCGCATCGTCGGCGACGATCCGTGGGAGTTCGACTTGCGCTCACCCACGAGCGGCGGCGGGAGCGGCGACGGACAGGAAAAGTTTTCGACCACCGGCGTTTTTCACGGCGCGCTCGACCAGGCCGACCCGGAAAAGAAAAAGGCTTTCGTCGAGAGCATCACCAGCGGCAACTTCCACAACCAGGCGGCCCTGGGCGCGGAATCCGCATTAAGCGCCATGCTCGGCCGCACTGCAGCCTACGAAGGACATGCCGTTACCTGGGACCAGTTGCTCGCTTCCAAAATGCACTGGGATTTGGGAATTGATCTCAGTCAATTTGCATGAGTAGCGCCATTCTGTAAGCCGACGCATCGCCTCGGGCAGGCACAAGGCCTGCCCCTACTTCTGCGCGGGAGGCCGCCTGGAGGGAACATGATGGATCGAACGACGCGGCGGGAATTCTTGAAGACCTCGGCGGGCGTCGCCGCGGGAGCGACTCTTCCTTCTCCCCGTCATTCCCGCGAAAGCGGGAATCCATCGGTCCCCGCTTCCGCGGGGACGACTGCGGTGATTGCTAACCCCGCCGCCGATCCGCTGCCCATCAAGAAAGGCGTGCTGCTCGGGATGGCGACCCGGCGGTGGTCGAGAAATCCTTGAAGGCGATGGACACTTCGCTCCACAACGCCAAGCTTTGGGGCTCGGACGCCGTGCTGCTGGTCCCGGCGGTCGTCAACCCCAAGACCCGCTACCGCGACGCATGGACGCGCTCCGAGGAAAACATCCGCAAGCTCATTCCGCTCGCCGAAGAATTAAAAATCGTCATCGCCATCGAGGAAGTTTGGAACAGATTCTTGCTGAGCCCGCTCGAAATGGCCACTTATGTAGACGAGTTCAAGAGCCCTTGGGTCAAAGCCTGGTTCGACGTCGGCAACGTGGTCCTCTACGGCTACCCGCAAGACTGGATTCGTACGCTCGGCAGCCGGATTTACAAAGTCCACCTCAAGGATTTCAAGCGCCTCGAAGACGCCTACTTTTGGGTCAACCTGGGTGAGGGCGATATTGATTGGAGCGAGGTCCATAACGCTTTTAGGGAAATCGGGTTCTCCGGCTCGGCGACGGTGGAATTGGAAGGCGGTAAGGAGCCCTACCTCGAACCATACCTGCGCGACGTAAGCTCGCGCGTGGACCGGCTGCTCCTCGGTAAGGCCTAAGCTTGATGGGTCGGGAATTCGAGAATGACGGAGTTCCATCCTCCTGAGGAATTGGTCGTATTGGTCGTTGGCTGCGTCCTCGTGCTTCTAGCCATGCTCGTCGCCGTGGCATACACCAACATGAAGGACGCTCACCGCGCCGAGTTGGATGAGTCCAAGAAGATTGACCCTGAGCATCATCCTGAGAGCGCCGCCAACCCTGCGCCAGAAGATAACGGTTCTACGGGTGCATGATCCGCCGACGCAGCGCGATCGTGGTGTGGAATGGGATTGTGCCGGAACTCAGCCGGTTCTGCCGATCGAGCCTCTGAAATAGGCCACGATGAAACACCCAATCTATCGGGTTCGGTCATTTGAGATCGTCTCGGCTTACACTCTCCGTGTTGGCTTCGACGACGGTACTGAGCAAACTATCAACTTTCGCCCGATCCTCGCTGGCGAGCTGTTCGGTCCGCTGCGGGACCTCGCCCTGTTTAACCAAGTTCGGATTGATTCTGAGGTAGGCACGCTGGTGTGGCCCAATGGGGCAGACTTCGATCCTGCCACTCTGCACGATTGGCCCGCGCAGGA
>QHZN01000323.1 GCA_003225365.1 Acidobacteriota bacterium
ATGTCCGTTCGCGGGGGCAGAGCGGACCTCGCCAATGCGGGCGTTGATTTCCGAAAATGGCACCTAACGAACATCAGTAGCCGCGCCAACGACGTCAGCTTGTCGCTGCAAGCGGACATAACGGCTGCGCTGGCATTCATCCGATGCCGACCTGCAGGAGCGTCGCCGTCACCTTGGCCCCCACGTTCGACCGCGCGTTCACGGTCAGCCTGATCGCCGCGACTGGCGTGGCGAAGCTGCCATATGTTGCCGTCGATGAGCCGTTGAGACTGGAGAACATTGTCGGAGCCGATGCGCCCAAGGTCGGGTTCGGAAACGCGCCGGTAGGATCATCAACGGTGTAGTCGATCTGTTAAGTCGCCGTCGAATTGCCGACGACGGCAACGCCTAAGGCCGTCTCAGTTGGCGGCCTCCTTCGGCAGTGACGCGCCAGCATGAACCGGCGGGCTTTGATCTTCGCAACCAGTATGCGCACACTCCGTACACAGGTGTGCTGCCTCATTTCGAAATAAAGTACTCGCGCGCTGGAGTTTTGGGGCGCACACTCTCGTCATCACTGCCCGGTCCGTGGCTTTTATCGGTGATGAGAACGCCAGTTGCGCTCCCGCCTTCCTCTAACGGAATGGAGCAGCGCTATGGAGCAAGCTTCCTTCAATCAAATATATCGTTTAGATCAGAGCCCGTCCGCACAAGCAGAACGGCTACGCAAGGAAGCTAGCGGCACGCCGGCTGGGGTTCGGCGTGACCAGTTGCTCCGCAGAGCGCGGCAAATTGAAACCGCATCCCATGTGCAGGAGCGGCTTGCGCCTTCCGGTCTTCAATCGCCGAAATGAGCAGCCACCGGACGCATAGCAATGGGATGGAACAGACCCCCGAAGAATTCAGATTGAAGATTAAGCGATACCGGGAATTGATCCGAAAACTTGGTGCCAAAAACCAAGCCAGAGCGCGGTGGCAGGCACTTATTGACGAAATGGAAGAACAGCTTCGAAAGGGAGCGCATTGATTTTGGGAGTGTCCTAATTCCCCTCCGGGAGTGCCATTAGAAAACGGCCCCGGCCTACCGCTAAACCGGGGCCGCCAACTCCCGGCTGGGGCTTTGGGGGCGATACAGCCGGGAGCCACAGCTAGACTTTTAGCGGGAGCGTTGGTTCCTAAAGCAACGCCAGCCAAGTCAGACCGCCGACGAAAACCCTGACCGCTTTCTGTCTGCCACCCGAGAGACGACTTGGGAAAAAACGGTCTGTAATAAGCCAGTGGGTGGGCTTATGAGGGACCCATGGCTCAACAGCGTAGACGCGTCAAACACGAGGCGACCTTTGAAGAGCGGCTAGAGATTTAAAGAAGCCGCTGAAAAGCAACCTCCCGGCAGCACTGCCAGGGAACTGCTTTTGCGGCGTGCCCGGCAGGCCGAGACGGCCGCCCGCCTGAGCGACTGGTTGCGGTCCCCCGAGTTGAACGGGAGGATGAGCGTGGCAGTCAATAAACCGGTGGGCGACAACGCGCGGAAAGGCGCGGTGAAGAAGCGATCGCAGGTGAAGACCAGGCTGGGCGGCGCGACGGCATGGACCAAGCGCAGCAAGAAGTCCGGAGAATTCATGGCTGTTAAAAAGCCGGCGAAGAAGACCAAGGCCGCCAAAAAATTCAAGGGCGTTCGGGTGGAGAAGAGGGGCGCGAAGAAGAAAAAGGCGCGGGCTGGCGGACGACGTTGATCAGCTAAACATTTGTTATGGATCGGGGCTCGGGGGGCAATGCCGATGGATCAGCGCACGGCCTCAAATCTGGCGATTTTTCTTTCCCCATCCCATAGTTCCAGGGGGTGAACGGCGACCAACCGCTCTACGCGAGACTTAGCGGATGCGTCGTTGTCACAAGCGATCTTCACGCGGCCGATGATACGTCCGTGTCGGTTAATTACGTGAGCCCGATACTCATGTTTCATGGCCGACGCACCTTGCAGGTGGGTGAGAAAGGAGCCTTGCGAGATACAAGTGTGTCCGGAAAAACCAGAAAAGGTTCAAGCACGCAATGAGGCTCGAAGAAGGCAAACGCTCGCCGCGATTTAGCCGCCAGCTATTGCTCAGGCGAACAGCTCGGCGCCGGCCGGCGTGAAGGTGACGAAGGTCCCGGACTCGTGCATCTTGAGCCAGCCGCGCTCGATCGCGAGTTTGAGACCCGCGCCGTACTCGGCCGGGCTGCCGCGGTCTCGGAACAGAAACGGTTCGTTGATTTTCTCGATGTGGATGCGGCCTTGAATCGGCTCGACCGCGTTCGCGATCTCGAGGATCCGGCGCGCGGCTTTTTCCGGGTCGGCATAGGGGCGGGCGGTGGCGTATTTCATGCGGCGGCCTTGTCTTCCTTGTCCGCACCCCGCGCGACGATCCTGATCGCATCGTCGGGCAATGGCCGCTGCAGCGCCTTGGCCTCGTCCCACGGCGCGCGCATCCAGACTTCGCGCTC
>QHZN01000370.1 GCA_003225365.1 Acidobacteriota bacterium
TAACGTAAACAAATTTCGAGCCTGGCATTGGATTGTCCTAGGTTTGCGATCCGCTTCTTTGCGGACGGACCCGCCACACGAGCCTAACGTCCGAGCTAAGGCCGCGGCCCGTCAGGGACGTCGGCCTTCAGCGAGTGGTTAGGCGTATGACTACACACTGCCAGGCCCCTGCTTACGGAACAGGAAGTTGTAAATGATGGATGGAATGCAAATGTGAGTAGTGCTGACCAGCGCCGCCACAAGGATGAGCGGAACGCCGAGCGCAAACCCAAGTGTGCTTGCACCCATATAAAAGGCCCAACCCGTGGCAATTAGCCACGCAAAGGCTAAGCCGCAGGCAAACTTGCGCTGCGGGCCGTTGTGCGGAAATGGACGCGTCCCGGTGAAATGCCGAACCCCATAGTTGTAGAGAAGGTCAAACGGATGGAATGGGAGGAATGCGCCGAAGAAGGCCGTGGCCGCGAGTGACCACAACACGACGGGCGACTGTATGGCAACGCCAAGGATCATGAAGAACGTACAAAGAACAGGGGACCACCTTAACCATGGCCCCACTTCTGCCAAGGTTGCGTCATCAAGGCCGCAAAATCCCTGTTCTTCGAGACGATGCCGAATTATTGGATTCATGGACATGGCTCCCTCCTTGTTTCATACGTCTAACGTTCAATCACCTTCCGAAAAACCATCTATCACGGCAGGCAGTTTAACCTTCATTCAAAAAGGCTTGTGCAAACACCGTTTTAGCATTGCCGTGCAAAAGCGCAGCGGATGATAGATGGTTTTAGGTAGGCTAAGTCTTTGATCGAACAGGCCGTGAACCCTTGCAGGGTCCATACTAACGGCCGCGGCGTTTCTTGCGAAGCGATTCCTCCCGCAAACCGGAAGACGGTTCGGGGTTCTCACGGAACAGGACGAGGACCTTTCCGATGTGCTGAACCGGCTGCGCTCCGGATCGGCTGCAGATCTCCGCGAAGATCACTTCGCGCTTGGTGCGGTCGGCGCCAGGAACGCGCACTTTGATAAGCTCGTGGCTTTTCAGACCGCGGTCGATTTCCGCGAGGACCGCGGACGTCAATCCGGCTGCGCCGATCAATACGACCGGATCCAGTGGGTGCGCTCGCGCCTTCAATTCGCGCCGCCGACTGGGCGATAATCCGGGCATCGAGAAAGTCTAGAGAATGACCCGAAGCAAATCCAGCAGCGCGTGGCTCATGCGCCACGTGAATGATCCCTATGTCCGCCGGGCGAGAACGCAGGGGTACCGATCGCGCGCGGCCTATAAGCTGCTCCAACTCCTGAAGCTGGACGGGCTGGTGCGTTCCGGCGACACCGTCGTCGATCTTGGCGCCGCGCCGGGAAGTTGGTCGCAAGTGCTCGTCGAATGCGTCGGGCGGTCCGGACGCGTCGTCGCGGTCGATCTGCTGGAAGTGGCGCCGGTGCCGGGAGTTATGGTCGTCCAGGGAGATTTCAGCGAAGAAGCCGTGTTGAGGCGGCTCGAAGAAGCCCTGGGAGGTCGAAAAATCGACCTTGTAGTCTCGGACATGGCCCCCAATATAAGCGGCGTGCGCTCTTCGGACCAGGCCCGCAGCATTCATCTATGTGAATTGGCGCTCGATTTTGCCGAAACGCACCTGAATTCCGATGGGGCATTCGTGGTCAAAGCGTTTCAGGGTGCGGGCTACCCCGAGTTTCTGGCGGCGATGCGCCGGATTTTTGTTTCGGTCGCCTCGCGCAAGCCCGGGGCTTCGCGCGGCGAATCGAATGAGATGTATCTGGTGGGGAAGAAACTGAAGGCAGGCGCTGGTACCTGAATCCGCTTGGGCTTAGAATGCGTATAGAGCATTCAGGCGCCATGCAGAGAGAAGGAAAGGAAGCACGTTGAATAACCTTTTCAAGAACCTAATCATTTGGCTGGTCATCGGGCTCGTCCTCATGACGGTCTTCAACCAGTTCAACACGCGCCAGCAGACCCAGGCCGTGATGGACTACTCGCAATTCATGGAAGAGGTCAAGGCCGGGCGCATTGCCGAGGTGATGATCGAAGGGCGCGACCTCAAGGCCAAGACCACCGACGGGAAGCCCGTCAACAGCTACTCTCCCGGAGACATCTGGCTGGTCTCCGACCTGCTCAAGTACGGAGTCAAAATCAAGGCGAAACGGGAAGAAGAGCCTTCGCTCCTCATGAATATCTTCGTCTCGTGGTTCCCGATGCTCCTCCTCATCGGCGTGTGGATTTTTTTCATGCGCCAGATGCAGGGCGGCGGACGAGGCGGCGCCTTCTCGTTCGGAAAATCGCGCGCGAGGATGATCGATGAGTCCAACAACAACATCACCTTCGCCGATGTCGCCGGCTGCGAAGAGGCCAAGGAGGAGGTCGCCGAGCTGGTCGATTTCCTGCGCGATCCCGCCAAGTTCCAGAAACTGGGCGGCCGCATCCCGAAAGGCGTGCTGATGGTCGGCAACCCCGGCACCGGAAAGACCCTGCTCGCTCGCGCGATCGCCGGCGAGGCGAAGGTTCCGTTCTTCTCGATCTCGGGCTCCGACTTCGTGGAAATGTTCGTCGGCGTGGGCGCCGCGCGCGTTCGCGACATGTTCGACCAGGCGAAGAAACACGCCCCCTGCATCGTGTTCATCGACGAAATCGATGCGGTGGGCCGGCAACGAGGAGCCGGCTTGGGCGGCGGTAACGACGAGCGCGAACAGACGCTCAACCAGCTTTTGGTTGAAATGGACGGATTCGAGGGAACGACCGGGGTGATCGTCATCGCAGCAACCAATCGTCCCGACGTGCTCGATCCGGCGCTTTTGCGCCCCGGCAGGTTCGACCGGCAGGTGGTCGTGCCGCTCCCCGATATCCGCGGCCGCGAGCAGATTCTGCTGGTGCACATGAGGAAGGTCCCCGTGGCGCCGGACGTCAAGGCGGAAATCATCGCGCGCGGGACGCCGGGCTTCTCG
>QHZN01000174.1 GCA_003225365.1 Acidobacteriota bacterium
GGTGGACAGCGCATGTATTCCGAAGAACGCCCCGCACCAAGGGCTGGCGCTCGAATTCATCAATTACTTCCACCGCCCGGAAGTGAACGCGGAATTCATCAACGATTGCGGGTTCAATTCGCCGAACCGCTACTCGGCGCGGAATGTCGAGGAGTGGATTCGCCAGGAGCCCGCGATTTTCCCCCCGCCCGCCTCCCTCGTCCATTGCGAGTTTATGCGCGACCTCGGCCCCGTCACGGCGCTTTACGACCGCTATTGGACGGAAATCAAGGCGCGGTAGGCTTTGGTAAGGGATCAATCGTGCGTTGCTGAATCTTCTTCATTCGGGAGTGAGCGGAGCCGGGTCCGCTTGGAGAGTGCCGACCAGGCAGGCCCGCGGCCTGCATCATGCACCGAATTCAATCAGAGGTCCGCTGTCTGTAAGCCTGAAGGTCCGTTTCGGTCACCCAATGGCAGCTTCTCTATGTTGCGGATCGTGTCTTCGATATCCTCGAATGCGTTGTGAGCCAACCCGGGGGCCGCGCCGGGGCAAATCGAGCCCATGCTTCAGGCTACCCTTTGCCGCGAAATCGCATCGCACATTCAGGTCGTATGGCGTGCAAGAGTTTCTTAAGTGCGGACGAACCACCTTGACTTTTGCGAAGCCGAAACCTAACATCATAATACATATGGCTGGCTTTTTCGTGATTTGAACGGCGGGTGTTGGAGGAAGTCGGGGCATACCCATGGCGCGTCGAACTATTCGTTGCGGCGAAGCAGCTCTCCTCGCCCTGTGCGCAATCGGGGTGGGGAGTGTATTAATCGGGCCGCTTTCGGCGGCTCCCGACAAAGAAAAGAAAGAAACCAAAGAGAAAAAGGAAAAGCTCAGCAGGGAAGAAAAGCGCCGGCAAAAAGCCGCGCAGAAGGAATTGGAGACGCCTTATAAGAAGTGGATTGACGAGGAGGTCCCCTACATCATCACGTCCGAAGAGCGCGCGTCGTTCAAGAAGTACACGACGGACGAAGAGCGCGAGCAATTTATCGAGACATTTTGGGAGCGGCGCAACCCCAATCCGGGCAGCCCGGAAAACGAATTCAAAGAGGAATACTACCGCCGCATCGCTTACGCCAACGAGCATTATGCCTCCGGGATCCCGGGCTGGAAGACGGACCGCGGACGCATCTACATCACGCACGGTCCCCCGGACGAAATCGATTCCCACCCGAGCGGTGGCACCTACCTCCGGCCCCAGGAGGAAGGGGGCGGTCAGACTTCGACCTACCCGTTTGAGACTTGGAGATACCGATATATCGAGGGCATCGGGGAGAACGTGATGCTCGAGTTTGTGGACCCGACGATGACCGGCGAGTATCACATGACGATTGATCCGGGCGAAAAAGACGCGCTGCTGCACGTCCCCAATGCCGGGTTGACGGACATGGAATCCATGGGCATGGCGTCGAAAGCCAACCGCTTCACACGGACGGACGGCATGACCATCGGGCAGTCTTTGGGCGGTACGCCGGAGAGCATGGAGGAGTTTACCCGCCTCGATCTTTACGCCAAGATCTTTAAGCCGCCCGCCGTAAAGCTCAAGGACATGCAAGCGGTGGTGACCAGCCGAATGAGCGCGGACTTGCTCCCGTTTCAGGTCCGCACCGATTACATCCGCGTGACCGACGAGACCGTGCTCACGCCGGTCACGGTGCAGGTGGCTCACCGCGATTTGCAGTTTCAGAATAAAGAGGGCGTGCGCCACGCCGCGCTCGACATGTACGGACAAGTGAGCAACCCCGCGGGCCGGTTGATTACCACTTTCGACGACGCGGTTTCTCTCGACGTGCCCGAAGACGAGTTTCAGCGCTACGTCACGTTCAAGTCCGTTTATCAGAAAACTCTTCCGCTCAAGCCCGGCCGCTACAAGCTGACGGTGGTGGTGAAGGATGAGAGCAGCGGCCGCATTGGAACGCTCGACCTGGGCCTGGTGGTTCCGCACTTTGAAGACAACACGCTTTCCAACAGTTCGCTCATCCTGGCGGACCTGCTCCAACCTCTTCCCACCAACCAGGTGGGCTCCGGCATGTTTGTCATCGGAGACACCAAAGTGCGGCCCAACGTGGGCCAGGTTTTCACGCGGCAGCAGAAGCTCTACATGTTCATGCAGGTCTATAACCTGGCCATCGACCCGAAGACGCATCGCCCCTCGGTGGACGTCACCTACGACATCACCAAGGACGGTAAGCCGGTCCTCGAGCAGCCCGAAGACCCTGCGCAGTGGAAAACCCCGGCGCAACAGATCACTCTTGAAAAACAACTGCCCTTGCAAACGCTCGCGCCGGGCAAGTATAACGTTCAGATCAAAGTGACGGACAAGGTTCGGAATCAGAGTGTGTCACCGACCGTGTCGTTTCAGTTGAATTGAAGCCCCCTGTCGCGCCCTCGAGCCAACCGGGCGGTGGGCTGGGCGCAGAAATTGGCTCTCGATGCGAAACTGGCTAATCGCCGCGTTATCTGTCGCGTTGGTTTCCGTGCCAGCAACGGCCGCCGACGTCGGCGCGGAAAAAGGGTACGGCCGTGTCGCCGGTACGGTGCTCGATTCCGACGGCAACCCCCTGATGGGGGCCACAATATTGGTCATGGGGCCGATGGTACCCGAGGTGAACGCGGCCGAGGCCAGCGTCGCGCGCATGGTCACGGATTTCCGGGGCGAATTTGCGGTTGGGCACCTGCTCCCGGGCTGGTACTCGCTGCGAGTGTCCGCCCCCACGCGCGTTTCGGCGCTGCGCACGGATATCCGCGTGGAACCCGGTCGTACGGCGCGCGAGAAATTTGTTCTGGGTGACATCTTCTCCTCGCTTCGAATTCAATCGCCACAGACGACTTCGTCGTCGTGGGGGGAAGACTGGAAGTGGATTCTCCGCACCTCCGCCTCTACCCGCCCCATTCTGCGATTTCAGGACGACCTCGCCGCGAGCGCTACTGAGAACGACAAACAGACTCTTCCGGCCTGCCAGCGGGTGTTTGGGATGAGTCCGGGAACTTCGCGCAGCCAAGCGCTCAACAGCGACTCGGGGCAGGGAAGCATCCTTGCCTATCTCCGCCCACTGACGGAGGATTCCGACGTGCTGGTGGCGGGCTCGATGGCGGCCGACGGCTCGATCACCTCTTCACTGGCCACGGCGTTCCGAAGGAACCTCATGAAGGGCGACCCGCTGGAGTTGGCGCTCGCCGTTCACCAACTGTCATTTGCCGATGGCATTCCGCTGGCGGGTGGCAACCTCCAGGAGAGCCTCCGCCACGCCCGGGTCTTTGTGGCGACCTACAACAACTCACGCCGCCTTTCTGATTCCTTGACGCTCACCACGGGCATGGAAGTGGATTACCTCAACGCGGGCGTGAGCGCATCGTCGGCTCGCCCACACGCCGCGTTAACTTACCGCCTCACCGGCTCCGACCTGGTGGAAGTCAAATACGGAGTCTTCAATCCTGCTGGTCGGGATGACCTTGTGGAACGTATTGGCGTTTTGACGGCTTATCCGCAAATCACCATGAGTGGGTTTCACCCAGAATTTGAGTTGTTGAACCATGCCGAGGCCGCTTACATTCACCATTTCAATAAAAGCTCTTCTCTTCAGGTGGCGGCTTACCGCGACTCGTTCCACAATATCGCGGTCTGGGGTTTCGGGAGCCCGCGAGAGATGGGGTGGCTTGCCGCCAACGCGCTGCCCAATCCGGCCGCCGACGGTTGGACGCTCAACGCTGGGAATTACACGTCTTCCGGCCTGCGCGTCGCCTACACACGCCGCTTCGGCAATTATGTGGATTATGCGGTCACCTATGCCTCAGGTGAGGCATTGGAGGCCGGCGCCAAGGCCCAAATGAAGGGTGGGGCCGGGACCAGCCTTCGCGACGAATTGCGGCCAGCCTCGAGCCAGTCCTTCGGCGGAAAAGTCTCGGCACGGCTCCCGCGCTCGAGGACCGAGGTCACAACTTCTTACCAATGGATCGGCCGAAATCGGGTTACGGGAATAGATCCTTTTGGCGAGGCGGAATTGAAGATCGAACCTTTCCTGGACATCCAAGTCCGCCAGCCCCTCCCGCCCGTCGCATTCATCCCAGGACGCATTGAAGCCATGGCCGCATTCGGCAACCCCTTCCAGCAGGGCTATGTCGCCGCCAGTCACTCTGGCGACCAAATGGTCCTCACGCCCGTTTATCGAAGCTTCCGGGGTGGATTCTCCGTCCAATTCTGAAATGTCTCGGGAAGCTCCCTCTCGACTTTTCTTCAGATTGCCCCAAAGCCGTCCACCGTGACAAGGTCGGGGGGCCCGGGTGTGGAGTTCAAAAAGGATTTCCAATACTCAAATTTGTAGTGTAAAATTCCGTTTCCCATATCGGAGAATTATTTCACCGGAGGCCGTCGCTAACTAGTTGATTCGCAGTGTGTTTTTAGCAGTATGCAATCTCGGGATTGGTATCCAGTTTGCGAGCAGGTACAGATTGGTATACACAGAGCTTCGCGGAGTCTCGGGAACCTCGGGATTTCAAGATGGCGATAATTCTGCCATATCGGTTTCGGACGGTTTTGCTTGCGATCGTGACGGTCGCCGTGGTGGCGCTCGCGGCTATCAATTTTGACCAGCGGCGCAAGTTCACCCTGCCGGACGACGGCGTATCCTGGGTGGAGTCGGACCGCGGTCTAGCGGCTTGGATTGTTGACACCATCGGACCGGGCGAGCGGGCCGGCATCGAAGTCGGGGACATTTTGGTGTCGGTCAACGGCCAGCAGGTCAAGACCAATTCCGAAGCGGAACGCGCAATCTACAACAGCGGGGTCTGGTCGAAGGCTGCTTATGATCTGGTGCGCCGGGGGCAACAGATCCGGACCCAGGTCATCCTGGAGCCTCAAAACCGCTCCAATTCGCTCCATAATTATCTCGAAGCCCTGGGGATATTCTTCCTCGTCATGGGAGCGTTTATTTTGGTCCGGCGGCGCGCCGCGCCGCGGTCGCTGCACTTTTATCTCTTCTGTCTCGCCTCGTTCGTTCTCTACACGTTTTCTTACACGGGCAAGCTGAATCTGTTTGATTCTCTCATTTACTGGATGAACGTCGGGGGATGGTTGCTGGCTCCAGCGCTCTTCCTGCACTTCTGTCTGCGGTTCCCGCAGCGGTCGGCGTTCGTGCGCGAGCGCTCGTACCTGTTCTCGCTGCTTTACACGCTCCCGGTCTTGCTTCTGGCGCTGCACGTTCTGGTGATAACGCAGTCATTGGTTCTGCCTCTGCCTTTGCTTCAGAGGCGCTGGCTGCTCGACCGCGTCGAGCTGTTCTATCTGGCCGCATACTTCCTGCTTGGCGCCGGCGCGCTCCAGTATTCTTACCGGCGCGCGCAGGCGCCGCTCGTGCGCCAACAATTGAAATGGGTAACCTGGGGTACGTACCTCGCCTTCGGGCCTTTCACTCTCGCTTATGCTTTGCCGTACTTTTTGGGGTTCGTTCCCACGGGCTGGATGAAGGTTTCAGTCCTCTCGCTGGCGTTCCTGCCGCTGACGTTTGGCTACGCGATCGTGCGTTACCGCCTCATGGATGTGGACATCATCTTCCGGCGCGGGTTGGCGTATTCGCTGGCGACGGCGGCGATGGTGGGCTTGTATTTTGGCCTGGTGGCGCTCAGCGCCGACCTGTTTCGCAACCACATTTGGTTCACCAGCCACAGCGTGTGGATACTGGCCATCATCCTGACGGCGATTCTGTTCCAGCCGCTGCTCAACTGGTTTCAGGTGCGGCTGGACCGGCTTTTCAACCGCGACCGGCCGGATTACCGCAGGACGCTCGTGGAATTCGCGCGCGAGTTTACGACCGAGCTGCACATGGAGCGCCTGCTCGACCGCGTGGTGGACCGCTTGGGCGAGGCGCTGGGCGTGGCCCGCTTGGCCATTTTTGTGACGGATGGAGCGGGGGTATTGCGCTTGGCCAAGTCTCGCGGGCTCGACGATGCCGGCCCCCTCGACCTCGCCTTTCTCGACCCTGTCGAACCGGCGCTCGCGAAGGGCTATCTGTTTTTCGACAGCGTCAAGCGGCCGTTCGGGTATTCACCTTCCGCGCAGGGGACCATCGAGCGCCTTGACCTTCACTACTACCTGCCCTTCAAGCTCAAGGAGCAGACACTCGGCTACCTGGGGCTCGGAAAGACGCGCGCGGGCGACTTTCTCTCGAGCGAAGACGTCGATTTGCTGCGCACCATCGCCGGCTACGTCACGATCGCGCTCGAAAACGCGCAGCTCTACGAGCTTGTTGAGACCAAGGCCCTGGCGTATCAAAACCTCAAAGAATTCAGCGAAAATATTATCGAGTCCATCAACGTCGGCGTGGTGGCCGTCAACCTCGACCAGACGGTGGAGTCGTGGAACACGCCGATGGAGGCGCTGTATGGGGTGGCGCGCTCGGAGGCGGTTGGGAAACCTCTGAGCGAAATCTTTTCGCCGGAACTCTTGGCGGAGCTGCCCCCGCCTTCCGACCGGGACGCGACGCTGAGCCTTTACAAGTTTCGTCTGCGCACGCCATCAGGCCGCGAGCGGGTTGTCAACTTGTCGCTCACGCCGCTGGTCGGAAAAGAGGGCCGCGTCATCGGACGCCTCGTGATCTTGAACGACCTCACGGAGCGCGTCGAGCTGGAAGACCAGCTCGTCCAGGCCGAAAAGCTCTCTTCGATCGGGCTGCTTGCCGCGGGCGTCGCTCACGAAGTCAACACCCCGCTCGCCGTGATCACTTCGCAGGCGCAGATGCTGATGAGGCAAGTCCCGGCCGACGACCCGAGCGCGAAAACGCTCGATCGCATCATCAAGCAGTCGTTTCGGGCTTCCGAAATTGTCAACAGCCTGCTCAAGTTCTCGCGCATGGGCGGCAGCGAGTATTCGGAAGTGGATTTGAACCGCGTCATTCGCGAGACCTTGGCACTGGTCGAACCCATGTTGCGCGCCTCGAAGATCACTTTGAACACGCAGCTTGTCAGCGGGCTTCCGGGCGTCCACGGCAACCACGGGAGGCTGCAGCAGGTTTTCATGAACCTCATCATGAACGCCCGCGACGCCATGCCCTACGGCGGCGAGCTGACGCTCGCAACCGAAAGCGAAGACTCGACCGTGCGCGTCGAGGTCAGCGACAACGGCGTGGGTATCCCGCCCGATCACCTCTCGAAGATCTTCGATCCCTTCTTCACCACCAAGTCCACCAGCCGCGGCACGGGCCTCGGCCTCGCCGTCACCTACGGCATCATGCGCGAGCACGGCGGGAAGATCAGCGTCGAAAGCGCCGTCGGCAAGGGGAGTTCCTTCCGTTTGGAGTTCCCGACCCTCAGGAGGGCCGTCCATGTCTCGTAAAGGCGCCATCCTGATCATCGACGACGAAAAAGAGATTCGGGAAAGCCTGGAGCAGCTTTTGGCGCTCGAGGGCCACCAGGCGGTGACGGCCGCAACCGCCGAAGAAGGCTTGAAGAAGTTCGAAGAGCAGGTGTTCGACTTGGCGCTTGTGGATATCAGCCTGCCCGACCAGGGTGGCCTCGAGGTCTTGAAAACCCTGAAGCGCGAAAACCCCGAAGTGGGCGTCATCATGATCACCGCCTTTGATTCCAGCCAAGCCGCTTTCCAGGCGTCGAAGGACGGCGCGGAGAGCTACGTCACCAAGCCCTGGGACAATGACAAGCTGCTGCTCGAAATCCGCAACGCCTTGGACAGGGGCCGGCTGCAACTGGAAAACGTTCAGCTCCGCCGCGCGCTCAAGCGCTACGGCTTGCCGAACATCATCGGCAAGAGCCGCGAAATGCAGCGGGTATTCGACCTCATTACCCAGGTGGCGCCCAGCCGCGCCACGGTGCTGATTACGGGCGAGAGCGGCACAGGCAAGGAGCTGGTGGCAAAGACCACCCACGCCACCAGCCCTCGCGCCGACCAGCCCTTCATCCCCGTGAACACCGGCTCAATGCCGGTGGACCTGCTCGAGAGCACGCTCTTCGGCCACGTCCGGGGCGCCTTCACCTCCGCCATCGCCACCAAGCGCGGGCTTTTTGAAGTCGCCGACCAGGGCACCATCTTCTTCGATGAAATCGGCACGGTGGGCGTCGAGACGCAGGCCAAGCTCCTGCGTGTCATCCAGGAGCGCGAGTTCATGCGACTGGGTGGCACCGAAACCATCCGCGTGGACGTTCGCATCCTCGCCGCCACCAACGTGGACTTGAAGCGCCTCGTCCTGGAAAACAAGTTCCGCGAAGACCTTTACTACCGGCTGAACGTCATCGCCATCCCGTTGCCCCCCCTGCGCGAGCGCAAGGAAGATATCCCGCTCCTGCTCGATCATTTCCTGAAAAAGTATTCGGAAGAGAACGGGCGCGAGCTGCGGCACTTCACCCTCGAAGCGATGAAGAAAATGATGGATCACGATTGGCCGGGAAACGTGCGCGAACTTGAGAACGCCGTCGAGCGCGCCGTGGTGCTGTCCGCAGGGCAGGCCTTGGGACTGGACTTGCTTCCCGAGTCGATTGCGGTGAATGGGGCGCACGGCGGCCCGCGCTCTTCCCAGCTCGATTACCCCGAGGGCTCGACGCTGTTCGATATCGTCGAGGGCTACGAGCGCCGCCTTATCCTCGACATGCTCGCCCGCAGCAATTGGAGCCAGACCGAAGCCGCTGAGCGCTTCAAAATCCCCCTCTCCACCCTCAACCAGAAAATCAAGCGTCTGCAAATTGACGTCAAGCGCCGCCGCGAAGAGTAGGGCCTGGCCCCGCTTCGCACGATCCTTCAACGAGGGATTCTCAAGCGCCGGGCTAAATGCGCTGCAGTTTCCAGCGGCCGCGGCGGAAGACCAGCACTCCCACGAGGGCGAACGTCGCCTCGGAAATCACTATGGAGAGGTAGACTCCGCGCGCGCCCAAACCGACGAGCATTGCCAGCGCGTAAGCGAGTGGCAGCTCGAGCAGCCAGAAGCAAAAAACATTAAAAATAGTCGGCGTCACGGTGTCGCCCGCGCCGTTGAACGCCTGCATCATCACCATTCCGTAGGCATAGGCGACGTTGCCGTAGCTCAGCATGCGCAAGCATGCGGCTGCCAGCGGCACCACCGCTGGGTCGTGCGTGAAGAGCTGCACCACCGGTTCGGCAAGAAACAGGAAAAACACCCCCACGCTTCCGAGGAAGAGGGCGTTGTAGACGCCCGTGCGCCACACGCATTGTTCGGCGCGCCGCGGCTGTTTGGCCCCCAAGTTCTGGCCCACCAGGGTCGCCGCGGCGTTGCTCAGCCCCCACGAAGGCAGAATTACGAAGATGATGATACGCACTCCGATCGTGTAGCCGGCCAGCGTCTCGCTGCCGAAAGCGCTGACAATTCGCACCAGGCCGATCCAGCTTGTGTGAGCGATGAGGAATTGAAGAATGCCGGTTGAAGAGACGCGCAGCAGGCGCAGCATGACGCCCAAGTGCACGCGAACTTGAGACGGCAGCACGCGCAGTCGCTCCGTCCCTCGAAAGAGAAGATAGAATTGATAGACCACGCCGAAGGAGCGGCCCGTGGTGGTCGCCACCGCAGCGCCGGTGACACCGAGCCGCGGGAATGGCCCCAGGCCAAATATCAAGCAAGGATCGAGCGCCAGATTGATCAGATTCGAAAGCCAAAGCACGCGCATTGCGACGGCGGCGTCTCCGGCGCCCCGGAAAATGGCGTTGTTCAAGAACAGGAAAAGCACCACTCCGCTCGAGCCAAGCATGATGCGCGTATAGAGGGAGCCCGTTCCCACCAGCGCCGCCGAGCCGCCCATCAACGCCAGCAGTCGTGGCGCGGCGAGCATCGAGGGGACGCCGATAAGTAAAGCGCCCGCCGCGCCGAGCCCGATGGACTGAACGGCGGCCACGGCCGCGCCCTCGGGGTCCTTCTCCCCAATGCGTCGCGCCACCATGGCGGTCGTGGACATGCCGAGCCCCAGCACCACGGAATAGATGATGGTCAGCATGGACTCGGTCAGCCCCACGGTCGCCACCGCATCCGAACTCAGCTTCGCCACCCAGAAAACGTCCACCAAGGCGAAGAGAGATTCCCCCAGCGTTTCGAGGACCATCGGAATGGCGAGCAGCACGATGGCGCGGTTGAGGTTCCCGCGCGTGAAATCCTGGTGTGTGCCGCGAATGGCTTCGCGGACCGACGCCCAGAAACTCGGCGACTCCCCGGCTGCGACGACGCTGGCCATCAAAGACTCCTGGGGTAACTGTTAAAAAGTTTCTGAGCCGCGGCGACGCTTTACCGCGGCTGACGAATGGCAGGGAACGCTTTGATGCCGACCGTGACTTTCATGGGCGCCTTCCTTCTGGGCGAATAGTCTATCTTTGGGCCAGAAAGGAAATCAACCCCAAAGTTAGTACATGGAGGGATACGCCTGTTGACGGGCGGGGAAAAGACAGCCCCGGAATGGCGCGGAAGTGCTGGGTGGTCAAAAACAGGGTCAGCATCATCGTAAAGTTGTAGGTAGTGTGGAGGATGACGCTCGGCGTGAGCGACCCGGAAAGGCCGCGGACAAGCGAGAAAACCAGGCCGACCACAAGAATCAAAAGCAGGTGATTCCACGCGCCGCTGTATTCCTCCAGGTGGGCCGCGGCGAAGAGCACCGCCGTCGTCACTACGGCGAAGGCGATGCCGCCGAAGCGCTCGAAAAAGGCGAAGAGGACGCCACGGAAAATCAGCTCCTCCATAAACGGCGCAACGAAGACCGCGAAAATTCCCGTGGCATACGCGGCCTCGGGCGAGCTGAACATCCGCTGCAGTGGGAACGTGGGTTTATCCGGCAGAAGTGCCGGTGCGAGTTCCATGAAAACGGCGAGCAGCGCCCCGCCCAGCACCAATTCGAGCGCGCGCGCGAGGGGCACCCGCCGCCATTGGATCGTCTTCCAGAACGGCCGTTGGTATCGGAGGCGTATCAAAAAATAAATGTAGCCAAAGATCAACGCGTGGAACGTCAATTGCAGCACGAGAAGGAGGAAGGCGCTGTTTTGAATGCCCATCGGCGGCAGGCGCCATCCCATCGCCCGATGAACATAGGTGTAGATGAAGGTCAAAAGAAACACGGAAATCAAGAACGCAAAGCAGGCGAAGGCAAGAAAAAGAATTAAATCCCGAAACGCCCACAACTCCTGCTCGCCGGCGGCTGGCGAGGAGGGCGGGGGGCAGGAGACAGGGCCTTCGCCGGAGGGCGGCATTTCAAGAGAGTTCATGGGCGCCAAACGGCCTCGTCGGGGTCAGAGAATGCCGCGGGACCCTTCCCGCCGCCGCGCCGCGCACAGCCTCAAGGCTTGAGCGCAGCGGC
>QHZN01000336.1 GCA_003225365.1 Acidobacteriota bacterium
CGCTCATCGCGCAAAAAACCGAGGGCTATCCGTTATTCGTCTCTGGTCTGGCGGAACTGCTGATTCAACGAGGGGATATCGCATGGCGTGATGGATGCTGGACTCTGACGCGGCCGGCCGAATTCGCTTTTGAGGTCCCGCGAACTGTGGTCAGCATTATCCGCAATAGATTGGACCGCCTGGAGGACAGGGATCGCCGCGCGCTCGAATACGCAGCAATCGAAGGCGAGGAGTTCGGTTCCAGGATTCTTTCCGCCCTGTTGGAAACAGAAGAGATTACCGTGGAAGAGCAAATGGACCGGCTCGAAAAAGTGCACCGGCTGGTCCGCAGGCTGGACCAGGAGGAACTGCCTGACGGCTCACTTGCGATTCGTTATCGTTTTGCGCACGCGCTTTATCAAAATACCTTATATGAGGAGTTGGTGCCCGGGCGCCGTGTCGCCTTGCATCGGCGCGCGGGAGAGGAACTCTTGCAGCTGCACGTGGGACAAGAATCCCATGTCGCAGCTCAGCTTGCCATGCATTTCGAGCGTGCGCGGGATTTCTCGCGAGCGGTCAAGTACCTGTTGGACATGGGCGATAACGCATCCCACCTTTATGACAACATGGCCGCCTTGCTTCATTACTCACGAGCATTGGAATTGACGGAGAAGTTGCCCGCGCAGGAACGGCCCGGTAGAAGGCTCTTGACGTATCAAAAGCGCGGCGCGGCCCAAATGGCTCTCGGCCGGCTCGCGGAAGCGGGGGAAGACCTCAGGCTGGCGGTGGACCAGGCTCGTGCGATGCAGGATGCGACAGCAGAGTGCTTGGCCCTGAACGCTCTCGCTAACAGCCTGATACCCTCGCACAAGCTGAACGATCTGGCCGCGGCCGCCACGGAGGCGATGAAGATCTCCGAGCGCATCGGCAGCCAGCCATTTCGGGCAGAGGCGATGACCAACCTGGGCTTGTTTTCGATGGCATCGGGAAGCTTGCGGGAATCCGGAAAGCTTCTCAGCCGATCCACACACATCGCCCGAGCCTGCGAGCACACTTCTGCGCTAATTCCCGCGTTGACGTATCATGGACTCCTTCACAATTTCCGCAGCGAGTATGAACGAGCGGAAGGCCTGGAGAAAGAGGCCTCAACGCTGGCTTCCAACGCCCGTGATGGCTTCCATCTGCCGTTGTCGCTCTTCTACCTGGGCATCATACAGGCCAACCTGGGACGGCTTTCGGAAGCGTTGGCGACCCTCACCCGGGCGCTGGAGATGGCTCGGCGCAACGGAAACCGGGTCGTCCTTTCGCGGATACCGAACGCGATGGGCTGGATTTATCGTGAGCTCCGCGATATTCCGAAAGCCATCGAATACGATCGCATGAGCGCTGAAACGGCACAGCAGATGAAACTCTCAGAGGCAGAAGCCCACGCTTTGATCAACCTGGGGCATGATTATGCCCTCGTTGGGGAGACGGGGTTAGCAATGACTGGGTTACAAGATGCGGAGCGGCTTTTGGAACGGGATCCATGGTACCGCTGGCGATTCTTCGATATTCGGCTGCAGGACGCAGCGGCCCAGGTATGCCTCAGGCAGGGGCAGTTGGATGAGGCGCACAGCCAAGCTACGCACCTGCTCGTGAATGCCACCCGGTATGAAGCTCCCAAATATATGGCGCTGGCCCGAAACGCATTGGCGGAGGTCGCCTTCGTCGCCGGCGAATATGAGCGGGCAGCCACGGAAGTGCGGACTGGTCTCGCGGGCCTCCAGCGTCACCCGGCTCCGCTGGTCGCGTGGAAGAGTTGGGGCATACTTGGCCGGGCGCTCGGGTATCTGGGCGACAACGAAGGCGCGCGACAAGCGTTCGCCGAAAGCGCAGCCATCGTGAAAACGATTCTGGCTAACATCGACGACCAGAGCCTTTGCGCAAAATTCCTTAGTGCACCCGACGTATGCGCCGTGTTTGCGGGAGAGATGAAGTGACCACGAAAGCAGGCATAAAAGGTCGCTTCGGAATCGAAGCGCAATCAGCAGCAAAGCGCCTTCCGGGGATGGTGTGACCATTCGCGGCTGGCGACATCTTTCGCCTGAGTGCGCTGTTCGGTACATCAGGCGCCCCAGGAAAATCGGGAAACACTGCCCCACCCGTGAGAAGCGCCATCCCAGTGGCGCATTTCGCTATCCCACCAACCGGTCCCGCCATTGTAGGCGGCCTGAATTTCAGCGATCCCGAACGGCGCGAATCCAGGGGGATTTATGATCTTGACCGGGTCTCCTCGCTCTGTTACCAGAGGCGCAAGTAGAACGCGGCCCACATTTCCCGCTTTTATCTCGACCCCGCTATCGGTCCGTATCGTTATCGGAACGATGCGCGTGGGAAGCCAGTTCGAAACGATCGCGGCGGCTACCAATTCCCAGGGGCCGCCTCTTTGTCCTTTGAAGATGGCTTCCAACTCCCTTTGCTGTTCGGAGGTAGCTGTGTCGTCGATATAGAGGCGCGCGGTTCCGTTGCCGCTGGCGAAGTCCTTGGGTAAATCGACTGCCCAAATGACTAGTCTTCCCGAGAGCGGAACGCCATCCGAACTCCCCTCTTGAATATAGGATGTCAAAGAACCCGAGCACCATCCTCGGTCAGGCTCCCCTCCGCCGAAGGCGCACGGGCAAGCCAGATTGCAAGAGCAGCAGTCAATAAATAGCCCGGAAAGTTTCCAACTCATGTCGCTCCTCCCCGTTAGTGAGGGCGATTATAGCTCGGCGGTAAAAATCCGCCTCGTTGACGGAGGAGACTTACGTGGCACCAACCGCCAAAATTGGTGGCTTCGCAGCCGGGCTGCATTCAGGTCGCGTACCTACAGACACAGGTACAGAGAGAACAATTGTAGCGC
>QHZN01000175.1 GCA_003225365.1 Acidobacteriota bacterium
GAACCAAGCGGATCCTCCATCATCGGAATGACGTCGCTCGACCGTGGTTTCGAAAAAAGCAGCAGGCTGCTGAAAGGCTTCAGTTTGTCGCGGACGCCGAATCGGGCGACGAGCACTCGAGGGTGGGCCCGCTCGAGCGCCCGAACGCTCGACCATTCCACAAACGAGTTGTTGATGATCAGCGAGCCGTTCCCGCCCAATACCAGGATGTCTCGAACGAAATCCAGAACCACCGGGGCGGAATGAAGGGTGAAGCCTTCTTGCGGTTTGGCGTCCAAGGTCTCGAGCCAGGCTTCCAGCTCGAGAGGCCCGGCCAGGTTGGCGGACGTCACCTTCGAATAAATCGCGTCCGAAAGGCGTTCACGGTAGGCTCGCAGCCGGTCGTAGCTCACTCCAGTGACGCCGGGGGCGCCGTTAATCTCCCGCGCCTTCTGCTCGCACAGCGCGTGGAGCCCGTCGCCCGCTTCGATAATCCAACTGTCAAGAGGCGAGTAGCCTTTCGACCATGCAAGTGCTTGAAAGAGCGTCGGAGCGGCGTTCGCGGCCGCGGAAGGGGGCAGGCCCGTGAAGAGTTCGGCGAGAAACGGCGCAGTCGTTTGCGCGGCGCCGAGCGAAAGTGGGACGCGGACGGCAGCCTCGCGGAACCGTTTCCAGAGCGTCTCGCGCTCGATGGCGACCCCTTGCCCGTAAATCATCACCACCAGGCGCGGCCCGAGGTCGGACGGGGCGTAGAGGCGTGCGTCCAACAGCGGCTCGAGCTTTTCAAAAATGGCGTCAATCCGGCTTCGCCACTCCGCATATGCGCCTTTGGACCGGAGGCTGTTTTCCAATTCCGCCCGCGCGGTCATTGGATCCGCCGCCCGAGCACGCTCGCACCCCACCTTTACCTCGAAGTGCGAGAGGTCCCCGAAAACGCTTTCGAACTGCGGGTTATCGAAGGCGGAGAGCTGTTCGAAGAGCGCCCGGAAATATCTTTGTTCGGGCTGAAACAGTGAAGACCATTTTCGGATATCCACTAGCGTGAAGACGAGAAAAGTGAGGGGCAGGCGGGCCACAACCTCGCTGTGCTCGTGGACCAGTTGTTTGGCTTCGGGCTCGAGCCCGGCGTAGATCTCCATGGTGCATGCTCGGGCCCCGGCCTCGCGGGGCGGAATTCAGATGGCGAGCTCGAGGAGCGGCTGGCCTTGGGCCTCCGGAAGCTTGCAGCCAAGAATCGCCCCCACGGTCGGCGCAATGTCAATGTGGCGGATGGGCCGCTCCGCGCCCGCGCGCTTGGGCGCGGCCTCGCCGCAAGCGAGCAGCCAAACCCTCCGGCAGGAGTCGTCCCCGCTGCGATGGTTCGCGAAGCCGTTGCCGTGGACGTCTCCGTCGCGCCCCACTTCGGGGATCACAAACATCGTGGTGCGGTCGCGAAATTCGGGCGAGGCCTGGACCGTCTGCCAGAGCTCCCATACCAGGCGATCCGTGCGCTCGATCGCTTGAAGGTATAGCGAGTAGGATCCGTAATGCGCGATGTCGATGTCCCAAAAGTTCACCAGCATCAGCGCCGGCGCGAAGCGCGCCATGACCTCTTTGGCCATGAAAAAGGTCAGCTCGTCACCACTCGAAGGCACGCGCGGGTCGTTGAAGAAATCGAGCAGAGCCTTCTCGAGGCTCGCCTTGAGCGGCTCGTCCAGATTGTGCTTGGATGGGTGGACCTTCCACCCGTAGCTCTCGTATCCCTCGTCGAGGGCGGAGAGCATTTGCTTGTAGAAAGCCTCGCGGTCTTCCACCCCAGGTCCTTTTTCCGCGCTGACGGCCTGATGAATGGCTTCGAGCAGGAGTTGCTTGGGGAGGATGACGTTGGCGGAGTAGGGCGCGCCAAATTGGCGCTCGCCGCTCGCGCCGATCAGGCTGAAACTCTTGTTGGTGGCGATGACCCAGGTTTCTTCAGGCGGTAATTTCCGCTCCTTCCGGAGGCATTCAAACAGCGTCGGGGTGCGCGGCGGCTCGCTGCCGAACGAGTCCACGTATTGCCAGTTGCCCGTGATGAGCGCGGCACTCGAATTGAAGTGGCCCGTAATCCCTTGATTGAAGGCGGCGGGGTAAAGGAAGCTTTGGGGAACCAGGTCCTGGGTGATATGCGGAATGTTCGGCCAGCCTTCCGGGGCGAGCGTATCCTGGTACCGGCATCCGCCTCCGAAAGTGACGATGACGGCGTGGTGCCGCGGCTTCGAGTAGTCTTGGAAGGATTTCGCCGACCCCCGGCGCGGCAGAACGTGGTCGGCGATGAAAGCCGCAACCACGCGGAGCAGGTCGCGCCGGCCTAGCCCGCTGCCGCGGTTGGGCCGGTTACGCGGATGCGGGTCCGGCGAAGAAAGGCGTGCCGCTCCGAGAGCGGCGCTACAGCCTGGAACGTCCCTATTTTTCACCAACCAATCCATTTCGAGGCCAGCCCCCGAACGGCGAGCGAAGTCAGTATTCGGTGATTTCGCCCCCACTGATCTTTTTCGTCATGCCCGGAAAATCGAACGGATGGTCGTACCCTGCCTCAATGTTGCCTGTTTGGGAGTAATAAGGCCACGTATCCGCCACCACGCCCTGGCCGCCGTGCGTCGTCAGCGTTATTTTCGTGATCAGCTTTGTGGACTTGTAGCCATATTTGAAGGGCAGCACCAGACGCAACGGCGCGCCGTGCTCGGGCGTCAATGGCTTGCCGTACATCCCGAGCGCGAAGAGCGTGTGGGGATGCAGCAAGTCTTCCAGGCTGTGATAGTCGTAGTAGAGGTCCGCCGAATCCACCCTCATCCAGGTTGCCGAGGGTTTGGGCTTAATAATTTTGAGCAGCTCTTGGGCGCCGAAACCGTTCCAGGTAATCCGTGCCGACCAGCATTGCACGCACTTCAGCCGGCTGCTCTGCGTTACCGCCGCGAGCGACCGGAGGTCCTTGAGGCGCAGTCTGAGCGGGCGCTCGACGAGACCGGTGACTTCGAGTTCCCACTCTTCCGGCTTGGGCGCCGCGATGGGGTTGAACTCCATCACCTTCAGGTTGAACTCGTCTGGCTTGTCTGTCGGGATGATGAGATGCCGCTCGCCGGAATCCCTGGCGGGAAAAGGTCCCGCGGGTGAGGGAGGGCAGAGCGGCCGCGGCTTTCCAAGGGCGCGAGCTGCTCCCGCCCAGGCCGCGGCGCCCGCGCCCGCCGTTCCACCTAGAAACCTTCTGCGATTCATCGGCTTTCCCAAACTGAGAGCTGTAGCGGCGATCTATGATCGCCGATATTTCGGCGGCGAGCGCAGCTCGCCGCTACAGCAAGCCGTCCCCGAAGGTAAATCACGTCCCGGAATGGTCTCCCTTGATCGAGTAAATGAACTGCCGGATTTTTGTACGTTGCTCGTCCACATCGGCCAAGTGCTTTTCATAAAGCTCCTTGTGGACATGAAATTCCTTCTCGGCCAGGTCTTTCTTCCCGAGGTGAACGTAGGCCTGGCCGAGCCGGTAATGGGCGTCGGGAATGTTCGGGTCGAGGCGCAAGGCCTGTTGATATTCGGGCACCGCGTTTTCGTAGCGGCGCTCCTGGGAGTACAAGTTTCCGAGCTGAAGGTGGGCGTCGGCAAAGGAGGGATCGAGGGCCGAAGCTTTTTTCAAGAGGGCCTCGACTTGATTGAGCAGCGCGATGGAGCCTTCCGACCGCTTGCCCTTCCACAGACTCATCCCATAGTAATAGGCGGCTCGCGCGTCACGGGGCTCGCGCTCGGCGAAGCGCGCGAAGTGCGCGATGACCTCGTCGGCCTGGCCCGGTGACATGTCGTAAGCCTTGCTTAGGAAGTAGTACGCGCGGGCGTCCGCGGGCGCGAGGTCTGTCGCCTTGAGCAGGGCTTTCACGGCGTCGTCATAGCTGCTGCGCCAGTAAAGCGCCAGGCCCAGCCCCACCGCCAGGCGCGCCGAACCCGGATAGCGGTTGAGCCCCTGAGTGAAAACCTCGACGGCGGGGTCGATCGTATGGTGCAGGAGCAGCTCGCTTCCCCAATCGAACAAGTTCGACTCGCTCGGGTCCATGTGCGCGGCTCGCTGATACTCATTCGCGGCCGCCACGTAATCGCCCCCGCCCTCGTCCACTTCGGCGAGCAGGTTGTGCAGCTCGGCCGTGTCCTTTTTTTCGAGCAATGGCTCAATCAGCCGCTGGGCCGGTTTCCATTGGCCCGTTAGCGCATATGCCAGAGCCAAGTCGTAACCGTTTTCATAAGAAGTTGGGTCCTGCCGCTGGGCTTCTTCCAGATACGGTATGGCGGCCGGAAGTTTCCCCGCTCGCACGTAGAATTCTCCAAAATCGTGGTTGGTGTCAACGTTGTGAGGATCGAGCGCGATCGCCTTCCTGAACGCCGACTCCGCCAAATCGTTTTTCCCGAGCTTCGAATAGTTCACCGCCAGGTTGCATCTTGCCGATGCGGAATTCGGCTTCAGCCGCGCGGCCTTTTCGAGGCGCGGCAGCGCCTCCGCGTCCTTGCCCTCCGCGGAAAAGACAAGCCCCAGGAGCTCCTCGACGTCGAAGCTCTCGGGCGCCTGCCGGGCAAGGGCCTCGAGTTCCTGGGCGGCTCGAGAATAGTCCCCGGCGTTGTAGTGAGAGAGCGCGGACTGGAAATCGAGTTTCGAGGGATCGTGCGCGTCTGTCTGCGGAAGCAGGCCTGCCTGCGGAGGCAGGGCTCCCGCACGCGCCCCGAACGCCGCGATCAGCGCGACGCCTGACAGGAAAACCATCGTCCGCCGGCACGTCCGCGACATAGCGTCTATCTTAGCACCGCTGCACGCGGGCGGGGTAATGTCGTGCGACCCCTTCAGGGCGAGCCGAAAAAACATAGGGCGCCCCCACAGTTGAGGGCGCCATGATTTTGTCGCATGGCTCTGCTTTCAGTGTGCCTTCGGCGGTCCCGCTCTGCGGGACCGGCATCGTAGTGTCAGGCCCGGCTGTGGCCGGCCTCTACCCGTCGGCTGACGGGCACGCCGCGGGTCTTTAAGTAGCCTCCTAGAAATACAGCTTCAGCGCAAATTGGATCTGGCGCGGGTCGTTGAACGGGAAGCGCGTCGAGCCAATCTTGCCGAAATTCGAGTTCGTGAAGTCCGTTGACCCGCCGATGGCGACGACGCCGTTGCCACCGAACCCTGGAGCGTTGAACGTCGGATGGTTTAGGACGTTGAAAAATTCGCTTCGGAACTCCATCCGGTAGCGTTCGCTCAACTGAAAGTTCTTGAACAACGAGAAGTCGAGCCGCCCGATGCCGGGTCCAGTGACTTGGCTGTTAGGCCCCCCGAGCGCTTGGAGGCCAGTGCAACCCGCTGCACCAGCTATGCACGGCTGAGAAAAGGCGAGGGGGTTCAGGAAGTGATCGGGAGCACCTGACCCGTGCCTGTTCAGGCTGCCAACGGTATTCGCGTCGCACCCGACTCCGGCTGGAGTTCCCGCGGGGCAGCCGATCGTCATGGGCTGGCCCCCTTCGATTGTCGCGATCCACTGCGTGCTCCACCCGCTCACGAGTTGGTTGGCGGCACCGGCGACGCCGGAGAAATAGGTCTTACCCTTGCCTATGGGAAGATCGTATCCGCCGCTGAAGTGGATGACGCTCCGGATATCGAAGTCGCAGTCACCATAATCGCCTTGGATCCCGAAACCCGGAACGTACGGGGCACGATATCCAATGGATCCGCCATTGAGCAGATCCCCGGAGTCGCTCCGGCAGTGCGACCACGTGTAGGTCCCGAGGAAAGCAAGGCCGTTGGCATAGTGCTTCTCAAGAGACGTCTGCAAGCTGTGGTAATAGCTGTCGCCTTCGGTGGCGGCATAGCTTCCTCCGGTTCCGAAGTCGGGGAACGGCACGTAGCTCACATTGCCCGGATTTGTCCCAGGGCAGGTCGGCGCCTCGAGGCAGGTGCCCGGTGCGAGGATCTGGGACGGCTCGTTTGCCCCTGGAAACACCTCTAGGTGGCGCGCCGTGTTGCCCACATAGCCTAACGTCAAGGTAAGTGTGGGGTTGATCTCATACTGGAACGTCATGTTGTAGCCCAGAGTGTAAGGCGTACTATAGTTGTATTGGATGCCTCGCAGGGAAAGGCCCTCGGCATTGACCACCGCTGTCGAGAGCGGTGTGCACGTGAAGCCCAGCTCGAAGGCGTAGGCTTGGCCGCAAGGCGTGGTGGATGCAAAACCGGGCACGGCTATCGGCGCTTCACCGTTAGGATTAAAGAATGCGAAGTTGAACTGGAACGGGTAGTTTTCGCCTATGTTCGGCGAAAAGCCTCGGTTTTCAAACCCGCCGTAGAAGATGCCGAAGCCGCCTCGCGCCACCAACTTCGGGTTGATCTGGTAAGCGAACCCAATGCGCGGTGAAAAATTCTTCTTCTGCGACACGCCGAGGCTAGGGTTGTTGCTGTAGACCAGGTTGATGCCGTCTTGGGCGAGAAGGGTCGTGAAGCCGTTCGGGCCCGAGGATAGCACGTCGCCCTTGCGCCGGACCGGAATCAAGTATTGGGCCCCCGTGCCCGTCGCGCCGGTTCCTGTGCCTGGCGCGCCCGGAATCCAATTGGCCTGGGCGCCAAAGTGCTCGTGCGTCTGGCCGAAATAGTCCCACCGTACACCGAGATTCAATGTCAGCTTGGGACTCATCTTCCAGTCGTCCTCAAAGTACGTGCCCCAATAGTTCTTTAGGTCGTCCGTGAGCGAGATATTGGAGGTAAAGACTGCGTCCGATCCCCCTACGTTGGGGATTGCATTCGTCACACTAGGGCAGCCCGAGGGCGCGGTCATACCTGCCGGCGTGGGCGATAGTCCGGGGCAGGGAAGGAGCACAAACTGGGCGGGGCCAGTGTTGTCGGTCGCTTTGTTCGGTATGTTGGTGTAAACCCCATCGTAATTGAACTGGCCGTGTGACCAAGGTGGCTGAAGGGTGGAGTATTTCACGTGCTGGTATTCCAATCCCATTTTGAAACTGTGCTTGCCGTACACCTTCGTGAAGTTGTCGGCCAATTGGGTCGTTTGGCTGATCTCATCCGAGGGCAAGAAGGCGTTCGAGCCGAGCGTGTTCAGACCGCTGATTCCGAACGCGGGCAAGCCGCCATTTTCGCAACATTGGAGGGAGTCCAGACCTGCGACATTATACTGCGCGGGAATTCCGAATTGGGTAGCGACGGGGCCGAAACGCGAGGTATGGATGCGGTTTTCCCCGAGCCGCACTTCGTTGATGGTGCTGGGCGAGAACGTATGGGCAGAGCTTAGGGCTCCTTGAATAGAAATGGCGCCCTGAAGGCCCTGCTGGAATGCTCCCCCATCCGCAATCCCTGTGAAGGGACCGGGGATGAATTGGGGATCGTTCACGTAGCTGAAGCGTCCGAAAATTTGGTCCCGGTCGCTCTTGTTAAAGTCCAGCCGAGTGTCGAATGCGTTGCGGTCTTCTTTGAGGACCGGCGAAGCTGTGTAGTTGCCGAAAAGGCTCGATCCGTTCGCAGTGGGAAAAAGATTCAAGAGCTTAATCGCGTTCGCATCGAGCCGGCCCGCGGGGATCTGGTTAAGCAGGCAGCCCGTCTGCGGGAAGGTGGTGACCCCCGTGATGCCACAGGTATAAAACGGGTCGCGCACAAAGCCTGATGCCGTCGGTGTCAGGCTCGTGACCGGATCCGTTGTCCCCAGGGTTACGGGGCGCGTTGTCGCGGGGTCAAAAACGGTTCCGACCGGCACCGTCCGGCCGAGCAAGTCGGTGTGGGTGCCGCTGCCCGCCTGGCCCGTGATCAACTCGGAGAAGTCGGCTGGGGTTCCGCTGGTCAATGCGCCATTCAAGCTGCTCCTCTCAAGGTTTGTCGGAACTGAGGTCGTAAACACACCCCCTTGCCGCCTTCGAGTAGCTTCATAGTCTCCGAAGAAGAAGACCTTGTTATGCCCGTCGTACACGTGAGGGATCACCACCGGCCCGCCAATGGTGAAGCCGAACTGGTTCAGTCGGAACTCGCCTTTTTGGATACCTCCGGCATCTTCGAAGAAGTCCGCCGCGTCGAATTTGTCATTCCGAACGAATTCAAATACGTCACCGTGCAGGTTGTTCGTTCCGGACTTGATCGTGGCATTCAGAATGGCGGCACCGGAGCGCCCATACTGCGCGCTGTAATCCGAGGTCTGGACCTTGAACTCCTGGATGGCGTCCACAGGCGGCAGAACAACGAAGTTCGTGCCGTTCAGGAAGTCCACGGTATCTTCGTTGTTGTCAATGCCGTCGAGGAGGTAGTTATTTTGAGCGGGCCGTAGGCCATTGGCCGCGAAGGCGCCAGTGGCGGCGTTGCCGCGCGTATCCGCCTGCGGCGTATTGACCCCGACGACGACTTGGGCGAGGAACGTAAAGTTGCGCCCGTTCAACGGAAGGTTATTGACGTCCCGGCTGCCGACCACCTGTCCGACCGAAGCTGTCTGCGTTTGAAGGAGGGGGGGAGCGGACGTAACTTCAACCGTCTGACTCACGGCGCCGGGTTTGAGCGAGAGATCCACCACAAGCTGCTGGTCAATATTCACCGTGAGGTGGCTTTGCGTCACCCTCTGGAAACCCTGTGCCTCCGCCGTCATCGAATACGTACCGATTTTGACGGGGGTAAAAATGTAGCCGCCGTCAGCGCCGCTCGTGGTGGTGATGGCGAGGTTCGTGCCTTCGTTTGTAAGCGTGACCTTCGCCGCCGGGACCACCGCTCCGGTCTGGTCCGTAATCGTCCCCTGGATGGACCCGGTGTCAATCTGCGCGTAAAGGCTGTGGGCGCTACAAAGCGCCACGAGCAGCACTGCCACGACTGTTCCCCTTGACCTCAACGAAACTTGGCCTTTCTTCATTGCCTTCTCCTCCTCGCTCTTGTAGCCACGTGGTGTTACCGCTGGGCTTTCACTTACAATTCCGGTCGCGGTCAAGGATCATGCGGCGCCGAGATCAGGCTTGTCTGCGATGCAGATTGCTCGCTCCATGCGCTTCCGGATTGAACTGGTTGTTAAAAGAACGTTCGAAAGTCCTATTGGATTTTGCGAACCGTCGCCCCTCCAAATTTGACCCGGCCAACCGCCCCGACGCAGACACGCAACCGTTAAATGGTGAACGTCTAATACGCCCTACAAAGACGCTCGTCAAGTACTTTTTTTGAGTTTTTAGTACGTCTGCGCGCCAAAGTAATCAGAGAAGCGGGCGGGCAATCCCCTGTTTCTATTAACGCCCATATCGAAATCTAATTACGCCCGCGCCCAGATTTCGGGCGCGTTCCAGGAATGGGCATGACCATCCGCGACGTAGCGCGTGGCCAAAACAACGTCGAAGTTCAATCCCGAACTGATCGGCGCAATCGTGCGTCGCCGGATCGCCGCGGACGCCTTGAACGAACTTTCTTCTTCGGAAGATGCGCAAGGGAGGGAATACGCTATCCCGGCGAAATTGGTGGTTCGAGAGTCCAGCGGCCCCGCCTCGCCACCGACCGACTGAGGGGCAGAGGCAATCTTGCTCCGGCGGTTCCCAGGGATTCCATCGCCTTGGCGTCTGCCGGGAGAAGTTAAAGGGGCCCGTGAGAGTTTCGCTTAAAGCGTCTGATCCGCGAGGGAAAGCGCGATCTGCAAGAATTGCTGGCGGTCGCGACTGGACATGTCGTGGGCGACTTCTGGTCCCGATGAATCAGGAGCCGCGGAGAGCACCTGCTCGATTCGCTGAACATCCAGAGAGCCGCGCGCGCCGCTCTGGGTAAACTCCTTCAAGGTTTCGCGCGCCCTGCCAGTCTGACCCGTCTGGTAATAGAGGACCCCCAGCGCCGAATAGCTGGCGGGCCATTCGGGAAGCAGGTCCACTGATTTTCTTAAGTAAGCCTCGGCCTGTTCGGCTTTCCCCGTGACGGCCTCGAGGACGCCCCTTCCCCAAAACAGTTCCCCGGAATCCGGCGTGCGCGCCAGACCCTCTTCGAGCGTCCGCCCGGCGTTCGGCGCGTTACCCGAGCGCAGATAAGTGAGGGCAAGCGATAGGTAGGCCTGGTCTTTGTCCGGGTTAACGGCAATGACTTGGCGGAAGAGGTTCACTGCCTGGTCGATCTGGCCGAGGTGGGCGTAGATGTCGCCCAGCAGGTAAACGTAACCTGTATCCTTTTGTCCCTCCAGCGAGACATGTCGGATGGAGTCGAGAGCGTTCGGGTAATCTCGCGCGCGAAAGTAGGCGTCTGCCAAGTCGAACCACGTATCGTCGGAGCCGGGATTGGCCTTGAGCGCGGCTTGGAAGTGCTCGACGGCTTCGCGATACAGCCGGTGACGGGCGAGAAGCACGCCCACGCCCACCGCCGTGCGGAAATCGCCTTGGCTCAACTGGTCGAGCCGCGCGATCGCTTGCCGCGCCTCTTCCACTTGGCCCGCGTCCAAGTTCTCCGAAGCTAGCAGGTAGATGTTTTGTGGCCGGTCGGGATGAATTTTCACTTCTTGCCGCAACTGCTCGAGGTCCACACGCGACTGCTCGGTCGGGGCCAGTCCGGCGCGCTTGTCCAGGTAGTCGAATAGGTTTTGGAAGGGATAGGGGCCGGAACTGGAGTCTTTCGAGAGCGTTTGGAAGATTTTCAGATCCCGCTCGGCGGCGTCCGTCTGGTGGAGGTTTCGCTCCGCCATCGCCAGCTTGTAATAAGCGGGCGCGGGGTGCGGGTCGAGTTGCGTATATTTGCGCAGGAGCGGGATGGCTTCGCCATATTTCTTTTGGTCCATCTTGATGCCGGCCAATTCCAAAATGGCTTGGCTGTAGTCGGGGCTCATCGCGAGGGCTTTTTCGAACCACTTCTCGGCCTCGTCGTAGTTGCCCTGCCGGCTGGCGATATAGCCCAGGTTATACAGACAAGCGGGATTCCGCGGGTCGAGCTTCAATCCCTGCTCGAGATAGGTCTTTGCTTCGTCGAACCTTCCCAGGTTCCGGTAAGCGAGGGCAGCGAAGGCGTACGAGCGTGCAGACGGGTCGAGTTTGGTGAGTGCCTGAAACTCCAGGAGCGCCTTGTCCACTTTGCCGGCAATGAAATAGCACTCGCCGAGCGCGGCGTGCAGGTCCGCGCGGTTGGGCGCTATCTTCAGCCCCTCTTCCAGCCACGGGATGGCGTCCTCATGGAACCGCTCGTTCATGGAAAGCCGCGCGGCCAGGAAAATGACGTCCGTATTCGTCGGGGCGAGCTTGCGCGCCTTGACCAGTAGTTCGAGCGCTTCCAGGTCCCTGTGCAGGTCTGCTTTGGCCCGGGCGAGATAGTAGAGGGTTTCGGGGGAATCTGGCTGGAGCTTGAGCGCCCGCTCGAGAGCCGCCTCCGCCTTGGTCGGCTGGCCGCTGCGGAGGTAGACCTGCCCAAGGTTAAAGAGGATTTCGAAGGTGCCGGGCTCGAGTGCGTCCGCCGCTGCGAGCTCCCGCCCTGCTGGTTCGTATTGCTTGTTCGCTGCAAGCAGCACGCCCAGCGTGAAGTGCAGGCGCAGGTCGTTTTTGGCCTCGGCCGAAAGCCGCGCCGCCCACTCCAGGGCTTTCCGCTTCTCGCCCGCCGCGAAATACGTCTGAGTCAGAATGAAAAGCGTCTGGGCATCCGCCGGACGGACTCGCAGAAAATGGGCGATGGCTTCCCGAGGCTCGTGGCGCGAGACGAGAATCAGCCCCAAGTTGTAATTCGCGCCTCGGTTCGACGGATCGAGCGCCAGCGCGGCGCGAAATTGCTTTTCCGCGAGGTCAGGCTTGCTTTCGGCGAGATAGCAGTTGCCGAGATTATTGTGCGTGTCGGCCGAGTGCGGGTTGAACCTCAGTGCCTTTTCGAACGCCGCCTCCGCGCGCGCGTAGTCCTTTTCCTGGACCTCGATCAGGCCAAGCAGGTTGTACCCGGGCGCGCTCTTCGCGTCGAGCGCGAGCCCTTCTTCAACGGTCTGGCGTGCTTGCTCGAGCGAGCCTTCGGTGAGCAATTCCTTCGCGCGGCCAAAAAGCTCCGACGATCCCGCGTCCGCCTTCGAGCTCTTTATTGGATGGCCTGTCCTTGATTGTTCCGAGGACGTGCGTGGTGACGCCTGCGAAGCCAAGCGGTGTAGGGGCGATTCATGAATCGCCCCTACAGATTCACGAATCGCCCCTGCCCCCGGCGACAGGATCTCGCTCAGCGGAACCAGCGCCGCCAGAAATGCCGTCACGCGAACCGAGATGAGCCTCATCCTCCGCAGTTTAACCTGAAAATTCCGCCCTCACCAGTACCGCGCTTTCGTTGACAATTTTTGAGCGGCGGGCATACACTCTTTTTTCGATGTTCTTTCTCACCGGACGCCTCGGGTGAATGTGAACCGCACATCTTCTGGCCCGGCTTTGGAGGGGGCCATCGCCGAGTTGGCGCGGGCGCTTCGCGGGGCGCGGCGGATCGTGGCGTTGACGGGTGCGGGCCTTTCGGCCGAAAGCGGCATCCCAACGTTTCGAGGCGCCGGCGGTCTGTGGAGGAATTTTTCACCGCAGGACCTCGCGACGCCGGAGGCTTTCGCGCGGAACCCACGGCTGGTTTGGGAATGGTACGACTGGCGGCGGGACGCGATTTGTCGCGCCGAGCCGAACCCGGGTCACGGCGCGCTCGCCCTGCTCGAGCGGCGCTCTGAGGGTGGCTTCACGCTCGTAACCCAAAATGTGGACGGGCTCGACGATCGGGCTGGCATTCCCGCGGCGCATGGAAACCCGGCCGGGCAAGCGAGCCGAAATATATTGAAGCTCCATGGGGACATCTGGACGGTGCGTTGCGTAGTCTGCGGGGCGGAGGAGAGAAACGAGGAAGTGCCGCTTCGTGTGATCCCGCCGCGCTGCCGGTGCGGCGCGTTGCTTCGTCCCGGCGTCGTCTGGTTTGGCGAGCCTTTGCCGCCGGAGACTTGGCGGCGCGCGGAAGAGGCGAGCCGCCGCGCGGAGATTTTTCTTGTCGCCGGCACTTCCGCAACGGTTTATCCTGCGGCCGGGCTGGCCGAAGAAGCTCGGCGTTCCGGCGCGCGCGTGGCGGTCGTCAACCTGGAGCCCACCGGCCTCGATTTCATGGCTGATTGGGTCCTCCATGGAAAGTCGGGGGAAATCCTTCCGAGGCTGATATGAAACGAGCATACCTCGACGGCTCTGCCGGAATCAGCGGCGACATGTTTCTCGGCGCGCTGCTAGAT
>QHZN01000176.1 GCA_003225365.1 Acidobacteriota bacterium
GAAACAGTTGCAGGAGGAGAATGTTCGGCTGAAGCGGGTGGTGGCCGACCTGACGCTGGACAAGGTCATGCTGCAGGACGTGCTGTCAAAAAAATTGTGAAGCCCTCGCGGCGCCGCCCGGTGGTGGGGTACCTGTGCGGCGGATACGATGTCAGTGAACGACGCGCGTGTAAAGTCGCGCGGCTGGCTAGTTCGACGCGGCGGTATGGCAGCCAGAAGGATCCGCAGACCGCGCTGCGGTTTCGCATTCGGGAGATCGCCCAAGCTCGAGTTCGCTACGGCTATCGGAAGATCCAAGTGCTGCCGAACCGCGAGGGCTGGAAAGTGGGTAAGAAGGGGGTGTATCGGCTGTATCGAGAAGAGGGCTTGACGCTGCGCCAGAGGCCGCCAAACGAATTCGCTGGCCAGCTCGGGGCTAGCCCCGAGCTGGCCAAAGCACAAGCACCTGGAGACTCACCTTGAAGTTGGTACAGAATAAGGGGACCGCTCAGTTTCACGCCAAGCCGCAAAGACGTGAAGCCCCGATCTGGGCCCGCCAAATCAGATTCTTCTCCCGCGATTGCGGGATTAGGATGACAGCGTCAAAGGGTCTTTCGACACGACTGGTGACCGGCTACGGCGTGGTACGGCCGACGAGCACGGGTTGGGTCTCGCGGCGGCCGAGGATTACCTTCACCTGGTCGGGGCTGGTGAGCAGTGGAGAGCCGGGAAAATCTTCGGCGGGCTGGTCTTTGAGGGCTTGGCTCATGAAGTCCATCCAGACGGGGAGAGCGACGCGCGCGCCCTCCTCGCGCGGCCCGAGCGTGCGATGGTCGTCGAACCCCACCCAAACGCCCCCGGTGAGCGAAGGCGAGAATCCGATGAACCAGGCGTCGGAGAAATCGTTGGTGGTCCCGGTTTTTCCGGCCAGGGGACGACTCAGGGACTTAGCGCGCACTCCCGTGCCGGAGTTGATGACTTCGCGCAGCATGGAGATTTCCAGCCTGGCGATGGGCGCGGGCAGGACGTCGGTGACCTGAGGCGGAAAATCGTCCATGACCCGGCCGTCGTAATTGGCGACGCGCGTAATCATGCGCGGCGCGATATGGACGCCGTCGTCGGGGAAGGTGGTGAACGCCGAGGCGTGCTCGAGGAGAGTCAAGTCCGAGGCCCCGAGCGCCAAAGGCAGCACGGGCGTGAGGTGCGACGTGATGCCGAACTTGTGGCAAAGCGCGATCACCTTATTCACCCCCACGCGGTCGAGCAGACGGACGGCGGGAACGTTGCGCGACTCCGCCAGCGCGTGGAGCAAAGTAATCCTGCCTTCGAACTTATCGTCGTAATTGTGCGGCGCCCATACTCCGGAGGCCGTCGAATAGCTCACCGGGACGTCTTCAATCATATCGAAGGGGCTCGCGCCGTCGAGCAAGGCTTGTGCGTAAACGTAGATCTTGAAGGAGGAGCCCACCTGCCGTTCCGCCTGGAGGGCGCGGTTGAATTTGCTCTCGTTGAAGTCGTATCCGCCCACCATGGCTCGGATGGATCCGGTGGAGTTCTCAATCGCCACGAACGCTCCTTGCACGTCCGGGTACTGGTCGAGGACGGCGCGAAGCGTGGGGCCTTTCGCCTCCTTGATGAGGAACAGGTCCACGTCGCCGGGCGCGAAGAGCTCTTGGGCCGGGCGGCCGGTCCAGGCGAAGTCGGGCGGCTCGAGGCGCGCGATGACGCTCCCGAAGCGCACCGTCACCTGAGGCGGCTTCGCGTCCATCACCAGCCCGTGCACCCAGCTTCCCACGGCCAGCGGTTTTCTCCAATCTTGGTCCTCGAAGGTCGCGAGCGTTGCCTTTCCCCCGTTCGGGAGGGGGACCGGGGTCTTCAAAATGTTGGTTTCCGGCCCGCGCCAGCCGCGCCGCTTGTCGTCGTCGTGCAGGCCCTGGGCGAGCGCCTGTTCCGCGATTCGCTCCAAGCGCAGGTTCAAGGTGGTGTAAACCTTCAGCCCCTTCGACTGCACTGTCTCCGAGCCGTACCTTTTCTCCAGGAACTGCCGGACCTCCTCGACGAAGTAAGGAGCGAAGTTGTAATTCCAATGTTGGATATTAAGGCCGAGCGGCGCCTCAGCGGCCTTGACGTACTGCTCGCGGGTGATCTTCCCGGTTGTGAGCATGGCAGCGAGGACGAGGTTGCGGCGCGCCTTCGCCCGATCAGGCCGCAAAATGGGCGAATACCCCGTCGGAGAGCGCGGGATGCCAGCGAGCAGGGCGGCTTCCGGCAGCGTCAGCTCGTTCAGGTGCTTGCCGAAATAGAACTCGGAAGCCGCTTCGAAGCCGAAGTTTCCGTGGCCGAGCGGAATGATATTGATATACATGGTGAGGATTTGCGCTTTGGTGAAATAGCGCTCGATCTGAATGGCGACGAGCATTTCCTGGAATTTCCTTCGCCAGCTTTTTTCCGTGGTCAGGAACAGGAGGCGGCTCAATTGCTGCGTCAAGGTGCTGGCGCCCTGCGCCTTCTTCCATTCGAACAAGTCCGTCAGCCCCGCCCGCACGATTCGGATGACGTCCACACCCCAGTGACTCTCGAAATGACGGTCCTCGATCGAAAGCACGGCGTCTTTCAGGACCGGCGGAATCTGGGCGTAGTTGACAATCACGCGGTGCTCGAGCGCGAAGCTGCCGATGACCGTGCCGTCGTCGGCGTAAAGCTGCGTCATTACGTCCGGACGATAGTCTTCAAGCTGCTCGACGCGCGGCAGGTCGGAGGAATAGACGAAGACCAGCCCGGCAAGCGACCCGAGGCCCGCCGCGAGCAGCAAGAGAGTCAGATAGGCGAATTCGCCAAAGATCCTCAGGCTGCGCGCGAGCAACGGCCGGCGCTCGTACCGCGCTGGCGTGGCAAAGAGCGAAAATCCCGGCTCATCCATGAGGATCAGACCCTAAAACCATTCTAGGTTCGAGCGCGCGGGCAGTCAAATCCGCCGTTTATATTTTGGCTTGCTTTGGTTAGAATAAATCTATTAGGCTTCTGGGAGTGGGCGGCCTCACTGGCGGGAGCTGTCCTAATTCTGTGATGTAGCGCCCCGATTCATCGGGGCAGATGGCAGTTCCGCGCTTGCGTGACGAGCGCTACGTCTCAAATTAGGAATGAGTCACTGGCGGACCGTCTGCGAGCCCAGGCTGGGAGCGCCGAAAGGACGCCATTTGGGATCCCCTGACGGAATTGCGGCGGTAAAACCATGCGCATCAAATTTTGGGGGGTGAGGGGTTCCACACCCACACCGGAGCGCCGGAATTCCCGCTACGGAGGCAACACCCCCTGTGTCGAAATCCGGCTTGCCAACGGGACCCTGATAATTCTTGACTGTGGCAGTGGTCTGCGGGCTCTCGGCAAAAACCTTCTGCGCGAGTTCGGCGAGCGGCCGATCCGCGGCTACATCTTCCTGACGCATTTCCACTGGGACCACATTCAGGGCATTCCTTTCTTCCTGCCGCTCTACAGGAAAGGCAACGCCTTCCTATTCCACTCGGTGCTGCGCAAGGGAAACGAACTTCAGGGGGCGGTGGAAGGGCAGATGGTCGGTCCTTATTTCCCCGTGAACATGAGTGTTATGGGGGCGGAGCGCGATTTCCACGATTTGGACGAGCACCCGGTCAACCTGAACGGGGCGACGATCAGCTCGGCGCCACTCAACCACCCTCAGGAATGTGTTGGCTACCGCATCGAGGCGGATGGCGGAGTGTTCGTCTTCGCCACCGACACCGAACCCGGGTCGGCTTTCCATGACAAGACGGTGCGGGAACTCGCTCGGGGGGCGGACGTTTTCGCCTACGACGCCCAGTACACACCGGAAAAGTTGGCCGCCGATAAGAAAGGTTGGGGCCATAGTTCGTGGCTGGAGGGCACTCGAATCGCGAGCGAGGTGGGCGTCAAGCACCTGGTTCTTTTCCACCACGACCCCGACCACGACGACTTCTTCGTGGACGGCTTGGTCGAAAAGGCGCAGCAGGAGTTTCCGCGTGTCTCCGGCGCTTCCGAGAGCACGGAGATCATGCTTCCCAAAGGCTCTGCTCGCCAGGCGGACCTTGTGGCCGAGTCGAACCGCCGGCAGGAGAACCGGTATCAGATTGAGCTGCCCGTCAGGGTCGAGTGGGGCCGATCAGGCGGCCAAATGTACACCGCGGATGGCGTTTCCCGGGATGTCTCCCGCAGGGGGATTTATTTCGTCACCTCCGGCGAGGTGCGCTCCTCGCAGCCAATCCAATTGGAGCTTGTCATTCCGGACGAAGTGACTCATCGTGGAGATGAGACTATCCGATTCCTCGTCCAGCCGGTTCGGCAGGACGACTTGAACGGCGCTCACGGCCTCCCGCAAGCGAAGACAGGCGTAGCCGGGCGCATTTATCCCGAAGAGGCTCCACCCATCGCCCCTACCGGGCTCGAAGAGGAAGACGAAGCCCCGTAGAGCCTTCCCCAACAAGCCAATGCATGAGGATAAGCCTTACGGCCGGAATCGAGCCGCTAGCTTATCGTAGGTCGAGCGGAGGTCTTCGGGCAGGAGGCGAGTTTCGCCGATCACCGCCATGAAATTGTCGCTTCCCACCCAGCGCGCCAGAATGTGCAAGTGAAGGTGGTCTCGAACGCCGGCCCCAGCGGCCTGACCGAGGTTCATCCCCCAATTGTATCCGCCGGGGTGGTAAACCGCTTCCAAAGCGGTTTGGTAAGCCTGCGCGAGCTTCATCATCTCCTGAAGCCTCTCCGCGTCGAGCCTGGGGAAATCCGCTAGATGCTCGTAAGGAACGATCAAAGCATGACCGACAGTGTAGGGAAACTTGTTTAAGAGGATGAAATTCCAGCGGCCACGGAAAAGGATCAAAGATTCGCGGTCGCCCGCCGGATCGCCCTTGGGAAGCTCACAGAAGACGCACTGGTCAGACTTGCCGACCTGACTGACGTAGCTGTACCGCCAAGGGCTCCAGAGGTAATCCATGGCAGAGGGCTGGACGCCGCGCCGTTAGGCGGGGGCTCAGGCGGAAATGCCTCCCGGAGCTGGGGGGACGGACGGGCTGGCCGTGGGAGGCTCGGAGGCCTGAAGCCCGTTCACAATGTCCTTCAATTCCTTGCTGGGCTTGAAAAACGGGATCTTCTTCGCCGGGACATCCACTCGCACGCCGGTCTTGGGATTCCGGCCCGTGCGCGCCTTGCGCTGGCGGGTGCGGAAACTCCCGAATCCACGGATCTCAATCTTGTCCCCGGCGCGAAGCGATTTTACGATGCTTTCGAATACGCTCTCGACGATGATCTCCGATTCTTTTCTCTTCAACTCCACGGCCCGCGAGATACCGTCAATGAGGTCAGCTCTAGTCATAGTCGTCTCCTCGAAAGTGCGAACCCGCCGGGGTCGGTTCTTCCGGCGATTCCGATTGCCTCGAGCTCTTTGATCCTAAGCGTGCGGCTCCCCGCCCATCGCCGCGGGCTTCGCCGGAGCCAGCGGGGCGGGTTCCGCGGGAAGCAGACCCGCGGACGAAAGCGCCTGCATCATGGTCGAAGGGCTCTCCGGCCGCTTCGTTTTTTCGGGCGGAGGCTCGGGGGCGGGGGCCGTGCGCAGGCTCAACCCAACCTTTTTTCCCGCCGGCTCCAGGCGGATCACGCGAAACTCGTGTTCGCTTCCTGCTTCGAGCGGCTTTGGGCCAGCCTGCTCTTCGCCTCCCATTTCGGAAGAGTGGCAGAGTCCCTCGATGCCGTGGCCGAGATCCACGAAGGCGCCAAAAGACACCACGCGCGCGACTTTGCCCTTCACGGTGTCGCCCACCTTGATTTTTGAATCAAGCGCCATCCAGGGATCGGTCTCGAGTTGCTTCATGCCGAGCGACAGGCGGCGCTGCTGACCGTCCAGGCTCAGCACCACGGCGCGCACCAACTGCCCTTTGTGCACGATCTCGGAAGGATGCTTCGGCTTCTGAGTCCAGGAGAGGTCCGAGATGTGGATCAATCCCTCCACGCCGTCCTCGAGCTCGGCGAAGGCCCCGAACTCGGTCAAGTTCCGGATGCGCGCTGAAACCACCGCGCCCACTTTGATGCGGTCCGAAAGCGTCGTCCAGGGGTCGGGCAGCACTTGCTTCAAGCTCAGCGAAATCCGCCGCTGAGCGGGATTGAGGTCGAGCACCGCGACCTCGGCCAGTTCGCCCGGCTGGACGAGCTTCGAAGGGTGTTTGGGCCGCCGGCTCCAGCTCATTTCGCTGACGTGGACCAGGCCCTCAATCCCGGGCTCGAGTTCGACAAACGCCCCGTAGTCCGTGACGCTCATTACCTTCCCTTTCAGGCGGCTCCCCACCGGATATGCCTTGGGGGCTTGCTCCCACGGATCGGGTGGATCCTGGAGAGCAGTTCGGCCTTGCGGAGGTCACGTTCCTCTTCGAGGACCAGCTTGCGGCTAACAACCACGTTATTACGCTTACGATTTACTTTAATAACCTTACAGATAATCTCCTGTTGAAGAAGCGATTCGATGTTGTGGAGAGGACGCAGGTCCGCCTGGGAGCCGGGCAGGAAGGCGCGCACGCCGATGTCCACCATCAGCCCGCCTTTGATGCGCTCCAGCACTCGCCCCGAAAGGTTGGTCTGGTCGCGATGCGCGAGTTCGATCTTTTCCCAGACCTGGACCGCCGCGGCTTTTTGCCGGGAAAGTGTGATCGTGCCTTCCTGCTCGTCGAAGCGCTCGACCCACAGAGGCACGACGTCGCCGGGTGAAACGGTCAGAGCGCCGTCTCGGGTTTTGAATTCGCCGACTGCAAGGACGCCTTCCGACTTCATCCCTACGTCCACCAGCACATCGGTGTCGGTGATTTTTACGATGGTCGCCTGGACGATTTCTCCTTCGTGGCGCGCGGCGGCTGGGAGCGTGGCCAAATCCGCGCCCATGATTCCGGGGTCGGCCGAATCGGCCGGTTCGGAAACAGGGCTGGGCACCGCCGCCTCGGCTTCCGGGGCCTGTTCGAACACCTCTAGGGAATGCAGGACTTCCTCCGAAGACATTGAACGCCTCCCACCCCTCCGACCCGACACTACTTGAAACAGGAATACTTATTCTATCGTTCGCAAAGCGGGGAGTCAATGCGCGCTCGTCGTCTGCGCTTTATTCGCTGTGGAATTGGCACCCGGCCTGCTTAATGGAACGCCGGTAATCATCCGAATTCATTTCCACGAGCTTGCACATCTCGTACAGGCGCGAGCAGAGCGTTGTCCCGAGCTGGCTGAGCGAGCGCTCCACGTCAAGGGGCTCGCCCGAAGGCGAGTTGCGCTTCTCGCCGTCCGACCCTCCCCCCATGGGCAACGTAGTGGTGATGAGCGTGGTCTTCTTCTGGTTGTATCGGGAGTTGATGATGTGAGCCAGCGTTTCCTTGACCCAGTTGCTCGGGTCGCTCGCGGCCATTTCGTCGAGAAGCAACACTTCCGCGTCAAGCACCGGCTGGAGGACTCGCAGCTCGGAGGTCTCGGAGACAGGGTTGTAGCTGTCGCGGATCTCCTTCAGCAAGTCGCGAAAATCGTAGAAGAGGCAAGCGACGCCTTTTTCGAATACCAGCTCACGCAGCACCGCCACGGCAAGATGAGTCTTCCCGACACCGGTGGTCCCATAAAACAACAAGCCAAACTCGGCGGGGTATTCCTCCACAAAGCGGCGAGCGAAGAACAGCGCCCGCTCCAGCGTCGCGTTGCGCCGGCCCGTGTCCTTGTCCTTTCGGATGTCGAAATTCTCAAACGTGCAGTGCTCGTAGCGGCGCGGGATGCGCGCCTGGTCAAGAAGCCGCTCCGAACGCTCGGTCACTCGGCAGTCGCAGCGCTCGACAGCCCGGACGCCGTCGCGCTCCACGGGCTTCCAGCCCGTCCCTTCGCACACTTTGCAAATGGGATTCGCCACCAGACGATTCTAAATCAGGTTCGAGCCCCGCGGGCAAGTATTGATGGACAGCTGCCCCTGGCGGTTCCCGCATACGCTGGAGCCCAAGAGCCCCCACTCACAGCTCAACACGCCGTGAGTGTGCCACCCATAAGCTCTATGTCGGATCCTACCTCGGCGACATTGAGGCAAGCTCTGCAGCGGGGTTGAAAAAGGTGCGACGCCGGAGGCATCATGGGGAAGATTCCAGCTTCTCCGCGATTTCGAGCATCATGGTGACTGTGTTCCAGTTTCTGGCCGTTCCCGTCGTCTTCAGTTCTCTCTCGATGGCAGGCCACGAGAGTTTTGAGCGTCCAGCCCCATTGGGAAAATAGATGTAGAGCTCCCTGCCCTCGATGTGTAACTCTTCGGGATCGGTCTTGATAGTAAGAATGTTGTTTCGAGCTTCGGGACAGGGATCGCTAGCGAGAAAATCAACCAAGAGTTTGCTCGGTTCGATGCCGCGCCGCCTGGCGAACGGGGGATTTGCAGAGGTCGCGGAGAGCCACCATCTTGATCCGATTGTGGGAAGGTAAGTTGACGCCGCGCAGCATGGCAACAACAACGGTCATAGGGAGCCAGAGTATATCGCGCGCGGAATGCGGATTCCATGCGCGGGTGGCACATTCAGGCGGCTTTCTAGCCTCCCAGCGCCTGCCTACCGCAGGCAGGGTAGGCATGTCTCGGATTTCCGCCGGTTGCTTGGCTTGCCATCCATCGGCTTTGGCGGCATGCCAGATTCCGGCGGTTTCCCCCGCCGCGGCCACGGGCTTCGGTAACCGGGCTGTGCGCTAGGGCCAGCCGTACTCCGGCCGCCACTACAGTGGTTTCGAACGCTGGTTATTTTCCTGTCGGGCGCGAGCGGACGATGTGGGGCTGGCCGACGCGCATCAGCGCCGTGCGCATTCGTTCCGCGTCAACCGGTGGCCGCTCGAAGATTTCTTTTTGGACGAATTCCACGAAGGCCTGCATTTCCTTCTCCATCTCCGACATCCGCTCGCGCATGTTCAGGATGATGTGGATGCCGGCGATGTTCACCCCCAGGTCGCGCGCCAGCTTCAGAATGAACTCCAGCCGCTCGAGGTCGCTCTGAGTATAAAGGCGCGTATTGCCATTCGAGCGCGAGGGCAGCAGAATCCCTTCCCGCTCGTAGAGGCGGAGCGTCTGCGGGTGGATGTTGTACATCTCCGCCACGGCCGAGATCATGTAGCCGGCCTTGCTTCGGGTTTTGCGGCCGCGCTTGGCCATGGAAATAGAGAAGTCAGGAATCAGAAGTTAGAAGCCAGAAGAAAGAAGACAGAAGAGAAGCTTCGCGACCCGCACCGCACTCGAGTTTCTTGATGGGCGTATTTCATCGTGATTTCTGACTTCTGCCTTCTGTTTTTCGCATCCTCACTTCGCAGCATCCTTCATCAACCCCTCGCGCGGGTCCTGGGGATTCAGCCGCTCCATTTCGCGCAGCAATTCCTTGGTGCGTTCGTCGGCCACGCGCGGGACGACGACCTGAACTTCCACGAACTGGTCTCCGCGGGCGTTGGCGCGGAGCGACGGCGCGCCCTTGCCGCGCAGGCGGAGCTTTTGTCCGCTCTGAGTGCCGGGCGGAATGCGGATGGTGCTCGGGCCATCCAGAGTCGGCACTTCCACCTTGGCGCCGAGCGCCGCTTCCGTCACGGTTACGGGGAGCTTTACATAGATGTTGTCGCCCTTGCGCTCGAAAACCGGGTGGGGATCAACTTCGGTCACAATAAAGAGGTCGCCGGGCGGGCCACCGTTCGAGCCCGCGTTGCCCTTTCCCGCCACACGGACGCGCGAGCTGGTATCGACGCCCGGCGGAATTCGCACGTCGAACGACTCGGGCCTTCGGACTTGACCTGCCCCGCGACAGACGGGACAAGGCGGCTTCTGCCGGCCCGTGCCGTGGCAGACGGGGCAGCTTACCGAGAACCGCATGGCGCCGACCACGCGGTTGGTCTTCCCGCTGCCTCCGCACTCAGCGCAGGTGACGCTTTTCCCGCCCGCCGCGCCCGTGCCGTTGCAGGCCGCGCAGGTTTCGCTGCGCGCGGCCGTAAAACGCACCTGCGCTCCGCGAATGGCTTCCCAGAAACCCAGGTGCATGCGGTGTTCGAGGTCTGTGCCGCGCTCGGGGCCCTCGGGTTTGGGGGTTCCTCCGCGCGAGAAAATTTGTGAGAACAAGTCGCGGAACCCGCCGCCGGAGCCGCCACCCTTCTCCCCCTCGGAGCCGATATCGGAAAAATCGAAACCGGAAAAATCGAAACCCGGGCCTCCCGCTCCGGCCGAAGAGGGCGCAGGGCCCGGGCCGCCGGGCGGGATGTTGTCCGAGTAGAAGCCGAATTGGTCGTAAACTTTCCGCTTCTTCTCGTCGCTCAGGACTTCGTAGGCCTCCGAGATCTCCTTGAACTTTTCTTCGGCGGCCTTGTTGTTCGGATTAACGTCGGGATGGAACTTGCGGGCGAGGCGCCGGTAGGCCTTGCGGATCTGCTCGGGCTTGGCGTCACGAGCTACGCCCAGTGTCCCGTAATAGTCTTTTTGCGTGCCTACAGGCATGGAATTTCCTGTCAATTCTCAGCGGGCGCGCCGGAATTCCATTGGTTACTCTTCCGCCCAAGGACTCGCGGCCTGTTCAGTTGCTCCCCGCCCGAATCTGCGATAACTTAGGGACGGGAGTTGAATATGGGCGCGACGGTTGAAATTCCTGTCGAACTGTATAACAAGTGGCTTCGGGCCGGGGAAGCGCTTGACGAATGGCACGACGCTTTCGAAGATTTTCTTATCTTTAACAACCCCGCCCTCGTGCGCAGGCTCCGCGAAGCGCGGCAACAGCAACTGTCCGGCAAAACGCGTCCTTGGGAAGAGTTCAAACGCGACTTCGCGGCCTCGCGGAAGCGGGCACGTTGAGCCTTCATTTCGCCACTGTCCGGGCCTGCCCGCGCTGTTTCGAGATTGTTCCTTCCATACCGCCCGGAGAACCGTTTGGCGGAAATGCGCAGTGCGTACACGATCGTAACCACCCGTCGCTTCCAACGGGACTTCAACGAGCTCGACCTCTCGGTCGCCCGCCGGATTATGAAAAAGATCGACCACCTTGCGGCGCATCCGGAACTGGTCTCGCAACCGCTTCGGAACCCACCGGCTGGCCTGGAGGGCGTCCACAAGTACACGCCCGGTGTCCCGTAACAGTCTTCTTGCGTCCCGACGGACATTGTCCCTTATTCGGTCATGATGGAAGTCGTTCAACGCGGCTCAGGGGCAGAGCCTGTTAATTCTTGTTCGCGGCCGCATTCAGACTCAAATGATCCGGGCAGTGGGACACCATCCACTCGGCGAGGTGCTTGTGGATTTCCGCCACCGGAGCCACCGGCGGCCACTGGTCGAATTCGATTTCGATAAACTGCCGGAAGCGGCAGTTCGGGCATTCCACACCGACGCGGGCGAGATGCCCCGGAGCGCGCTCGCTTTCTTGCTTGCCTTGAGTCGGATTGGCTGTCATCTGAGTCCCCCGCTCTGCTTAGTTTTTCTTCTTCTTCTCCTCGTCCACGACTTCGGCGTCAATGACCTCGCCTTCGCCTTTGGCCTTGCCGCCCGAGCCGCCGTCGGATGAGGCACCCGCTCCCGCCGCATCGGATGGAGGCTCGCCGGGGCTTGGCCGAGCCTGCCGGTACATCGCTTCCGCCAGCCGATGCGAAGCCGTCGTCAGCCGCTCTACGGCGGCCGTGATCTCGTTCGTATTTCCGGATTTAATGGCCTGCTTGGCCTCTTCGAGGGCCGCTTCAATCTGCTTCGCGTCGGCGTCCGAGATCTTGTCGCGATGCTCTTTTAGCGTCTTCTCCGTCGAATAGACCATCGCGTCCGCGCGGTTCTTGACCTCGACTTCATCTTTATTCCGGCGGTCATCCTCGGCGTGGAGTTCGGCCTCTTTGGTCATCTTCTCGACCTCCTCCTTGCTGAGCCCCGACGAGGAAGTAATGGTGATCTTCTGCTCGCGGCCGGTTCCCAGGTCCTTAGCCGAGACGTTGAGAATGCCATTCGCGTCAATATCGAACGCCACCTCAATTTGCGGGACGCCGCGCGGAGCGGAGGGAATCCCCACCAGATGAAACTTGCCCAGCGTGCGGTTGTCTCGCGCCATCGGCCGCTCGCCCTGCAGCACGTGGATCTCGACCGAATTCTGGCTGTCCGAAGCGGTCGAAAAGATTTCCGCCTTGCGCGTGGGGATGGTCGTATTACGCTGGATGAGGGAAGTCATCACACCCCCCAAGGTCTCGACCCCGAGCGTCAGAGGCGTCACGTCCAATAGCAGCAGGTCCTTGACTTCGCCTCCGAGTACCCCGGCTTGGACCGCCGCGCCCACCGCCACCACTTCGTCCGGGTTGACGCCCTTGTGCGGCTCTTTGCCGCCAAACAGGTCCTTCACAATTTGTTGAATGCGCGGGATGCGCGTCGAGCCGCCCACCAGCACCACCTCGTCAATCTTCGCGGGCGTCATCCCGGCGTCCTTCATAGCCTGCTTCACGGGGCCCACCGAGCGCTGAAACAGGTCTTCCGACATTTGCTCGAAGCGCGAGCGCGTCAACTTCATCGTTAAGTGCTTGGGGCCCGAAGCGTCGGCGGTAATGAAGGGCAGGTTGATTTCCGTCTCCAGTACCGTCGAGAGCTCCATCTTGGCTTTCTCGGCCGCCTCTCTAAGCCGCTGCAGGGCCATCCGGTCCTTGGAGAGATCAATTCCCTGGTCCTTACGGAACTCCTCGACGATCCAATCCATGATGCGCTTGTCAATGTCGTCGCCGCCCAAGTGCGTATCGCCGTTCGTGGCCTTCACTTCGACCACGCCCTCGCCGACTTCGAGAATCGAGATGTCGAAGGTGCCGCCGCCAAAATCGTAGACAGCAATCGTCTCATCCTTCTTCTTGTCGAGGCCGTACGCCAAGGCCGCCGCCGTGGGCTCGTTGACTATGCGCAGCACGTCAAGGCCCGCGATCCTGCCCGCGTCCTTCGTCGCCTGCCGCTGAGCGTCGTTGAAATACGCCGGCGTGGTGATAACGGCCTGCGTCACCTTCTCGCCCAGATACTGCTCCGCAGCGTCCTTCATCTTCTGAAGAATCATGGCCGAAATCTCCGGTGGCGAGTACTCCTTGCCTTGCGCAACCACGCGCACGTCCCCGTTCGAAGCGGCGATAACTTTATATGAGACGGTCTTGACCTCGCTTTGGACTTCGTCAAACCGGCGGCCCATGAATCGCTTGATGGAATAAACGGTGTTCTCGGGATTGGTGATGGATTGCCGCTTGGCAACGAGCCCCGTCAGGCGCTCGCCGGATTTCGTGAAGGCCACAACTGAGGGCGTCGTCCGGCCACCCTCCGGGTTGGCTATTACCGCGGGTTCCCCCCCCTCCATTACCGCCACCACCGAATTTGTCGTCCCAAGGTCAATTCCGATAATCTTCCCCATGAGTCCGAGCCTCCTAAGTTGAATTTCTTTGTCTTTCGCCCCGCCAAGGTTAGATGCTATTTCTTAGTCGCTGGTTATAATAAATCTTGAGCCGAATACTGTCAAGCTTAATTGTAAGCCATTGAAAACACAACCCATTTTTATTTGAGTGCCTCCACCCCGCGTCGTGGTATCCTCCCACCAGGCGAGCCGTGCCTCGCCTCTTGCTGAATGGAGGGAACCCATGGCGAGTAAGAGCGCTGAATACACCGGCCAACACGCACGTTCGGGAACGAAGGCTCCATTGCCCGAGATAGAGACTTGGACGAATCAGTACCGGGGGTATGAAATCACCATTTCCATCCCCGAGTATACCTCGATCTGCCCGCGCACGGGCTTGCCGGATTTTGGGACCGTCACGATTCAATACCTGCCGGGAAAGCTTTGTTTGGAATTGAAGTCGCTAAAGTATTACATCTTGGCGTACCGCAACCTGGGAATCTTTTACGAAAACGCCGTCAACCGGATTCTCGACGACGTCGTTCGGGCTTGCCGGCCGAAGTGGGCCGTGGTGCGCGGCGAATTCACAACTCGCGGTGGCATGCGGACGACCGTCGAAGCTCACCACCCCCGCCGCCGGGCGTAGTCGCTCGGGGAGGGGGAATCCTTTATCCCGCCCGCGCATCTCTCAAGCGGCGGTCTGGTAGAGCGGAGGACCCTCTGCCAGCCGCGGGGAGGTGGCGAAAATGCGCCGGCATCCCAACATCGTTCTTACCAAACTTCCTTCGTACATAAGCGGGCTTGGCGCGGATTGGGGATGAGGTCCGGCTCCCAAGCGCGTTAGAATGGCGCGTTCCCTGCTCAGGACAATGGGCAAGAGAAGGAGGAGCCATGCTGAATATTTTCATAATCTACGTATTACCCATTGTGGTTACAGTGGGCGCGTTGTGGATTCTCTGGATGTCGTTTTACAGCATCGGCCCAACTCAGGTGGGACTGGTGCGCAAGCGCCTCGGGAACAAGCTGCCGGACGACAATCCAATCGCGTTCCATGGCGAGGCCGGTTATCAAGTAGGCCTCCTGATGCCGGGCGTGCGCTTCCGCTTCTATCTACTTTACGCGGTGACCAAGCACCCCTGGGTGCAAGTTCAAGCCGGAGAGATCGGCGTGGTGATCGCGCAAATTGGCAAACCGCTACCCATCGGCGCCAAATCGGCCGTTTTTTCTCCCGCCTTCGGAAACTTTACCGACCTCAACACTTTCCTGGCTGGCGTGCGCGCGTCGAACGGGCAAGAGATTAAAGGCCAGAAAGGCGTGCAGAGGCCCGTCCTGTCGCCAGGAACTTTGGCTCCCATCCACCCAATTGCCTTCCTGGTGATCACCAAGCGCCAGGTTTATGGGGTGCCGGTCGCCGAAGAACTCCGGCGGATCGCAAAGGGTGGACACCTCACCTTCGAAGCTTTCGGACTGGAAGAGAAGCAGCTCGAGGTCACGCGCATCGAGCCGCGCGCCACGGAGAGCGGGCACTTGGTTGATATGATCGGGGTGGTGACCACACTCGAAGGCGACCCACTTCCGGCCGGCGACATCGCAAACCGCCTGGGAGGATTCAAAGACATCGAGGACTTGGAGCGGCTAGCCAAAGATGGCGGGAAGGGCGGCGTAACCAATGCGCAATTGATTGAGACGATGCTGGGCAGCAAGAACGAGCAGCACAAGTCCTACCAGGACTTCCAGGCTTTCCTCGATAAGGGCGGAAAAATCGGCTTGCAACACGACCCGCTGCTTTACGGCGCGTACAACCTCAATCCATTCCTGGTCCGAGTCGAGCAAGTGCCCATGCTGGTCGTCGAGCAAGGCCAAGTTGCGGTGATTAAGTCCTACGTCGGTCTGCCGACGGAAGACACTTCCGGCGCGGAATTCAAGTTCGGCAGCCTCGTGAAACCGGGGCATCGAGGGATTTGGGAAGAGCCGCTGCGGACCGGCAAATACCCGATCAATCCGCGCATCTACCAAGGCGAGATCGTTCCCACCGCAATCCTGAAGCTCGACTGGGCGAAGGGGGTAACGAGTGCGCACGGCCTGGACGCGAGGCTCGAACCGATTGTGGCGAAAAGCCGGGAGGGTTTTGTTTTCAATCTCGACCTTCAAGTGCTCATCCATGTGCCGGACACAAAGGCGCCGCGGGTCATTTCGATGGTCGGCAGCATGCTGAACCTGGTCAATGAGGTCTTGCAGGCCGCCTTGGGGAACCACTTCCGCAACAAACTGGGCATGATGGAAGCCGTGGCTTTTATTCAGGGCCGCCAAACCGTGCAAGAGGATGCGACGAAGCATATGGCGGAGGAACTTGCCCAATACGACGTGGAAACCAAAGGTGTCTACATCCAGGACGTCATACTCCCTCAGGCGTTGGTGGAGGTTCTTACCCGCCGCGAAATCGCCAATCAGGAGATTGAAACCTTCAAGATGCAGCAAAAGGCGCAAGAGCAGCGCGTGGCGACAGAAGCGACGACTGGCAAGGCGGATATGCAGCGAGACTTGGCCAAGTCCGCGATAGGGATCGACATCAACAAGAACAACGCCGACGCCCGCGTGCAACAGGCTCGCGGCGAATCGGAATTCATCAAGCAGACCGGCACCGCCGAAGCGGACGTCATCCGCGCCCAGGGAGTAGCCAAGGCCGACGGCTTCAAAGCTCAGACCGATGCCATCGGGGCAACGAGCACCGCACTGGTCAATGTCGCCACCGTGCTCGCCGACAAGGGGGCCCAGTTCGTCCCGCAAATCCTGGTGACAGGCGGCGGGGCAGTGGACGGTCTGGCCGCCACTTTGACCAAGTTGCTGGCCGGCCAAGCGGGGATTTCCGGTGTACGAAACGGGCCCAAGGGAGCCTGAACACACACGCGAGTGTGCGCACCAGGTGCGCCACTCCCCCCGCCCTCGGGTGCCGAAAGGACCGCAAGATTTGGAAAATGGATCTTGCGACAGAGAGCTCGTAGTGCAATGGCCGTCTTTGACGTTGCGGCTTTTTAATGGCCTGATTAATGAAATCGAAAGGCCGCAAGGCTTAAGACCGAGCCTTGCGCTACCCAATCCGTTGAACTGCGACCCGGGACGGATTCTTGTTGCCTGCTACCGGCGGAACCGCGAAAATAAGCCCGCCGGATGAAGATAGCCTTTTTCGAATTGGAAGACTGGGAGCTGGAAGCGCTGCGGAAGACGCGCTTCGAGGGGCACACGCTCGAGCTTTCGGCCGAGCCGATGAGCGCAAGGGGGCTCGCGCGCGACGGGGACGCGGACGTCGTTTCAACGTTTATCCATTCGACGCTCGACCGCGCGACGCTCGAGAGGCTCCCGAAACTCAAGTTCATTGCCACGCGCTCGACCGGCTTCGACCACATTGATCTGGCCTTCTGCCGCGAGCGCGGCATCCCCGTGGCAAACGTCCCCTCGTACGGCGAGAACACCGTCGCCGAACACACCTTCGCGCTGATCCTGGCCCTGTCGCGAAACATCCACAAAGCTTTTGTCCACACCCTGGCGCGCGACATCCCGTTCCAGGCGCTGCGCGGTTTTGATTTGGCGGGAAAAACGCTCGGCGTCGTCGGCGCGGGGCGGATTGGCCTGCACGCCATCAAGATCGCCAAGGGCTTCGGGATGCAGGTGGTTGCCTTCGATCTCCGGCGCGAGTCGCTGCTCGCCGAGGTGCTGAATTTCCGCTACGTTTCGCTCGACGAGCTGCTGGCGGCATCCGACATCATTTCGCTTCACTGCCCCTACACGCCCCGGACGCACCACTTGCTGAACCTCGAAAACATCCGAAAGGTCAAGCGCGGCGCGCTGCTGGTGAACACGGCGCGCGGAGGGTTGGTGGACCCAGCGGCGCTCACTCAGGCGCTCGACGAAGGGATTCTCGCGGGGGCGGCGCTCGATGTACTGGAAGGCGAAGAGCTGCTCAAGGACGAACGGCAAATCCTCGAGCAACCGCTCGCCCAGGACAAGCTCCGAATGCTGCTTCTCAACCACTCGCTTTTGAATCGCGACAACGTGGTTATCACCCCGCACATTGCTTTCAACAGCCGCGAAGCCGTCGAGCGTATCCTCTCGACCACCGTCGAAAACATCCGCGCCTTCCTGGCCGGCTCCCCCCAAAACGTCGTGAGTTCTTCTTGAGGGCCGGCCTCCGTCTCCGGTGAGGACGCAAGTGCCCGCCGGTTGACGAGCGCGAGCCGCTTTTTTTCTTGACGCCGCTGCGGTACCATCCGCGCTTCTTTTCAAGGGAACATCATTTCGAATGCCAAGTAAGAGGAGGAATTGTATGCCAGCGGGTCGGAACCATTTGGTCAGGGTTCTTTTGGGAATGATGCTTTGTACGTCGGTCTTGGTAGCGCCGGACATCGCGGCCGAGGAACAGAAGTCCGGGGCGGAACAGAAGAAAGAGGAGAACAAGAAAGAAGAGGTGTTGCCGCTCAAGCCGGTGCGAAAGATCGAGTTCACGACGGGCGAAGGGACCTGGATCTCGCTCGACGTCTCGCCCGACGGCAAGACCGTGGCCTTTGACCTCCTGGGCGACATCTACACCGTGCCTATGGAAGGCGGCGAGGCGAAGGCTTTGGCGACCGGCCTCGCGTTCGACAGCCAGCCACGCTATTCGCCCGATGGGAAGCTCGTCGCTTTCCTCTCCGACCGTGATGGCGCGCAAAATGTTTGGGTCATGAACGCCGACGGCACCGTTCCGCGCCAGCTCTCGAAAGACAAGCAGAGCGAATTCACTTCGCCCGCCTGGACGCCCGACGGGCAGTACGTCATCGTCTCGCGCCAGACCCAGTTGCCGGTCGGGACATTCGAGCTTTGGATGTATCACCTCAAAGGGGGAAGTGGCGTCCAAATCACAAAAGGCGCGGCGACCCCCGCGGCCCTGCCCGACCAGTGGACGCACGCCGTGGGCGCGGAGCCTTCGCGCGACGGCCGCTACCTTTATTACGCTCGCCGGACGAAATTCTTCGATATTTATAACTTGACCCTCCCCCGTTCGCAGATCATCCGCCGCGACCGGGTGACGGGGGACGAAGACACCGTAACGGACGCGCCGTTGAGCGCCTACCGGCCCCGGCTTTCGCCCGACGGGAAGTGGCTCGTTTACGGGACGCGCTACGAGGCCGATACGGGCCTGCGCCTGCGGAACATTGACACGGGCGAAGAGCGCTGGCTGAAATATCCCGTGCAGCGCGATGACCAGGAATCGCGCTTCCTCCAGGACTTCCTGCCCGGCTACGTTTTCACGCCGGACGGGAAAGAGCTGGTGGTCTCTTACGGCGGAAAAATCAACCGCGTTAACGTCGCGACCGGCGAGGCCCGCCCCGTGCCGTTTACGGCGCACGTGGCTCTCGATCTCGGACCCAAGCTCGACTTCCCTGAGCGCGTCGATGAGGGCCCGGTGCGCGCGCGCATCATCCAAGGCCCCCAGCAGTCGCCCGACGGCAAGCGCCTCGTGTTTTCGTGCTTGGCGAAGCTATACGTGATGGACATGCCGGGCGGCACGCCGCGCCGTCTGACAGCTTCGAACGAGCGCGAGTTCCAACCCTCCTGGTCGCCCGACGGCCATTGGATCGCTTACGTCACCTGGTCCGACAAAGGCGGCGCGATTTGGAAAATCCCCTCGGACGGCTCCGGCGCTCCGCAGGCGCTGACCGAAGCGCTAGCCTACTACCGTGACGTGGTTTGGTCGCCCGAAGGCACACGGCTGGTGGCGCTGCGCGCGCCGCGCGAGGAGCACGTGGAATTGCCCGTTGATTTCGGCGCCTCACCCAACATGGATCTGATCTGGCTTCCGGCGGAGGGCGGAGTAACACGCTTGATCATGCCCGCGCGAGGCGCGGTGCACCCGCATTTCAGCAAGCAAAAGGACCGCGTGTACGTCTACACGGAGGGCGGGTTGATGTCCGTCCGATATGACGGCACGGACAGGCGCACTCACTTGCGCGTGGTCGGGAAAATCTGGTTTCCGAATCCGGCCTACAAAGAAGGCGCGCCCGCCGAGGACGTGCGCATCAGCCCGGATGGCAACTGGGCGCTCGCCACTGTCAGCGCGCAGCTTTACTTGATGGCCGCGCCGGAAATGGGCGGCGAGCCTCCCACCGTCAACGTCTATTCTCCGAACGTGCCGCTGAAAAAGCTCTCCGAAGTCGGCGCGGATTACCTGGCATGGGCCGACGGCGGCCAGACCATCACCTGGGCGGTGGGCTCGACATTTTTCCGCCAGGCTCTCTCGACCGTTTCCTTCGAGCCGGAGAAGAAACCCGATGAGAAGAAGGAGTCGGGCGCCGCCGAGCCAAAAGCCGAGCCGGGCGCGGAAGAGAAGAAAGAAGTGAAAAGGTCTCCGGCCGAGCACTACAGCGTCAACGTGGAACTGCCCCGCCACCACCCGGAGGGAGTGGTCGTATTGCGCGGCGCGCAAGTTATCACGATGCGCGGAGACGAAATCATTTCGAACGCCGACATCGTGGTGAAAGACAACCGGATCGCCGCCCTCGGCCGTCACGGAACAGTGGCGGTGCCGGCGGGCGCCAAAGTCGTGGATGTTTCGGGGACCACCATCCTTCCCGGCTTCGTGGATGTCCATCCCCACTGGTTCGAGATCCGCCGCGGGGTGCTCGACATGGAGAACTGGGGCTTCCTCGCAAACCTCGCCTTCGGAGTGACGGCCGGCCGCGACCCGCAAACCGGCACCAACGATATGTTCGCCTACCAGGACCTGGTGGACACGGGCGAGATGATCGGCCCGCGCGCCTACTCGACTGGCCCGGGCGTTTTCGCCGACACCGACTTCCAAGCGCTCGACGACGTCAAGAACGTGGTCTCGAAATACAAGGAGTACTACCGCACCCACAGCCTGAAATCGTACATGATCGGCAACCGCAAGCAACGCGAGTGGATGGTGATGGCGTGCGAATCCGAGAAAGTGATGCCGACGACCGAAGGCGGCCTCGACACGATGATGGACCTGACGCACGTTATGGACGGCATGAGCGGCAACGAGCACAGCCTGCCCATCCTCCCGCTCTACAACGACGTGGTGCAGTTGATGGCCCAGTCGGGCGTTTCCTACACGCCGACGCTGATCGTTGCTTACGGCGGGCCGTGGGCGGAAAATTATTTCTACGAAACCACGGAAGTCCACGATGACCCGAAGGTCCGGCGGTTTATTCCTCACAATATTCTCGATTCCCGCACCAAGCGGCGGCCGTGGTTCCGCTACGACGAACAAGTCTTCCCGAAACTCGCCGCCCAGGACGCGAAAATCGTCAAGGCGGGTGGCCGCGTATGCATCGGCAGCCACGGCCAGTTGCAGGGCATCGGCTACCATTGGGAAATGTGGGCGCTGGCCTCGGGCGGGATGCCCAATCGCGAAATCCTGCGAACAGCGACGATTCGCGGCGCACAAGCGATCGGCTACGCTCAAGACCTTGGGAGCATCGAGCCCGGTAAGCTCGCCGATTTGGTGGTGCTCGACAAGGACCCGCTCGCCGATATCCACAATACTCGAAGCATCCGTTACGTCATGAAAGACGGCGAGCTTTTCGACGCGAACACGCTCGACGAAATCTGGCCCGTCCAGAAGAAGCTCCCGCCCCTCTGGTGGTGGAGCGACAAGCCATAGCAAGGCTGACCGCGCAATGACGTTGAAATATCTCTTTCCCTTGGGTTGTTGCCACGCCCGTCCTTTCCGCTCCAGAGCGCGTCAGGTGAATCTTGTTTGGGACTGGATTCACCGCGCCCCAACATATACCTCGATGTGGTAAAGCAGGGAGTATCTGTTAGGTCGCCTCGGCCCGTACCGCGTCGTCGCCCACCCGCCGGGCGAAAGATCGCGGCGCTGCAGGCGCGGTACGGGCCTCGCCCTTGCATTTCGGTCGTTAAAGAAGTTAGCATACCCCTCCGTCGGGATTGCTCTTCGGGTGTTTCCTCTAGGCGTGACAGCATATCTAAAGGAGGTGTCCCCGTGTCCGTTCAATGGCAGATGAAGGGAGAATACATCAAGAACTGCAGTTGCGCTCCGGGGTGTCCGTGCGACTTCTGGTCGCCTCCCACGCACCACAAGTGTGAGGGCATGATTGGGATGAGGATTCGTGAGGGCTACTTCGATTCCACGCGCCTCGACGGATTGATCTGGGCGGCCACGTACCACTGGCCCGGCCCTTTGCACGAAGGGAACGGGACGCTCCAGCCTTTTGTCTCTGACAAAGCCACCGAGGCTCAGCGAAACGCTCTGCTCACCATCTTGAGCGGGAAAGCGGGCAACGCCTGGTTCGAGGTGGTGGCGAGCGTGGTTTCGAAAGTCCTCACGCCTCAATTTGAGCCTATCGAATTTGAGTTCGATCTCGCCAAACTTCATGCTCGGGTCCGCATCCCGGGCGTCCTCGAAACCATAACCGAGCCTATCACAAACCTGGTGACGGGCGAGACCCACCGAATTCTGGTAAACATGCCGAACGGCATGGAGTATTTCCAACCAGAAACCGCCATGAGCAAGGTGTTGCGCGGGACCGGCGAGATCCGTTTTGACTGTCCGGGCGCGCACAGCTCTCTGGCTTTGGTCCACCATACGCACAAAGGGTTGCAGGCTTAGGAAGCACACTGCTAGGAGGCGGAGAATTCACCCATGCGGAGTGGCGGATGAGCGCCCACGCGGTTACGCGACCTCCAGGCTCTGCAACAGAGCCTTCGGCCCGGCCCGCCCGGGCAGGGAATGACCGGGTGGTTTATCTCCTCTCGGTCGCCGCATTCACGGCCGCCGCTTGGTCCACTTACCAGTTTGCCCGCTCGATGTCCGGTGAAATGGCCATGCCCGGCGGGTGGACAATGTCCATGATGTGGATGCCGATGCGCGGCGAATCCCTCATCGGCGCCGGCCTCTCCTTTGCGCTGATGTGGGTGGCCATGATGGTGGCGATGATGCTGCCGTCAACGCTCCCCATAGTCCTGATATTCCGGCGCGCGTCCGCGTTCCGCGGCGAGAAGCGTTTGGGGCTTTCAACCCTTTTGCTTGCGGCCGGCTATTTCGCTGTCTGGCTTGGCTTTGGAATAATCGCTTACGCCTTGGGCACCGGGATTGGCCGCGCCGCGATGGCGTCCGAAGGTTTCAGCCGCCTCGTTCCACTGGCTTCGGGACTGGCGTTGTTCGCCGCCGGAGCCTACCAGTTGACCCCCTGGAAGATGGCCTGCCTGAAACATTGCCGCGACCCGCTGCACATCATCGCGGAGCATCTGGGCCGGGGAAGCTCGGGCGCCCTGGCCCTGGGAGCTCATCATGGTGCCTATTGTGCCGCGTGCTGCTGGGCGCTGATGGTGATTCAGCTTGTGCTCGGCGTGATGAGCCTGACCCTGATGGTCTTGATTGCCGTGGTCATTGCGCTGGAGAAATTGCTGGCGCGAGGGGAACTGGTGGCGCGACTCGCGGGGGCCGCGGCCATCGCGGGCGGACTGTTCCTGGTTGTGCGCGCCGCGGGCTGAAGGTCGAAGACCCTGCCGAAAGCCCTGAGCGCAGTCGAAGGGATGAATTGCAGAGCAGTCATTCTGAGCCCCTTCGTTTCACTCAGGGCAGGCTCTTCGCTGTCATGCTGAGGGTAGCGAAGCATCTCAGCAGTTCCGCTCAGGGTAAACTCCGCGAAGAATCTGCTTTTCTTATGAATGCCGATTTTCGATTGGAAGCAAAGAAGGGCTTGCCCCGCGGTTCTTTAATCGTCAAGCGGCAATCATCAATCGTTAATTACTCCTACGAAAATCGGCTCCTAACCCTTTGAAAAATATACGAAGGCCGCCGAAGCCCAACTTCAACCTTCGTTGTGCCCCGCAGGACCATGAGCTACTCGTATCTCAACGCCACCATCGGGTCCACCATGGTCGCCCGCCGCGCCGGAATGTAACAGGCAAGAAGCGAAGCTGTCCCTAGGACGATACTCACGGCGCTAAAGATCAACGGGTCCGTTGCGCGGACGCCGTAGAGCAAATCCGTCATCAGTCGGGTCAACGCCAACGCCGCTGCCATTCCCATCGCAATCCCGAGAACCGCCAGCCGCACGCCGCCCCCGACTACAAGCCGCAGCACGTTGCCCCGTTGGGCGCCCAAAGCCACGCGCACACCGATCTCCCGTGTCCGCTGAGCGACAGTGTAAGAAAGCACGCTGTAGATCCCCAGCGCCGAAAGAACCAGTGCGAGGCCCGCGAACGCTCCCAAGAGCGCCATCATCATGCGTTGTTGCGCCATCGGCTCCCGCGCGACCTGCTCCATGGTCCTGATGTCCGTCACGGGCAGATCTTTATCCACACGATGCACCTCCTGGACGACCGCGTGAATCATGCTCGCCGGCTTCACTGCCCCGGCCGTGCGCACGAGCAGGTGCTCCGGGCTGAGGACCCACGGGAACTGTTGATACGGGACATAGACCTCGGCATGAAAGCCCCACTCTGGACCCTGGCTGAGGACGTTGCCGACAACTCCTACGACGGAAAGCCAGGGAGCCCTGCCCGTAGCCGTCCCCATCCGCAACTGTTTTCCAAGCGGATCCTTCCCCGGCCAGTACATTCGGGCGAGTTGCTCATTCACGATCACGACTCTGGTGGCGCTCTGCGTATCGTGCTCGTTGAAACTGCGCCCTCTAACCAAGGGAATTTGCAGGGCGCCGAAATAGCCGGGGCCGGCCACAACATAATTAGCGTCCGGCACCTGTCCAGCCGGGGGATTCGGTTGGTCATAAGTTGTAAAAAACTGTCCCGCCCAATCTCCGATCGGCAAGCCGCGAGCTACGCTCGCTGACTCTACACCGGGCAACGCCTCAACGGACGTTACTACGCGGCGCCAAAACTCTGCTTGCGCCTGCGGCTGCTTGTACCGCTCCCCCGAGAGCGGCACACGCAAAGTTAGAACGGGGGCCGGATTGATCCCGAGGTTCACGCGGCTAAGTTGTGCCAGAGTCCGGACCATGAGTCCGGCCCCAACCAATAGCACCATGGCAAGTGCGATCTCAGAGACGACCAGCGCACTGCGAAAGCGGCGGCTCCGCGGACTCTGCAAGGAGCTCCGGCCAGCCTCCTTCAGCGTTTCCGTCAGATGTGGCCGGGCGCTCTGAAGCGCGGGCGCCAAGCCGAAGAGGAAAGTGGTCGCCAGCATGGTGATAAGAGTAAAAGCAAGAACCCGCAAGTCCGCTGCGCCGCCGGCCAGGCCGGGCTCCGATTTCAGCATGGACGGTGGAGCCAGCGCTACCAGTCCCTTACATCCCCAAGAAGCAAGCCAAACTCCCAGGACTCCGCCGGCCAGGGAAATCACCAGACTCTCCGTCAAGAGTTGGCGGACAATACGCGCATGGCTTGCCCCCAAGGCGCTCCTTACCGCAAACTCGCCGGCTCGGCCCGCGCCCCGTGCGAGCAAGAGGTTGGCCACATTGGCGCACGCAATCAGCAGGACAAAGATCACCGCTCCCATCAGGACAACAAGCGCCGAACGAGTATCTCCTGAAAGCATCATGCGAAGACTCATCAGTTGCGCCCGCCATCCTCTGAGGTCGGGATGCACTTCCCCAATATGAACCGAGACCGGGTCCATCTGCGCCTCAGCCTGGTGCAAGCTGATTCCAGGTTTCAGCCGGCCAATCCCGAAGTAGTCATTCCAACTGTGCGCGGGCGAGAGCGCAATCCCAGATACCCAAATCTCAGGGACCGTACCGTAGGGCGTGGCATACAAGTGTGAAAAGTTCGCTGGCATCACCCCAACGACCGTGTAGCTGGCGCCGTTGAGCTCAATCGCGCGGCCGATCACATTCTCATCCGCCCCGAAGCGCCTCCGCCACAACCCAAAGCTCAGGATCGCAGCGCGCGGCCCTTCTGCCTTGTCCTCGTCGGCAGAGAACGTACGGCCACGGAGCGGCGCTACACCGAGCAGGGGGAACAGATTGTTTGAAACAGTCTCACAAGGGTCCTCCTCAGCTTCCCCCATGCCGGTCAGCACGCAGGAGGTCTGTGTGAAGGCAGCCATATCTTCAAAGACGCCGCTCTCATTGCGCCAGGCAAGAATCTCGGCCGGTGAGATAGGGTTCCGCACCCAGCCACGCGGGGGATTCTTCTTTTCGATGAACACGAGCCGGTCAGAGTCCTTAAAGGGCAGAGGTTTGAGCAGAACAGCGTAGACGGCGGAAAAAATTACCGTGTTCGCGCCGATGCCGAGCGCCAGAGTGAGCACGGCCACAGCCGTGAAACCAGGACTGCGGCGAAGCTGCCGCAGGCCGAAGCGAACGTCCTGCACGAGGTGGTCGAACCAAATCCAGCGGCCGGATTCGTAGAAGCGTTCTTGTGCTTGCGTGACGTTGCCGAAGGCGCGGAAGGCGGCGGCGCGGGCTTCCGCCTCGCTCAATCCCTGCGCCTTCAGCCGCTCGGTTTCGAGTTCCAAATGCGCTTTGACCTCTTCGCTAAAGTCGGTCAGTCCTCGTTTGCGCCAGAACATATCCTTAGCCCTCCTCGGCCTCGGGCCCGAGTATTCGTCCAATGGCGGTGGCGAGCCGCCTCCACTTGGTGGTCTCTCGGACGAGCTGTTTGCGGCCGGCCGCGGTCAGCGCGTAGAAGCGAGCTTTACGATTGTTTTCGGAGGTGCCCCACTTGGCCGCGATCCAACCGCGAGCCTCCAGGCGCTGGAGCGCGGGATACAGCGCGCCATGCTCGACCAGCAGCTCTTCGTCGGACGTCTGCCCGATGGCCCGCGCGATGCCCTGGCCGTGCTGCGGGCCGAAGATGAGCGTGCGCAGGATCAGCAGGTCGAGCGTGCCTTGTAGAAGTTCCAGCCGCCTTTTCTGTTCTCGGGTAGACATCCGACCCGAGTATGGCCGTCTTCGGGTAAGATGTCAACCCGAAAAAGCGAATCCCCAAATGGCGAATTTTCGGGACGCGGGCATGGCGAACTGAGCCGAGCACAAACAGCGTAGGGCCACGCCGCGGTGCGCCCCTTCCTCAAGAAGCTTATAATGCTCCAAGGGGGCGACAGTGAAGCCACTCGAAGAGAATCCGGAGTTCGCCCGACGGAGCCACGGCCACATGTGTCCGGGCCATGTGCTCGGCGGCGCGCATCGCCAGCAGCTCGAAGCCTACACGCAGATGGACGACGCGGACTTGTTTCGCCTCGAGTAGGTTGAAGTCGGGCTTCGGCCCGAGGATCTTCCGGGCCGGCCGCGCCCGCGCGTGGTCTGTGCAATGTGCGGGGAAGGCGTCAACGACGGCCGCGAACGCCGCGTCGGCGCCCAAGTCCTCTGCCGAAGCTGGGCGGGTGAGAGCTATTATAAGTCAGTGGTTAGTGGCTGGTGATGAGTGGCAAGGCAGGAAGCAAGCGAAGTATTTTCGTACCCACAGCATTCTTCATGTCCAGCGCGCCGATAACCGTCCGCTTTACGACCGAACCGGTTCGTCTTCGCCTGCGGCGGCCCGTGGCCACCGAAACCGTCCTCGCCGTTACGGCTCTGACCTTTCTGGTGATGACGCTGGTGGATTTTCTTTCGCACCAGCCGCTCAATGATTTTTTGCTGCGCACGTTCACGGGCATCACCGCCAACCCGGAATTGCTAATCCGCTTCGGCGCCTCCTACGGGCCCTACATCCGGCGGGGCGAATACTTTCGCCTGATCATGCCCGCGTTTCTACACGTCGGCATGCTGCACTTCCTTATCAATGCTTACGCGCTTTACATTCTCGGCCGCATCCTCGAACAAATGTACGGCTACGGCCGCTTCGCGCTCATTTACGTCGGATGCGGCATCGGCAGCGCCGCGCTTTCGATGGCCGCCTCGCCCTATGTTTCGGCCGGCGCCTCGGGGGCGATCTTTGGAATCTCCGGCGCCATGCTGGTTGCCGGGTACCGGCATCGGGAGGCCGTGCCCCCGCATTGGAAGCGCGCCTTCGGCCGCGGGATCCTGCCCTTCATTTTACTCAATCTGATCCTGGGCTTCTTCGTCGGAAGATGGCTGCCCATTGACAACTGGTGCCATATCGGCGGGCTGCTGACTGGAATCTTGCTCGCCCTCGTCATCCCGCCGCCCAAGCCCAACGTAGAAGACTGGCCGGCCCCTGAAGCGTCCGGGCGTTTTCAGATTTCGGCCCTCCTGCCCATTTTGCTGGTTGCCGCGGGAATGCTCTGGGCGTTCAAGTCTTTCCGGACATATTCCGAAATCACACGGCTGCTCGAGCAAGGCGAGCGATTCGTCGCCCGCCACCAGCCGGACCGCGCGCAGGCGCTCTTTGAGCAGGCGCTCCACCTCGCGCCGCGCGACGAGCGTACACACGAGGAGCTAGCTTCGCTCTACCTTGACGAAAACCGGTTGACCGACGCGGTGCGCGAAGCAAACGTGGCGTTGGGGCTGAACCCGGACGCAGCCGAGGCCGACGTCACACTGGTCGCGGCTTACAAGCGCCTCGGCGATATGGCGCACGTCAAAGCGATACTGAAGGAAATGGAAGCGGCCTTGCGCCCCGGCGCCGAGAGCCAAGCTGCGCTCGCCGACCTGTTCGCCCGCCAGAAGCTCTACGTGGAAGCCATCCAACATTACGAAGCCGCGCTGAAACTAAAGCCCGAATTCGCACCCGCCCACAATAATTTGGCGTGGCTGCTCGCCACCGCCGACGACCCGACGTTTCGCAACCCCCAGCAAGCGCTCGAACACGCAAAGCGGGCGGTGGAACTTTCCGGTTCGAAGGAAGCAACGTTCATTGACACTCTCGCCGAAGCGTTCTACGTCAATCGGGAGTATCAACGGGCCGTCGAAGTTGAGACGCGCGCGCTCCAGCTCGATCCGAATGACGAAGAGTTCCGCGAGCATATGGAGCGCTATCGCAAAACAGCAGGTGGAACGAAATTGTAGGAGCAGCCTTGCTGGCTCGTGATCAGTTCAAAAGTAAGGAGATTCGTGTTAGGGTAAGGAGAGAGGTATGGCAATGCGCAAACAAGCCCGGATCACGAGCAAGGGACAGGTAACCGTTCCGCATGAGATCCGGCGGCTGCTCGGTGTGCGGAAGGGGGATGCACTGGTTTTCGAAAGCGATCGCCGGGGGGTCCGCGTGCGCCCGGCGAGGTCGCGAAGCCCCTTCGCGAAATTTCGGGGCATCGGCAACCCCGGGGTTCCGTCGGGGCGGAAAGGGTTGGGGCGCTGGATTCGAAGGCTGCGCGACGCCGGGTTCAAAAAGACCTACGGCGAGTACCTCTCCGGCCCAGGCCCAAAGCTCGGGCGCGAATTGAGTTCGCCGCCCAAATGAAGTCCCGCCGCCTCGCTCTGGCATTTGTTCTTCCACCCGAGATAGAATTGGACGCGGAGCCCCTTATGGCCTCAGAAACCATCACCGTCCCAGTTGATCCGGAAGCGGCAAAGGCCTTCAAGGCCTCGGCGCCCGAAAATCAAAGGAAGATCCAGGCGCTGCTCGGTCTCTGGCTACGTGACTTGACAAAGACCGAGTCTTCAGACTTGAAGGGATTGATGGAAGACATCAGTCGGAGGGCGAAAGCTCAGGGCCTCACTCCGGAGATCCTCGATACTCTCCTGAAGGGCGCGTAGTTTGCGCTTCGTTCTCGACACCAACGTCATCGTCAGCGCTCTTTTGCTCACGGACTCCCCTTCGCGGCAGGCCTTTGACCGCGCACTCGATAGCGGAAAAGTGTTGCTCTCTCCTCCGGTCCTGTCGGAGATCCACGATGTGCTAGCGCGGCCAAAGTTTCGGAAATATATTTCGGAGGAAGATGGCCGACAGTTCCTCGCCGCGTTCCTTCGAAAGGCCGAATGGGTTGAGATCGACGAAGCTATTCGAGCATGCCGTGACCCGAAGGATGACAAATTCCTGGAGCTTGCGGCAAGCGGACATGCGACACATATCATCACCGGCGATAGGGATTTGATCTCACTAAGTCCTTTTCGGGGAATCCTTATCGTGTCCCCCGAAGCCTTTCTCGGGGGGCTCGACCGACGGGTGTGAGAATTGCGGCGCCTATACCTTCGAGTGTTCGACGCGCACGGCGGGCATGCCGTCGGGGTCGTCGTAGACCTCGACGTCGCGGAAGATGTTAGGGCTTTCCTGTTTCAGCAGGCGGGCGATTTCGACGGCGAGCAGGCGGATTTCGGTGTCGGCGTGGGGCGAGCCCCGCAGTTCCAGAAAGTGCCGCCACGCCCGCGAATTCCCAGTGACAAAAATTTTCGTCTCGCAGGCGTTCGGCAGCACCGCGCGCGCGGCCTGGCGAGCCCACTTCCGCCGGTCGCGCGGCGCGAGTTCCGGGTGTTTCTGCTGCACATAGGCCGCCGCCGCCTCGGCGAGTCCGACGTACGCTTTGCGGAGCGTGTCAATCGTTTCCTCAAACCTAGCGCGCAGCTCGGCGTTTTCCTGAAAGAGCGGCGGGACCACGTAGCGAGCTTCCGCCTCATCCACATAGCGCTGCGAGAGCTGCGAATAGCCGAAGCCGGCGCGGTGGCGGACCAGTTCGTGCGTCAAGGCGCGGCTGACGCCCGTGATCAGCAGGTTCCACACCGCGTGCTCGAGCACGCTTCCGTGCTTCGAGCTTAGAATATTTTCAATGTATTCCTGATTCGACTTTCGCCCTTTGCCGAACGACATGTAGCAAGCCCGGCCGGCGATTTCGGCGAGGATCTCGGCGGCCTGCTCGGTGTCGGTGGCAAACAGCATTCCTTCGTCGTTCAAAAACCGTTGGAGCTCCTCGTTCACCACGATTTGGCGGCCGACGAGATATACCTTGGGCTTGGTGACGTAAGTGGATTTGGGCTGAACCGCTGGGGCAGTGGCCATGTGAAGTACAGGGGTTAGGGGCTGGGGGCTAGGTGCTAGGCAAAAACCGTACCGACTGAGGTCTTCTGGCACCTGACACCTAACACCTGCTGTTAAGTCTTCGCTTCGCTCGTCGTTGCCGCGGGCTTTCGGAAAGCGGCATACTTTTTCTGGAATCGCTCGACGCGGCCGGCGCTGTCCACGAACCTCTGCTTGCCGGTGAAGAACGGATGGCAATTCGAGCAGATTTCCAGGTGCAGGACGTCGCTTTTGTAGGTGGACCGCGTCTTAAAGGCGTTCCCACACGCGCACGCCACCGTCACTTCGTGATATTGGGGATGAATTCCCTGCTTCATGAGTCTCCTTCCGAATCGGTGAGCCTTAACTATCTTAACCGCGATGCCGCGAAACTTGCAAACGGATTCGGCGTCGCGCCGCCGGAGCGCGCACGCGTTTGGCGGTTGACCGCCACGCGTCATCCATGATATCCGACACACCCACAAGCTGAGCCGTTAAGGAGACGAATCATGCGCAGGATTTCTTTGGGATGGGCTCTGGCCTTCCTTCTTTTTCTCGCGCCTGCGGCGGCCCAGACCGCGCACGAGACCCCGGAGCAATTCCAGGCGCGGACGAAGTGGTGGCGCGAGGCGAAGTTCGGGATGTTCATCCACTGGGGCATCTACGCCGTGCCCGCCGACTCGACCGACCTCCAAGGCCACAAGCGCATCGCGGAGTGGTACTTCTCGAACAAGCAGGTGCAAGTGGCCGACTACGAGAAATTCGCCTCCCAGTTCGACCCCGTTCAGTTCGACGCGCGCCAATGGGTTGAGACGGCGAAAAACGCGGGGATGAAATACGTCGTCATCACCAGCAAGCACCACGACGGCTTTTCGATGTTCGATACGAAGATGACCGACTACAACGTCGTCGAAGCAACGCCGTGGCATCACGATCCGATGAAGGACTTGGCGGCCGAATGCGGGCGCCAGGGCCTGCGCCTGTGTTTCTACCACTCCGTCATGGACTGGCATCACCCGGACTACCTGCCGCGCCGCAAGTGGGACACGCGCCCCGTGGACGGCGCGAGCCTCGACCGTTACATCGAGTATATGAAGGGGGAGCTCCGCGACCTCCTGACTAAATACGGTCCGATCGGCATCCTCTGGTGGGACGGCGGCTGGGAGCACACGGCCGAGGAGATTCACTCCGCCGAGGTCAACTCCTATGTCCGCTCGCTCCAGCCCCAAATCATCATCAACGACCGCAATAAGCTCCCCGAAGACTATTCCACGCCAGAGCAGGACATTCCCGCCAGCGCCTTGCCCGGGGGGCGGCTGTGGGAAACCTGCATGACCATCAACGATACCTGGGGCTACGCTAAGAACGACACGAATTGGAAATCTGTTGAAGATTTGACGCGCAAGCTGATTGACATCGCGAGCAAAGGCGGGAATTTCCTGCTCAATGTCGGCCCCATGCCCAGCGGCGAATTCCCGCAGGCGATCCAAGAGCGCCTGGCGCGCATGGGGGATTGGATGAAGGCGAACGGAACGAGCGTCTATTCGACCACCCAGTGCCCGTTCCGGAACCTGCCCTTTGACGGCCGGTGCACGGTGAACGGCTCGAAGCTTTATCTCGAAGTGTTTCAGTGGCCGGCGACCGGCTTAACGCTTCGCGACCTCGAAACGTCTGCGAACGCGGCGCGGGCGCTCGATGGAAACGAAAAGCTCAAAGTCTCTATAACCGGTGTGGTCAGGACTAGCGGTAAGAACGGCCCCTGGGTGGTCTCGATCAGTAA
>QHZN01000337.1 GCA_003225365.1 Acidobacteriota bacterium
GTCAACAAGTTCGAGGGCGACGAATGGGTGATCGTGAGGGACGTGGAAGTGAACGGCGGGCTGGAGAAGCTCCCGGTCTCATGTGCCGCCGTCGCGTCGGTTTTCAGCGTCAGCGTATGCACGGGGTTGTTGTTAGTCACCGTGATGCTGTTGGCGTTGGTGAAGGTGGCGAAGCTGGTAGGCGCGAGCAGGCTCGAGAAGCTCCCCGTATTGCTCGCGTCGGTGGGGGCGCTGGCGGTCAGGACTATCGAGTTTCCGCCGTTGGTGACGGTAGCGGTCGGGGTGCCGGTGATAGCGGTAGCAGTGAAAGTCCCTGTGCCGCTCGCGAGCGACCCGCTGGCCGTCAATGTTTGCCCGCCGACGGTTACCGTCTGACCTGCGGTACCCTTGCCCGTGACCGTCCCGGCCCCGGTCGCGAAAGCGCCGTTCGCGCCCGCGACGTTCACCGGCATGGTGACGTAGTCAGCCGCGCAGTCCGGGGTGGCATTCACGTCGAAGGTGAACTTGGCGGGGTAGGTGTCGGCAGTCAGGGCCGCGCCCGAGGTGAGGCCCAGCGACAGGCCCCAGTCCACAACCGGGCAATTCGGGCCGCGGCAGCTCCCTGTGGGACTAGGAGGTGCGCCCCCCGGGAAGCGGCCCGGCAGCCTGCCCCGCCGCACTATATCCTGCGCGGGGCTGGCCAACAGCGCCGGGAAAAGCGAGGCGAGCAGCCCGGAGGCAGGAAACCCTGTCCCCCCGTTATTGAACGCGATCCCGATTGCCGCCTGGCGCGCGAGGCGCTGGATCCAATAGCGGGGGTCGTGCTGAAGTCTCCCCAGGACCTTGACGTCGCTGGTATCGGGGAAGACCAAGTGGTGCATTGTCCAGTCGTCAATCAGCGAGCGGACCTCGGGCGTCGCCTGGGGCGTCGCTACATCTTGCTGGCCGGAGCTTGTTCGGCCCGGAAGTAGCGCCGCCGCGATCAGACCCAGGCCGCCCAACGCTAAGACGAGCCTTGGAATGGATACCTTCGAGAATAGGCGGTTCGATTTCATGGCTTTGTTCCCCCTAATTTTCAAATTCTCAGAAGTTCTACGAACAACAAAAAGCCTGTTTCTCGCAAAGGCGCCGTTCGACAGGCTCACGGCCCTCCCTTCGACTCCGCTCAGGGACAGTGAGCAAAGTCGAACTGTGAGCCTGTCGAAGGGCAAAGACCGCGAAGGTCCGCAAAGTAATTAAAGGAGTTCAAGTTTGCTTTTCTTTGCGCCTTAGTCCCGCTTTGCGGGAAGAGGCTGTTGATTTTTTCAGTGCTTCCGAGGGGCTGGCCAGCACCAGGATCCGCCGCAGAAGCGGATTCCTCGCGAAGTTTACCCTGAGCGCGGAATGAAAGGGATTCTTCGCTGCGCTCAGAATGACAACTTAAGAGAATTTTTCAACGGACTCCTAATGTGCTGAATTAGAAGTTCGTTGAAAAAATAATGTGCGGGCCGTTGTCATTCCGAGGGCCAACGTTTTCGTTCGGCCCGAGGAATCTGCTTTGTTTTCAATGCTCCTCTCACAAGCAGATTCCTCGCTGCGCTCAGAATGACAACTTAGGAGAATTTTTCAACGGACTCCTAACCTCTGACTGCCACTTTCCCTCGGACCTCGGAGCATACAGGTTCCGCCCTTCGACGTTGCTCAGGGTCTTCGACTTCCTGCACAGCTTTCTGGAAATAAGGGAGCGCCATCCTCAGTCCATCCCGGCGAGGAACGATGGGGGACCAACCCAAAAGTTGCTGGGCCAAGTGAATGTCAGGGCAGCGCACCTTGGGATCGTCCTCGGGCAGCGGTTGGAGGACAATTTCGCTGGCGCTTTCCGTGACCGCCAAAACCTCCTCGGCGAGGTCCCGCACCGTCACCTCGTCGGGATTCCCCAGGTTGAGGATAAGCGGCTCATCGGTCTCAATGAGGAGGAGGCGGTAGATCGCCTCGACCAAGTCGCTCACGTAACAGTGGCTGCGCGTCTGCGACCCGTCCCCGTAGATGGTGAGCGGTTCTCCGCGCAGAGCTTGACCCATGAAATTCGGGAGAACTCTTCCGTCGTCGAGGCGCATGCGCGGGCCGTAGGTGTTGAAAATGCGCGGGATTCTGATTCGGACGCCATAGGTGCGGTGGTACGACATGGTCAAAGCTTCGGCATAGCGCTTCGCCTCATTGTAGACACTGCGTGGGCCCACGGGATTGACGTTGCCCCAGTAGCTCTCGCGTTGCGGGTGGACTTCAGGGTCGCCATAAACCTCCGAAGTCGAAGCCAGCACGAACGTCGCGCCCTTGGCCCTCGCCAAGTCCAGCGCATTGAGGGTGCCCAAGCTGCCCACTTTAAGCGTGGGGATGGGATAGAGCAGGTAGTCTTTGGGGCTGGCGGGGCAAGCGAAGTGCAGGACGTAGTGGATCGGGCCCGGAATGGAGATCGGCTCGATGATGTCATGCCGAACCAAAGAGAATTCGCCCGCCGATTCCAGGTGGCCGATGTTCGCGTCACCTGAGCTGCTGAAATTATCCAGACAAACCACTTGCATGCCTTCAGCCAGCAAACGTTCGCAAAGGTGAGAGCCTACG
>QHZN01000177.1 GCA_003225365.1 Acidobacteriota bacterium
AACACCGAGCCACGCCGAACAGCGAGAGGAGATGTTTTACGGGAGGATTCAACCTCGATCACCGCGGGATGGGAAGTGCCCATCCGTCCCTCCAAGTGGACACAATCAAAGTGTCCACTTGGAAGAATGCCCACCTATCCTGATTCCGTCTAGACGGCCAAGGCCAGACGCTTACCTACTAAAGACCCCGTCCGCATTGGAATCAATCTATAAAAGGGGATGTCAAGAGAAATATTTCTGCGTCGATCGGTTGTCGGAGATTTTCGACTGGCCATTCAGTCTGTCCTTCGGCGTTACGGTAGAACCATGGCAAATTCCAAGGTCGAACGGTTCTACTGTTCAACCTGTGGCAATTTGCGTCTCGTTCTGCGACGCAAGGACGGCGAGGTGGTATGCGCTGCTTGCGGGCAGGTAGTCGGCATGGGCGATTAATTGATCCGATCCGTAATCGCCAGCTCTCGCTGAATCGGTAGGGCTTGCCCCGAGCGCTCGTAAGCGGTGTTGCCGGCATTCGCCGCTAATGATCTTCTGTGTAGCCTGTGTCCGCTGCCGTGAGGCGAAGAGATGGAGGCTCGCAATCTTGATAGCGATTGGAGCCATCCGTCAGAAAATGATCGGACCGGAACCGTCTCCGACCAAAGTAAAAGCAGCCCAGTAGGCGGGTGCGCGATCACCGATCCGTAGCACATAATGGAGTTTCGCTTGCCTGAGCGCGGCTGCTTTATCTTCGCCGTTCGCAAGGTGTGCGTAGAAGTCCTTCATCAGCGTGCCCGTAGCGGAATCGTCCACATTCCACAGTGCCCCGACGACGCTCTTGGCGCCAGCGAGCAGGAACGCTTCCGTGAGTCCATCAATCCCTTCCTCGCCTTCGAGCTTTCCAGTCGCTGTATCGCAAGCTGAGAGCGTCACCAAGTCCGCTGACAAGGAAAGCTGAGCAATCTCTCGAAATTGAAGCAGCCCACCGTCATTTGATTTCGGGTCCCGCCCCAAAATGAGTGCTGCCCTGTCCGGGAATTGCGGGTTGGAAAGCCCATGGACGGCAAAGTGCAGAATTTTGAAGTTGGCCAGGGGCTCCGACTTGAACTTCGATTCAGTTGCGTCTGCGCCAAGTAGTAATACGCTGCGGTTCGGCCGCTCGGAGTTATTTTCATCCGCCACAGTCAATTGGACGCGCGATTCACGATCTCAATGAGCGCCAGGCTTTGGGGCTCGAGGGTAAGTGTCAATCGTCCAGACTCGCCCGGGTCCAGAGTGAAGTCGCGAGGTTCGCCGAGTCGTGCCGCCTTGCGGAGTTGTTCCTGCTGCTCGCGGGCGGGAAAGTCCGGTTTGCCCATTGCGACCCAGGGAGCAAATGAGTTGCCATGGGTGCGGTCAACAAGCTGAATGCGGGCCTGGTCGGCGCCTGCCAGGCCGCGAAACGAAAGCGTGATCTGCTTCGCTGCGCATCCATTCCCCGGTGGCACACAATTCCACGCGGCGATCGCAAGCGAGCCATCTTTGCGGCGCGTGGCGATTGCCGACTCGGAGTCAACCGGTAATCGTTCCGTTCCGAGCTGGTGCAGCAACTCGAACGCATTAAAGACGGCCTTCGGAATGTGGCCGACGGCGATCAGGCCGAAGCCGCCGTAGAATGGCCGTTTGACCACACCTTGCTCCTCGAATACATCCGAGAAGGCCCAGTAGGCCAAGATGTCCACCAAACCGTCGCACTGCCGGATGGTGTTGGCGAGCCATGGACCCATAAACGACGAGTCGGTGACGTCAACTTCGTTCATGTAGCTGGCGTTGTATTCGCTGAAGATGATGGGGAGGCCGGGCATCGCCGAGGCCTTCACCTGGCCACGTACCTTCTTCACGGCGCGCCAAACCATTTGGTCACGAGGAATGTTCTCGCGGGTTCCAAAGACGTCCTCGGCGGAGTCGTTGCCATACACGTGCGTGGAAACGAAATCCACGGGAACGTTTTGCTCTTGGCAGTGGCGGATGAACGCGTCCACCCACGCAGCCTGAGCCGTTGCCGGCCCTCCGACGCGCAACTGGGGGCTCACCTGCTTGAGCGCTCGGGCCGTCACGTCGTAGAGGTGGAAGTAGGTGGCTTGTTTGGGCTGGCCCGCCCAGAAATCAATATTCGGCTCGTTCCACACCTCGAAGTACCACCGCGAGACCTCTTCGATCCCATACCGTGCGAAGAGGTGGCGCGCGAATCCCTCGATGAGCTCGCCCCAGCGGTCCCAATCCTTGGGCGGCGAATTGAAGGGCTTGTACCAAAACGCCTGCCGCGACGGTGTGGACGCCAATTTCTCGGGCATGAAACTTAGCTCCACGAAAGGCCGAACGCCGTTGGCGAGAAGGCCGTCATAAATTTGATCCACGTAAGAAAAGTTGTAGGACGGTTTGCCATCTGCATCCTCGTTGTAGAGACCGACTTCATCGTGAAAGATCGCGTGGAAGCGGATATACTCGAAGTCGGTCGCCTGCTTAACCTCCCGCAAGTCGCGCCGATAGCTTTCCCTGAGGCTAAGGATGGCCCGGCCGGAGCCGAACATCCGCTCCCAATAATGCGGGAAGGCGCGTCCGGGCGCTTGCGCGTCAATGGAGATCGTCTCAGTTTGATGCGCGGAAGCCACCTGCCCGACGAGCGTCGCTTGCCGCGAAACCGAGAGCAGGAGGGCCAGATCCAGGCTTGCTGCGAGCGCGCTTGAAATGGCCAGGCGACGGTTTCTCATGGTTTGAGAGTCCCTCCCGGCAAGACATGGTTGGGCGCGACGCCCGAAGATGATGTCAGGCCGATTCGGTCCATGGCGGCGCGAATGCATCCATTGCGCATGAACCAAGTCCATACATTACCGGTAGACAAATTTTCCGCGCTGATTAGCGTGATGCCAACGTCAATCCCGATGACATCGGGATCAACCCATCCGGTGCTCGGATTGAAAGCGTCGCCGAAACCATAGCGGCCATAAATCCGGTCGCCGTAAAGCTGCTTCATTTTTCGGAGGGCCGCAAGCGACTCGCGCGGCGTAAACATCAATGATCCTGCCGGGGCGCACGGCACCACCGTGCCGTCCACGCGAGGATCGTCTGGAGGGCCGCCCCAGCCGACGTATCCCTTGACGCTATCCGATGACGTGATGCCCCAGATGTCCTCGGAATATCCCGGGAACTTCGAGTGCAGGCGGATGCAGTAGGCCCTTTGCGCCAGGGTCGCGGTCACGGAGTTTTCAAACCAGTCAATGTATGGAGGCTTCTGTTCTCGCCGCCCTCGAAAATCAATCCAAGCCTGCGCGTATTGATGAACGAACAACGGGAAGTCGCCGAATATGTAATGGTAATTGTCGTAGGTGATGGGAGGTCTCTTCCAAGCATGCCACGACTCGGCGGGAATGGGGTGGGTCGGGGAAGCGATCGCAAGCATGTAAAGGATCATCAGCTCGCAGTAATGGTCCCAACGCGTGGGGATAAAGCCCTTTGCGCGAGTCCAACCCATCGCGAACAGATAGCGGTCGCCATTAAGCATCCACGGGAAGTCAACCCGGCGGTAGATGGCATCGGAAAGCGACGTGATCTCGCGGTCGTTCGAGAAATACTGGCTTCCTGTAAGAACGCCGGCAACGAGCAGCGCCGTATCAATGGAGGAGAGTTCTGAATTCCACGCGCGCGCCCCAGTGCGCGCGTCCATGAAGTGGTAGAACCAGCCGTGTTCGGAGGGGGCACGTTCGGCGAAAAAGTGCAGGGTTTGAAGCACGCGACTCCGCGCGTTCTGGCGTGAAATCCAACCGTGCTCCGCTCCGATGCAAAGGGCGGACAGGCCGAAGCCCGTGGCGGCGATACTGGCCACATCCCGGCTGCGGCCGCTGACTGCCGCGCCCGTTGTGCGAGCCCGATCACGGACCAGGCCGGTTCCTGGGTCCGTCTGTTCGACGAAAAAGCGGAACGCGCGATGGCTGAGGTCCTCGACAAACGCCTTGTCTTCGGGCGTGAGAGTCGCGGCGGCAGGGGCGACGCGCTTCGCCACCCCTAAGGCGGCAGGCCAGGCGGCTCCTGAAAAGAAAAGAACGACCGCGACGACCCAGCTCAACCTTGTTCCGATGATGCGAATCCGGGACTGTCCTTGCGCGTGTTGCCAACGGCACAATGCTAAGCACTCCTTGGTTAGGTCCCGGGTTTCATTCCAACCGCTCGCGAAGGCAACTGGAGAAAGCTGCTTTCACTGAGAAGCTGGTTCGCGGATGACATGGTAACGATTCAGCTCGAGACCGGGCACGCTCTGGGTTTGGCCACTCGGCCACCGGATCTCTAGGCTTAAAGCCGCAGAGGGTTGTGGGCCAAGCCCAAAGATAATTCGCTTATCATGTGATGAAAGATAACTCGAGCCCCCGGTAATCCATCGGACGAGCTTCCGATCGGCGCTGCGCAGAGTGAGCTTCGCCCCGATCGCGTCGCGATTGCTCTTGGTTCCCACCAACAAGAAACCCATCCAGGAGTTGCTTGCGCCCACGTTGTTGTGAAGCAATACCGGGCGCTGATCAAGGGCCGTGAAAATGATATCCGTTGCGCCATCGTTATCAAAATCGCCGACGGCCAGTCCGCGCCCGTTGTATCCCTTCTTGAAAGCGCTGCCTGCCTCTGCCTGCATATCTTCAAAGACCGCTTGACCGTTGTTTCGCAGCAACAGCGGCGGCTCTTTATACTTCACATCCCCGCCCACCATATCGAATACCTGGTTTAGGTGCCCGTTCACGATCAACAGGTCGAGATTGCCGTCATTGTCGTAGTCGAGAAATTTAACGCCCCAGCCGACGTAAGATTTCGTGAGCGCCGCCAGATGCGAGCGCCGTGTCCAATCCTCAAAGGGAAATTCGCCGGGACTGACAAACAAGGAGTGAAATTCATCGTTAAAATTGGTCACCACAAAAGCCGGGTGGCCGTTCCCGAGCACATCTCCGGCATCCACGCCCATGCCTGCCTTGGCGACTCCATTCTCATCGAGGGAAATCTCCGCTTCGTCGCCCCGATCCACGAAGGTCCCGTCATGCTTATTAATGAGCAGGAGATTCGGTGACGCGTCTCGCGCCACGAACAAGTCAGGCCATCCGTCGTCATCCAGGTCGAGCGCGACAGCTCCCAACCCACGGCCGATAAATTGGTCCACTCCGGACGAGTGGCTGACATCGGTGAACGTGCCATCGCCGTTATTGTGGTAGAGCGTGAGCGGCATCCCCTGATAGATCTTCTGATCGCAATACGTGCGCATGCCATTGAACTCACAAACCTTGGGATTCTCCAAGGAAAGTTGGGTGTAATTCGAAACCAGCAAATCCAGATACCCGTCCCGGTCGTAATCGAACCAAGCCGCGGACGCCGACCATCTCCCGTCATTTTTCACGCCGGCTTGTTCGGTGACATCCACGAACGTCCCGTCACCCTGGTTGTGGAAGAGCGCGGCGCGCGGCGAGCCGGTCACATAGAGATCCGGGTAGCCATCATTGTCATAGTCCGCAACGGCGGCTCCCATGCCGTAGAACGTCAGGCGATCAACCCCGGCCTTGGCGGCCACATCCTCAAATTTCCCGTTTCCCAGATTCCGGTAGAGCGCATTCCGAACCGGGACGGAACTCTTTCCCTTGGGGGTCTCGCCGCCGTTCACGAGAAAAATGTCCAAGCGGCCGTCTGCGTCATAATCCATGAATGCCACGCCGCCGCTCGAGGCCTCAATCAAGAAGCGATCGGGCGACTCGCCGCTAAAGTGTTTCCAGGTTATCCCGGCCGCGTCCGTCACCTCTGTGAAAATCTCCCCTTGCGGACCTGGGCCGGCCCACCACGGTCCGGCCCGCACCACCCCCGCCATGCCGGCTGTGCCCGCAATTCCAGTGGCTATTTTCCCCAGGAAACCCCTTCGGGTTGTTCGCTCGTCGCTCATCTCAAATAGACCACGCCATCATGGGTGGCGCGTGGCCATCGCGGCGTTGGCATTCACATGCTGGTCTTCCTTTTCTTTCAGCTTACTGTGAATCTCCGCTTCCCCCGCGGCAGCTTCTTCGCGTCCCATGCGTCGGTACACGCGGGCGAGGGCGTAGTGAACCTTGGCCAGCTCAGGGTCCTCGCGCGCTGCGGTTTCCAGCTCCTTCAATGCTACATCGTAGTTGTTTTCCATCATCGCCAGGTTGCCGAGTTGAAAGTGCGTCTCCGCGATCGAATCATCCAGCTCCTCTGATTTTTTCAGTAGGGCCTTGATCCGAGCCTCCTTCTCGGCATTCCGTTCCTCAGGCGCATTCAGAAGAAAAAGAGCGTACTTGAGTTGAAAAAAGGCGTCCCGCGGGAATTTGCGAGCTCCCGCTTCGAAGGACCTGGCCGCTTCCTCGTACCGATTCGCGTTCCAGAGCGTCAAGGCTAACCCAAGGGCCGCCTTCGCATCATTGGGATCGAGCTCGACCGCTTTCGCATAGGATTTTTTGGCCTCGGTGAGCACGTCCATTCCCAACTCGACGCTGCCTTCGAGACTGTAGGCGCGGGACGAAGACGGGAACCGTTTCACCGTCTCCTTCGCAACTTCCATCGCCGTGCCATAATTCCTCTTTTCAAGAAGAGCCTGGCCGAGATCGAGATAGGTGGCCTCGTTGGAAGGCTCCAAGTTGATGGCCTTCTCGAATGCCGTAAGCATTTCCTGGAGGCGGTCTTGCTTTTGATAGGCCCGAGCCAGGAGCGCATACACGTCGCTCGTACCTTGGCCCTCGGCGATCGAATCCTCGAGGGTCTTTTCACAATCCGCATAATGCTTCCCGCTGTACTGGGCGAGCGCCAGGTTGTAGCTCAACCGTCCGGAATCGGAATAGGTCGCACGGACGGAGAGGAACATCTTTTCGGCAGTTTCGTAATCCCCGCCCTCTGCCGCGACGCGGCCGCCTTGGAAAGTCGCATCGGGGCCCGCCAGCATTTGCAAAGTGGTTCGGGCTTTCTCTGTTTCACCGAGGTGGTAGTACGCGCGGGCAAGCGAGCAGATCGTCTCTGGCCGCTGGGCGACGAGCGGAAGAACCTGGCTCAGCAGCTTGGCCGCTGTTTTGTGGACACCAAGGTCTTCCGAGACCAATCCCAAGAGCAAGACCGACCAGGTGTCATCGGCATGGGCTGCCAAAATCGTTTCCAGGTTCTTGCGGGCCTCCGGCAACTTTCCCAATTGCCAGTAACTCGCCGCGAGGTTTCGGCGGGTAACAAAATCCTTCGGGTTCAGCGTCAGCGCTTTCTCGAAATATACGGTCGCCTCCTCCAGCTTATTTTCGCCCGCCAGGAGCGCGCCCAGACGCGCGGGATAAGAAGGATCATCCGGTGCCCGTTTCATCGCCTCCCGGAGCTTTGCCTCTTCGCTTTGTTCTTCCGTCGCTTGCGCCTGTCGAGAGGGCATGGCTTGCGATGCGGGATGTCCTCTGATTTCCGGCGGCTTGAAAAAACATGCATTCGCGAAAATCAGCCAAGTGAGTAGGCCTTTGGAGGTGGCGGCTTTCATGCGGACCAGGGCGACTCTCCGGAACTTCTATCGTACTTGCGATTTTCCCCGCCAGCCGAGGAAAATAATGGGAGCTTGGCAAGAGACTCCATCGCTCACTTCCAGGACCAAGAAGCAAAGGGAGGCGTTCAGCCGCCTCCCTGTCTTATATAGGGCCACCCTTGTGGCGGCATTGTCCTCACCGTCGCTCAGCGGGGCCACCTTGTCCGGGGCCAACCCGGACCCACAAGTGTCAGTACTTTCAAACCTTCAGAAGCTGAACTTCATGTACATCTCGACGACCCGGCCAGATAGCGCGCCGGTTGCCTGGCCGAAAGTGGAGTTCGGCGCGAAAAACGTCCCCGAAGTCCCGCCCGATGGAATGGCCGCGCCCGCCGGACAGGTACTAACCGGACTACAGGTTTGAAAAGTCCCCAGGTTACTGCTGCCGCTGTTAAACGCAAAAGGTGACGCATTGGCTTTGTTGAAGAGGTTATACGCCTCGGCCCGAACTTCTAATCCCGCTTTCTCACCTAAAAGCCGAACTGCCGGGAACGTGAATCTCTTGCCGAAAGATAAGTCGAAGCCGGTGTATCTCGGCCCACGGAAGAGGTTTCGGTCCACCCCTGGGACGGGGGGTAATATGCCCGAGCCCGAAGGAGACTCCACCACGGTAAAGTACTTGGTTTGACAACTGACCGGCGGCCCAACCACGCAAGTGGCGGGGGTCGTAGAAAATCCTGAGAAGTTTCCGCCCTTAGTCTGGAAAGTGCCTGTACTGAAATTGGTGCCGGCGCCCCCCAAGTAGCCTGTGGGCCGTGTCGGGCAGACGTTACCGAAAACATTGCTGATGCAGGTGCCTACCACCGGCGTCCAGGGGAAGCCTGAATTGAAGTTGAAAATGGGACTCAGCATCCATCCGCCCGCCGCCGTATGCAGCCAGTCATGGCGGTTTCTGACGACCGGAAGTTCCCAAACGGCATACGCGGTGATGGAGTGGGTGACATCAAAGTCTGATGGCCCATACTCTGTGCTTTGGTCAAACGGAAAGGTTTGGTTGCACACCTGATCGCTCGAGCAAGCATCGCTGCTTTTGCTCAAGCGATAGTGCGCTTCGAGCTCCAGTCCCTTCGAGAAGCGGTGCGAGACGCGCGCCAGCATGGCGTTGTAATGGGAGTTGACGTCCGTCTGGTAAATGGTCACGGTGTTGATGTTGGGATTCTGGGGATAAAACAAGGCGTAGTTCAGGGAGCGAGGATACTTACGGCCCTGGCTGCCTTGGTAGCTCAGGGACATCATCCAATTGTTCCCGAAGTCATACTGCCCTTCCATCGAGAAGTGCATCGTGTAGGGCGTCGCCAACTTCTGGATAGGCCCTTTGATATCTGGCTTTGCCAGATGCTCTCCGCCGATCGGCAAGCCTGTGGCCGGGTCAAACGTCAGGATTGCAGCTGGATTGGCGGGAAATCCGGTGAAGCAGTAGGTCCCGCAGGTACTGAAGCCGTACACGACCTCATTGGTCGGGAAGGCTGTAGCGATGAAATCCGGCGGGTTGCCCGCGGCGTTCAGCAGGAGGCTTTCCGGAACACGGTTGTAGGCAACCCCGAAGCCCCCTCGGAGCACGAATTTGTTGTTGAACTCGTGACCGATGAAGGAGCCCGGACTCCAGGCAAACCCAATTTGTGGGCCGAAGTTATTGCGGTCGGGCTTAGAGAAATTCTTGCCGATCTCGATCATGGCTCCCGTTAGGGCATTGTTCCCCGATCCCAAAATGATGTTGCTCAGTCTCCCAAATTTATCCTGCAGGGGAGTAAAATAGTCGTAGCGCAATCCTCCCGTCAGGGTCAGATTCCGCCGTGCCTTCCAGTTGTCCTGAGCAAATAATCCCAGGGAAGACACCCGGATGTACTTACGAAAATCCGTCGGGAAACCGGTTTTGGGGTTGTACGTGGTCGTGCCCTCGTCGGTCGGCGCGTCGTTGGCAAAGCTCCAGAGGTTGTTGAAGTCGTAGGATGGCACGGCGCCCCAAGTGTTGGCGCTGTTATTCTGCTCCTTGGCGAATTCGGCGCCGAACTTCAAGATGTGGCTGTTGTGAACCTTGCTGAGCGTATCGCGAAAAGTATACGTGGTCTGGTAGAAGACGCCAGGAGGATTGAAGAAACCCGCCGCGATCGTGTTGTTCGGAATGGGAATGTGGACTTTCGGGACGCCCCACGGAGCCTGGGGGTTGGATTTGATTTCGTCGAAGTACCAACGGGTCACGTTCATGCGCGCTTCGTTGACCGTCGTGGGATTCAGGGTGCGCGTCCAAAGCAGCGCAGCGGTTTCGTTTTTTGAGTCATGTTTGAAGATGTCATACTGGCGCCCGTCCACCCAGCCGCCAGGGAGGAATGAATTGCTCAGCGGCACATAGAAAAAGCTGAAGGCGACACGGTCGTTTTGCGTGACGTTGTAGTCCACGCGGCCGTTGTGTTGTGTGGCTTTGGTGTTGTCCACAAATGCCTGGTAATCCCGGCACGGCAAAGATCTTGGCGGCAAGGCTCCCAGAGGGAAGCAGGCTGATCCATTGGGAAGTCTCTACCCAATTCTGGGCGTGATACGTGGCGCCGCCTGTCTTCAAGTGATCGAAGGAGTAAAAGAAGAACGCCTTGTCCTTCCAAATTGGGCCACCCAAACTGCCGAGCACATCGTGGGTGAGCAGATTGTCGCGGTTGGCGGAGGCTCCGTTCGGCCCGCCCCACCGCTGGAAGGCGTTGAGGCCTGGGCTGTGGATTTGAAGGGCCGCGCTGCCGTGAAAGCTATTGGTGCCGTTCTTGGAGACCACCTGCACGACTGCCCCCGCGCCATGGCCGTTCTCCGCGTCATAGGGGCTCACATCAACTTTGATTTCCTTGACCGCTTCCGCGTTGGGCGTAATCACCGTGGCGCCGTTCCATGCCTGGCTGTTCGTGGTCACCCCGTCGAGGTAATAGCCGTTGGCCTCCAGCCTCGAGCCGTTGGCGCTCACCTGAACGGCATTCTCAGTTTGGAAAATTCCACGGTTCGAACCGCCCACACCACTGTAGCCTGGCAGATTCGAGGAACCTCCGTCACTCGCTCGCGCGCCTGTTCCAAACACACCGGGAGTCAGGCGGAGCAGCTCGAACGGATCGCCTCGGAACTGAGGGAGGTTTGCGACGTCCAAATTAGTGAGCGTGCCGCTTTGCGTCGCATCTTCGGTCTGAATCGCCGGCAGCGCTTCGCCCTTGACGGTAACCTGAGTGCTGACCTCCCCGGGCTCGAGCGTCGGATTGACGCCCTGCGCCGCCTCCGCGCTTACTTCGGCGTCGGCGATGACTTTCGTCTTGAACCCGGCCATGGAAGCAGTGACCGTGTATCGCCCCGGGGGAAGATTGGTCACGGCGTAGAAGCCGCCCGCGTCAGTGGTGGCCTTTTGCGAAACGCCAGTCTCCTGATTGGTGACCGTAATCGCGACGCCGGCCACCACGGCGCCCGAGGTGTCGGTCACCGTACCTTCAATGCCAGCCTTGAATTGAGCGCTCGCGGTTACGGCCAGGGATACTAACACCAGCAGACCGCCCACGGCGCGGCCAAGAAGATTAGGAATTCTCTTAAGCATCTTTCATCCTCCGAGTTAGCCTTTTCTGCAGGGTCAAATGCTTTCACCTCGCGGTTGGATTGGCCGCCTTTGACTGGAAAGCCCTCTCGCCGCAAAGGGACAACCCCGGAGCGGCGCGTCCGACCTGCGATCTGAAACGCCCCGAGTCCTTCTCCGAAGTTGTTGAAGCCTTTTGCCCTCTTGACCCGACTACCCGGACGCAATCAATCGAATTACTAAAACGTATTACTAAATCGTTTTTTCTGCATCAGTGGTAGGATATAATCCGCGTGTTGTCAAGCACTATTTCTTGCATGGTAATCTCTGGGCCTGTTCCTCTGCTCCTGCGCGTGCGAGTGCAGGAAGCCTGCATACGCCAAACCGCACTCCATTCCCATTGGAGAGGAGAGTGCTCGATGCCCCGAAGGAAACGAATTGAACAACACGGTAAGCGGCCCTCTGCGCCAATCGGGAGCCCCCTCAGCTTGAAGGAGCTTGCCGACCACGTGGGCCTTTCCCCGACCACGGTGTCCCTGGTATTGAATCAATCGCCGGTGGCGAATGCGATTCCGGCGGTGACCAAGCGGCGGATTTTTGCCGCTGCACAAAAATTCAGTTACCGTCCGAACTTCGTGGCGCGGTCGTTGCGCACTCAACGCAGCTACACGGTCGGGGTCGTCGTGCCCGAAGTGAGTGAAGGATACGAATCTTCGGTGCTGAGCGGCATCGAGGATGAGCTGATCGAAGAGGGGTATTTTTATTTTGTCGCCAGCCATCGCCACCGCCCCGACTTGATCGAGAATTGTCCGCGCATGTTACTCGAGCGCTCCGTGGAAGGCCTGATTGCGGTGGACACTCCCTGCCGCAATCACTTGCCCATTCCGATTGTCGCGGTCTCTGCGCACGAGCAGGTGGAAGGCGTGACCATCATTGAGCTCGACCACCCGCGTGCCGCGACGCTCGCGCTCGAACACCTGGTCCGGCTTGGCCATCGGCGCATCGCCGTAATCAAAGGTCAGGCGTTCAGTTCGGACACGGAGGTGCGATGGCAGAGCATCGTCGAGGCTTCCGCCCGGCTTGGGCTCGAGTTGAATCCTAAGCTCGTCGCCCAGCTTTCTGAGAATGATCCCTCTCCTGAAGCGGGCTATCATGCCACCGAGCGGCTCTTGGTTGCCCGCGAGCCGTTCACGGGTCTTTTTGCCTTTAACGACGTGTCGGCCATCGGCGCGGTTCGCGCTCTGCGCGAGGCAGGCCTACGAGTCCCGGAAGATGTTTCAGTCATCGGGTTCGACGACATTAAGAGCGCGGCGTTTCAGAACCCCTCCCTCACAACGGTCCGGCAGCCGCTGCGACAAATGGGCGAGCTCGCGGCTCGAACGCTTCTGGGCCGAATCGCCAATTCCAAGCGTTACGACTATCCCCGGCGCCTGATGGTCGAACCGGAACTGGTCGTCCGTGAGTCCACCCGCCAGGCGCCCAGCTCCCCATGGATATTGAGTAACAGGTAGAGCGCGACTTGTGGATTTTCGATTGTCAGGTGAGGGGCGGGCACGAGACGGCAACGGAGCGAAGTGGAGCGCTTAGGCCGACGGACGAGAAACGAGGACCCATCCTCAGTCAGCAATCGCAAATCGGCAACGGCCATCCTCCACGGGCACCTTACGATTTGTCTCCCGTCATCCTTGCCGGCTTCGTCCTCACCGGCACGGTGACGACACTACTCGGTCCGATCCTCCCGGTGATTTCCTCAAAATGGCTTCTGAGCGACCTCGGCGCAGGAGACCTGTTTTTGGCCCAATTTCTGGGCTCGACGTTCGGCACGATTATTTCCGGTTTTCTCATCGTGCGTTTGGGCTTCGACCGCTTGCTGGCCGTGGGTTTCGGCGTCATGGCACTCGGGGTTGCGGCGCTGGGCTTGACGCCCTGGCCGACGTGCATCGTTGCCGTCACCGCCTTCGGCGTCGCCTTGGGTTTGACGATCCCTGCCATCAATTTGTTCGTATCGGAAAACAATCCCCAGCGCCCTGCCGCCGCTCTCAGCATCCTGAATGCGGCCTGGAGCATCGGCGCTGTGGTTAGTCCGCCGCTCGTGGCGCTACTGATCGTCCCGGGCGCACGGATTGGACGTCTGCTCGGCTTGGCAGCCATGCTGGCCATTGTGGCCTTCTTCATTCCTATTCTTAAGGCTCACCGAGCGCCAGCGTCTCTGGAAGAGACCCCATCTGGCCGGGATGTGATGGCGGATTCTTCGCGCGGCAGGTTTGACCTTCGCGTATGGCTGCGCGCCCAAGGCTTCGTCTTCGCGGCACTTTTCTTTTTGTACGTCGGGATCGAGAATTCCGTGGGCGGCTGGGTGGCGACTTACGCTCACCGTTTGACGGGTCAGCCGGGTGCGCGTTGGGAACTTGCGCCATCGCTTTTCTGGGGGACGCTCATCCTCGGCCGAATCCTGGTTCCGACGATGTTGCGTTACCTTTCGGAAGCCAGGCTCGTCACCGCAGGCCTCCTGGTGACGACGCTGGGAGTTACAGCCCTCCTCATCTCAAATAGCTTGATGAGTGTTTTCTTGAGCGTATCCCTCGCAGGCCTGGGTTTATCCTCTGTCTTCCCCACCACGATTGCCCTGTTGACGCAATGCTTTGGTCGAGCCGCTTCGCCAGCTGGCGCCCCCATGTTCGGGTTCGCCGCCCTCGGCGGCGCGTGCCTTCCGTGGCTCGTGGGCTTCCTCTCCAGCCAATTCGCCAGCATCCGCGTCGGCTTATGGGTCCCCTTGCTCGCCATCCTGGCGATGCTTGCCGTCAACGGGCTACTCCCGACGGCCGACGAGCGTGCCGACAAAAGCAGTGGCGAGTGATGAGTGGCGAGTGGCAAGCGAAGATCCTGCTCATTGAGTTCGACGGCGGCCTTTACTTGTCGCTTCTTACTATCCACTCGTCACTGCTCCACCTGGTCGGGCGGGCCGATTCGAACTGCCGACCTCTTGCGCCCAAGGCAAGAGCTCATCGATGTTCTCAGCGTCGGAGAGGCAGTACCGGGGCAAGTTTGGAAGCCCGAAAACCCGTAGCAGCCGCCGGGATGTGCGGAACAAAAGTTGAGCTACCTGCCTTGATAGCACGGGCGCCTTCTTCTATGGCAAAGCTTTTTCTCGTGCGGAGCAGGCAGCCCGAGCATGGCCAGTTCTGTCAAGCTCCTCCGGGGGTCGAGACTCGAGGCGCCCAGCCACCCTTCCGCAACTAAAACCATGATGTTGTACCCATCGCTAATTGAGATCTACTTGAAAGGCGGATTTAAGGCGCTTAGATTTCAAAGGGATAGACTGATTGCTTGGGCACAGCTCGGTCGGTGAGCACCTGGTTTGCAAAAAGTGGTCAGAGAGAGTTGCCTAAGAGATTGAATGAAAAAGGGGTAAAAATCAATTGGGCCTGTAGCTCAGTTGGGAGAGTACCTGGTTTGCATCCATTCTTTAACAATGCCTGTCTCGTTGATTTGGTTTCGCGTGTAAACTGGGCGCACGGTTCTACCTAAACCC
>QHZN01000357.1 GCA_003225365.1 Acidobacteriota bacterium
AGAACGAGCCCCGTTTGACGGTGCTAATCATCGACGAGCATGCGACCATCTCGCCGCTACTTGCCGGACGCCTCTCCCTCATCCCCGGCATCCGGATCATCGGCGAGACCGCGAACGCGATGCTCGGCGCCGAGCTCGCCCACCAACTTCGGCCCGACGTCATCCTCGCCGACTTTCGCCGCACCGGCCCTCCCCGGGCGGAGACTTATCGCTGGCTTTGCCGGATTAGCCCCGGCTCCCGGGTCGTGGCGCACACCAGCTACCTCCCGAACGGCGACGAACGCGCCCTCTGCGAAGCCGGCGTCACGCGCTGCATCCTCAAGCGAAGCAGCGTAAAATAGCTCGCGGAGCAACTAATCGAAATCGGCGCCTGGTCGGCCAGCGGGCGTCTCCAGTAAACGGGTCTGCGGGGAAGAAACCGTCGTCCTACTCGCCATGCCCCTCCGCCGCTCGCGCTCATCAGTCGGCTTCTGAGCGCCCTCATATCAGGGCGGAGCAAGCCCGCGCCCCTACAGATCTGGTTGATCCTTGGGTTTTGGGGTGCGTTTTTTGGTCGTTTTCCGGAGAAGCCTTCGTTTTAGGCTCTCGTTCATACGCCTGAGGGAGGCGGTGAGCTGGTCGATTTGTGTTTGGTCGTTTCGAGGTGTGGGGGACGCACCTGAAGGTGCTGGGCTACGAGGTCCGCCCGGGTTCACGCCGTCGAGGTTGGCGGCGGCCCGTTCGTGTCCTCCCCCGGACCCAGCCTCCCACTCAGGACAGGCCTGGTCGAGGGCGGCGGGGAGGAACTGCGGGTTGTTGGTGGCGAGCCAGCGCATGAGGATGTAGGCGGCTTCGAGCTCGGCCTGTTTCTGGCGCTGGCGGTTGCGCTTCATGACGCCGATGAGGGCTTCGCGGGCCGCGGGGACCTCGAGAATTGCCTCGAGGATGATCTTGTGGCGGCGGGAGAAGCGGCCGTGCTTGAGGGCGTTGAGGTTGCCTTTGGGAGGGCCGGAGCCGGGGCGCGGGCCTCCGCGGCGCTTGCGCAGGGCTTCGCGCGCCTCGGCTTCTTTGGCTCTCTGGTCGATCTCGTCTAGGATCGGGATGAAATGGTCCTGAGAGCAGGGCATGGATTTGGTCCTCGGTTATCGGTTGTCGGTCATCAGTTTTGCGTAATCGGGGTGGCAGAAAGGGCAGTCGCAACTGCCGGGGTAGCAGACCGACGGCTTGGGCTTGCGGCTGACGAGCCGATCCAGCGCCCAGAGGAGCGCCATAACGGCGTCCGGGTCGCGGTTGACGGCCTTCCACAAGGCCTGTGGCACCGGAAAGCCACTAATCATCCGTGGAGGCTCATCGCCTTCGGACTTGCCGTTGCACGAGGGCGTGCTCATTTGTGTACCTCCTCCACGTCATTCCTCCTCCGGCGGATCTTCGACTCGCCTCCGGCGAGTCTTCGACTTCCGCCATCAAGGTAGCGGGTCGAGAGCGGAGCTCAAAGGGGGAAATGGCACTGTTTGGTGCCGAGTGCCGAGTGGCTGGTGCTAGTTGAGCCGGGCGTCCTCGGGGTGGCACATCGGGCACCTCAAGCCGCGCAAGGTGCGGCAGCAGTTGGCGGCGCTCTTGTCGGCGCCGTAGCGGTGCAGCATGGCGCGCAGGAACTCGACGAACTCGTCGGTGCCGGGTGGGGGCGGCCCGGGATGGCCGCCCATGGCGGCGTCGTAGAGCAGGACTTCGTCCGGTATGTCGGGGTCGGTTTCGCACATGGGTGAGCCTCCTCCTCCACTTCCACTTCTTCTGTATTCAGGGTAGGGGATTGGGGGCGGAAATCTAAGGGGGAGATGGCACTGGCGAACGCGAATTGAGGTAGCGAACGCACGCGTGGTCTAGGTGTGTGCCTCGGCGAACATCGCCAGCACCTTAGCGGACGGGTAAGTTGAAAGGGACGCGATGTTATTGGCGAGTTCTATTGGAAAGAGAGCGCCTTCGTAGCGACTACTGAGAAGCATGGGGAGTGTTGAGAATATTCGAGGCGTGCCGATGAGGTCAGTGGCAGTAGGATCAGATTTGTACTCACCTGTCGGAATGTTGAGCACGGCTTGGTGACGATCGTTAATCTTCACGAACACTTTTGCGCCATAATTGGTGTCTTTGCCATATGGAGCGCCAGCAGCAGGACGATGCTGAATATGCTCCCTGATGTAATTATGTCCCGGAACGAAGATGTGGCCGGCGGGCGCTGATGGGCCGATAAGCGATAGGTGGTCGTAGAACGCTCCGCTCTTTTCTTGGCCTACGATGTGAACGTCGATGCCTTCTTCGCGAGCCGCTTGAAGGAATCGTCGTATCGGTGCGACCAGCTTCGAGTACTGAGCTCTGATGGCCAAAGGACCGTCCTTCAAGAAGAGACAGTCGGACAGCATTTCTCGTTTGTTTTCCCAGAAGTGGCGGACGCCAGTAAACAAAAGCAGGGTCTCATGGATCATCATGTACGCGCTTGCGATGCTGTCAGGGGCTGCCTCTTGAGCCATCTCCAAATGAAATCCAAGCATGTCAGTAAGCAGCAATTCTTCATGGCAGCCAGGACATTCCCCCGTCTCTGAGTTGTATGGCAGCGTGGCATCTTCCGCAGCACAATGGGGACACTGGAAGGGCGGGAGGCTTTTCTCATTCTGATCCCACTTCTCATACGCGAGCCATTTCAAGGTTTCGAGGGGCTCGCCTTCGAGGCGTTCTTCTTTTACCGACTCGAAGATCCCGTGTCTTATTGCGTCGTAAACCGTCATTCCTGGGACACTAATATGCCTCATGGGGAATACATGCTTGGATTTCATTTGGAGATGGCTCAAGAGGCAGCCCCCTGACAGCATCGCAAGCGCGTACATGATGATCCATGAGACCCTGCTTTTGTTTACTGGCGTCCGCCACTTCTGGGAAAACAAACGAGAAATGCTG
>QHZN01000358.1 GCA_003225365.1 Acidobacteriota bacterium
AGGCGAAGACGACAACGACGAGATCAACGTCCAGGCATGTTCGACTTGCACGAACAACCAGAACGGCCAATTCCTGTTTACCGACGGCCTGGCCCGCGGGACCGGGGTCGCGGTCGCCAACGCAGCTCTGGGCTTGTTCGATACCTACTCGGAAATCGGCCACCGCGCGTACACGATCTTCCGCGGCAACATGTACGAGGGTTTCGCGCAGGACTCCTGGAAAACCACACCGAGGCTGCACCTCGACTACGGATTCCGTTACTCGGTCATCGTTCCCTACCATGCCGAGTGGGCAAACATGATCGCCTTTGACCCGCAGTTTTACGATCCGAGCAAAGCGGTGACGATAGATTCCAAGACCGGTCTTATCGTAGGAACGGTTGACAAGAACGGTCTCGTTACTGGTACAGGGGCAGATGTGTACAACGGCATGGTTATACCCGGGAGCGGGTTTCCGAGCTCCGCGCAGGGCCGCGTCCCGGAGGCGGACCCGAGCCAGGGAGATTTCAGTCGGTTGTTCCGCGGCGTTCCCAACCATTACTCCGACATCCAGTGGGGCGAAATCCAGCCACGGCTCGGTGTCGCTTATTCGCTTAATAGCAAGACCGTGCTTCGCGCCGGCGCGGGGCGCTTTATTACCCGCCTGGGCGTGAGCGACTCGATCTTCCTGGGTGGAAATCCACCGTTCCAACCGAACGCCCGTGTCGACAACGGCTCGGCGGATAACCCCGGAGTAGGCGGCGCGGCCAACATTCCCTTGCTGGTGACAAGTCAGAGTAAAGCCTTCAAGCCCCCGGAGGCGTGGGCGTGGAACTTCATGGCCGAGCGCGAGATGCCCTGGAGGTCGCTCTTGAGCGTGGGGTATGTAGCCCGCCGCGGTCTGCACCTGCAACGAGAGGCCGACATCAACCAGCCCCCTGTTAGCGCGCTGACCGATCCAGCTAACTTTTTCGTTGATCCGGCGGATGGCAAGACGAAGCTCAAAAATATCAACGCCTTCCGGCCGTATCTGGGCTTCGGCTCTATTCGGCAAACGGACAATGCGGCCAACTCGATGTACAACTCGCTCCAGGTGGCCTGGAACCGCCGCTACTCGGGCGGGCTTCAGTTCGGCGTGTCCTACACGCTGTCCAAGAGCATGGACGACGGCTCGAACCAGCGCGACGTGGTCCCGGACACATATGACGTAAGCATGCTGTGGGGGCCGTCGGAATTCGATGCCCGCCACATCCTGGTGCTCAGCTACCTCTACGACCTGCCGTTCTTCAAAAACCACTCGACGCTGAGCGGCAAACTGCTGGGAGGATGGCAAATCAGCGGCGTCACGCAGTTCCAGACCGGCCTGCCTTGCGGCGCTGCCGAAGCTAAAGACTACGCGGGTGTGGGCTTGGACTCCAATTTCGGCTGCGGCACTAGCGGCCAGTATTACGTCGTCAACGGCACTCCGAAAATCATCGGGACCTTCGGCACCAGCGGCCAGTGGTTCGACACCTCGGTCTTTACCAAGCCGGCTGCCGGAACGTTTAACACGCAGCGGGTGCGCGACCTGATCTACCAGCCAGGATATCAGAACTGGAACCTCGCGCTCTTCAAAGTGTTCCCGATTGATGAGCAAAGGGGGTTCCAGTTCCGGGCCGAGGCATTCAACTTCATCAACCACCCGAACTGGGGCGGAGGTAGCGGCGGCGGCGTGACCTTCAATCCGACCAGCTCAAACTTTGGAAAAGTGACCACAAAGGGAGGCGGTGTCGCCGGCGGTGAGCGCAATTTGCAGCTCTCACTTCGCTTCTATTTCTAGCACCGCGCTATATCTCCGTCAGCGGCTTGGCCGCACATGACACAGGTGGCCTACTCGCCAAAGCGACGAAGGCGAGTCCTTGCGCGTAATGCTTGGAGGTCCAGAGGCCCTCGCTGTCTTCAGTGGATTTGGCGCGTCTTGCGGGACATGTAGTCCATGAGCAGATACTGCCCGAGCGTGTAGGGCGTGGTGAAGTAGGCCTTGCCGCGGCACATCTCCGTAATTTTCTGGACAAAGTGGACCAGGGAATAGTCGCTGGCCAGCATGAAGGTGTTGATCATGATGCCCGCGCGCTTGCACTTGTTTACCTCTTCGAGCGTCTGCCCCACGACAAAAGGATCGAGGCCGAAAGCGTTTTTGTAAATGCGGCCGTCTTCGAGTGTGAGCGCCGAGGGTTTTCCGTCGGTGATCATGACGATCTGGCGCATGTCTTTTTTCTGCCGTAGGAGGATGCGCTGGGCCATGCGCAGGCCCTCGCGCGTGTTGGTGTAATACGGGCCGACCTGCACGCGCGCGAGCTCGCTGAGAGGAACTTCTTCGGCGCTGTCGTGGAAAAGCACCAGGCTGAGCGAGTCGCCGGGGTATTGCGTGCGAATGAGATGGGAGAGCGCCATGGCCACGCGCTTGGCGGGCGTAAAGCGGTCCTCGCCGTAGAGAATCATGCTGTGGCTGCAATCGAGAAGGACGACGGTGGCGCAGGAGCTTTGGTATTCGCACTGGTGAACCATGAGGTCCGAGTAGGTCATTTCGATGGGGACCTTGGCGCCTTCGCGACGGACGGCGTTGAAGAGTGTTTCGCTAATGTCCAAGTTTGCTGGCCGAGCCGGCCGCGAGCGGAGGTTTGCGGCGGCGGGGTGACTTGCGGGGGCTGCTGCGGGTTGATGAAACCTTCGTTGGCGAGCCGCTCCGTGAGTTTGTCGAGGAGATCCTTCACCGCCTGGCTGTTCATGGCGGCTGGATCCTGCAGCATTTTGCGCAGTTCATCGGACATGGCGTCGTCCGGGAGCAGGTCGCCTTCTTGCAAGGCGCGGAGAATGGCTTCACGAAGAGCTTCCATGGAGCGCTCGGGATCCATTTGGGAGACGCCGTAGAATTGCGATTCGAAGCCGCTCTGGAGGAAAAAATTGCCCAGGCGCTTGACGAGCTCTTCCAGGTCAATGGCGTCGGCGGGTTCGCCGGTGTATTTGCTGTAGCGGATGAATTTCATGGCGCCGCCCTCAATGGCTCACCCGTTGGTTGAAGCTTCTCTTGAGATCATTACATCGCACAAGATGACAACGGCGCCGACTAACTCTGCCGTGTTTGATCTTGACGCGCATCAATT
>QHZN01000132.1 GCA_003225365.1 Acidobacteriota bacterium
TGGATTCTCCCGACACAATCGTTTCCGGATTGCCTCTGGGGGGCGATCACCCAATGCATCCGTTTATCATCAACGCCGAAGGATCCATGTACGTCGACGTCGCCACCGCAACCAATTCTTGCCAGCTTCAAAATCGGACACCCAAGTCGCCCGGCGCGAACCCTTGCACCGAACTTGTGACCCGTGGCGGCATCTGGCGTTATGACGAGAACAAAACGAACCAGACATTTTCACCGGCCGGGCGCTTCGCGACGGGGATACGCAACGCCGAAGGCTTTGCCCTCGACTCAACTGGCCATCGCGTATTTGTCACCCAGCACGGACGGGACCAGCTGTATACGAATTGGCCCGCTCTCTACAAACCTGACCAGGAAGCCACGCAGCCGGCTGAAGAGCTGCTGCTTTTGAGAGCAGGCGGCGACTATGGCTGGCCTGAGTGCTATTACGACGCCGGGGCGCAAAAGCTGGTTCTTGCGCCGGAATACGGCGGTGACGGCGGCAAAAAGGTGGGCCCTTGCACGAACAAGCTCCCTCCCACTGCGGCATTTCCCGCCCATTGGGCGCCGAACGCGATGGTGTTCTCTGACAAGGAACAATTCCCAATCCGCTACCGCAGTGGCGTGTTTATTGCCTTCCACGGTTCATGGAATCGAGCGCCCTATGCGCAGGGCGGCTACAACGTAGTTTTTCAGCCGCTTGCTGGCGACCGCGCATCCGGCTCGTGCGAAATATTCGCGGACGGCTTCGCGGGGGCCGTGAAGTCTCCGGACAGAGCCGAACATCGTCCGAGCGGCCTCGCCGTCGGACCGGACGGATCACTCTACGTTTCGGACGATGTGCGCGGACGGATTTACCGAATTGTCTATCGGGGCGGCTCCGAAGGCGGTGCCGCGAAGTTCACTCCATGCCCAAGTGCCTCGGCTCCGGCCGGCAATATCATCGAAGTCGCCGCAAAACCGCCGGAGGGCACGCATCCAGACGCGGGTGCCCCCACATCCAGGAATCTTCCCGTTCCCGAAGGAGCAACCGGAGAGATGGTTGCGCTGGGAGAGCGCATTTACCACGGTCAAGTGGGCGGAGCGACTTGCACGGGTTGCCATGGCGCGAGCGGTAAGGGGTCTCCCTTGGGTCCTGATCTCACGGACAAGAAATGGTTGTGGAGCGATGGCAGTTATACCGGAATCGCGAAAACGATCGCCGAGGGCGTGATGCGACCAAAACAATACCGCAGCCCGATGCCCCCCACGGGGGGGGCGCAACTCACGGCCGACCAAATATCAGCGCTTGCGGCCTATGTCTGGGCCCTGAGCCATTAGCAGGCTGATGAAAAACGGGCCGAAATGTCATGCTGGGCCCTTCGCTTGTCATTCTGAGCGCAGCGAAGAATCCCTTTGATTCCACGCTCAGGGTAAACTCCGTGAAGCATCTCGCGGTGGTTTGAAATGAACAACATAGATTCTTCGCTTCGCTCAGAATGACAACCTAAGACAATTTTTCATCAGCCTCTAAGGGAAGCCCCAATTCGACCACTCACGCGGAGCTGCCTACCGAACTCGTTATACCGGGTGAGAGAATTCATCAGGAAAGCCTCCCCTCTGATGGCGGTATGATCGTCGGCAGCAACAGCGTGCGAAGGATCTTTGTTGTGAGGCCCGACGCCGCAACTGTCGAACCCGTCGACGCTGATTTCCGAGAGCCACGCCCCGGTGATAGCGGACCTCAATCAAACCAAGGCGACTTCGCGGTCGAAATCCGGCTTCCGTTGGGCGCGTAGCTTGAGGCCCACCCCGCATGCAGTTGCGATGCGCTCCAGCATGGTCAGCGAGTGGCCCGCATATTCCGCGTCTTCGAGGCGGGCGATGACGGATTGCGTTGTCCTCGCCTTCTTGGCAAGCTCGGTTTGTGTCAGACCAGCCTCTTCACGCATCTCACGGACGAGCAAGGCAAGGTCAATCCGAAGCAGGGTCCGCCCAAAGGTTCTGCGGTAGGTCGCGCTTTTGCGCGCCCGCTGCTCCACAATTTCACGATGGCGGTCGCGTTTCATGGCTCAAACTCCTTCCCAATAGCTTCTCCTTCCTTCTGGGATCTTGGGTAAACGTTCCGGTACTTCAGCCACAGATTCCTGATCGCTTCTGCCCGAGCTATTTCTACGGGGGGTGTGAGATCCGTCTTCTTCTGGAAGCCTGAAGTAATCACGATGATCCCCCCTGGCCGGTAGAAGAATAAAAGCCGAAAAATGCGGTCGAATTGCTTCACCCTCAACTCGAATATTTCATTCGTGAGCTTTTTAACAAACTTCCCTTGCATCCGATGTCCGTGCACCCGCAAGCGTTCGATAAAGGCGTCAATTCGCGCCGCCGCTTTGTCATCCAGCGAGTCCACGAACTCTCTTGCCGGCATCCGTCCATTCGGCAATTCCACGTACTCAATCGTGAATTCAGGGTTCACGTTGGTCCAGGTTATTTCGAGTCTCACATTATCGCAATTATGCGATGCCGGCGTCAAGGTGAAATGCGGCGGGCGCCGCGACCCGGCCTTGTCGCTCGAAATACGTCATCGAGCTAATGTTCTCCCGCCGCGTACTCGCGGTAGGCGTCGGCGACGCGGGCTTGGCGGTAGTCGCCGTGATGGATGAGGACGCGGTACCGAAGCGTCAGAGATTTGTGCTGCTCGACGGTCCAACTCCCGTCCTGGTTCGGGTCGCGCGAGAATTCGCGCAGGCCGAAAGGGTTGGCGGCCAGCAGGCCATAGCCGCGCGCGTGCCAGGTGGTGGGATGGCGGAAGCTCTTGGGGCTGTCGAAGACGGCGACACCGAGCGATTCCCCGCCAATCGTGCCGTCGTAGTCCACCCAGTCGGCGCGCTTCCCCCAAATCAGTTTCTCGCCTTCTGCGCCGTTCGAGTTCACCATATGGCCGGGCGGGGAATTGAGTTCGGGCGCCAAGCGCAGCGCGAAGGTCCCTTCCTTGGTGTCGCCGATGGTCGCGTCCGAGCCTTGATTGGCCATGATGGTGAATTCGCAATCTATGATGCGCGTCGTCGGGTCGCCTCGGATGACAAACGACTGAACTTCCTCCGCGATCGCTCGGCCCCGCGGGCTGACCAGGTCGAACGTGGGGGCGAGCCTGCCGGAGTCCGGCCCGCTTTCGATGGCCCCGATTTTCCGCAGCACCGTGCGGCCGAAGGCCGTATCGTCGCTCCATTTCGGAAACGCTCCTTCACCCCAAAAATCGATGCCGTCAATATTGCCGTGGCCGAAATACATCGGGCGCTGATGAGGCTCGAGCGCCGGGTCTTTCATGTGCTCGGGCGGAATTTCGTTCCCGATGGGGAACCCGCGCGTGATGACGGTCCCGTCGGCGCTGCGCAGCGGCTGGAAATAAGGCTTGGCGACTTCGGATTCGAAGTGGTAGGTCGTAAACGGCTTCCCGCCGACCGTCACCTCGACCGTCGAGCCCGCGCGCGTGAGCTCGACCGGCTCCCACGCGCTCGATCCGAATACCGCAGTCAACAACGCCGCGAACACGCCGATGAAAATAGGGTAGATGCGCCTCATGACCAGCTCCTTATCCGTTGACTTCGCGAAAGTGTACACCGGCGCGGACGTTTTGTGGGAGGTAAAGACGCTTAGCGACTGGGCGCCCTTCGCACGCCGGCAATCCCTCGGGGACCGCGCATCTTGGCAGTGCGCCGGGGGCGAGGCTGGCAGCGCGGGCAGAAGTGGCTCGAGCGGCCGGTGATGACTACGCGGCGAATCGCCGAGCCACAACGGCGGCAAGGCTCGCCCGTGCGCTGATAAACTTTCAACCGAATCCGAAACCTTCCCGGCCGGCCCTCGATATCCAGATAATCGCGGAAGCTTGTGCCTTGCCGCTCGACGGCGCGCGCGAGGATCTTTCGCACGGCGCGATAGAGCGCCAGCGCCTTCGCGTGCGAGACGCGCCCGGCTTCGGCGAGCGGATGGAGGCGCGCATCGAACAGAGCCTCGTCGGCGTAAATATTTCCCAGCCCGGCGAGCGCTTGCTGGTTCATCAGCCAGCTCTTGAGAGCGCCGCGGCGGCCGCGCATGGCGGCGAGAAATTCGTCAACGGTTGCGCGCTCGGCGTCCGGCCCGAGCTTGGCGAGGAATTTGTCGAGTTCTTCGCGCGCCAGACAGCGCAGGTTGCCAAAGCGTCGGACGTCGCGAAACCGCAATTCCTTCTCACCCCCGACGAGGGCTATGCGGACGTGCGTGTGCGGCTCGAGCGCCGCCTCGCGCCTCTGAATGGTGAGCTGGCCCGTCATTCCGAGCCGCACCACCAGGTAGCGGGGCGGTTCGCCATCTCGGGCGAGCTCGACGAACAGCACCTTTCCCTTGCGCTCGACCGCCTCGATCCGCCGGCCGCCGAGACTTTGGGCAAATGCGTCCGGCGGTCCCACAATCACGGCGGGATGGCGAACTTCCACGCTCTCGAAACACTTGCCGAGGGCGTGCTCTCGCAGCCCGCGCGCGACCGTTTCGACTTCGGGAAGTTCGGGCATGGGAAAAGCAGAAGTCAGAAGCGAGAAGTTAGAAGTCAGAAGAAAAGCGACACTTCCGAATTCGGTCGTTTGCCTTCCTTCTAGCTTCCTGCTTCTGGCTTCTGACTCCTGTCTTCTGACTCCTACTTCCGAACCAACGCCAATACGCGCGCCGGGCTCCCCGAGCCACCCGCGAGCTTCATCGGCAACGCGATAACGTAAGCCCCGCGCGGGGGCAAAGCGCCCAGATGGATGAGGTTTTCCAGGTGATACAGCCCTGCCCCCATCGTCAGGTGGTGGACTTCGAAGTTCTTGGAAGGGCCGTAGTCCACGCTCGGCGAGTCAATGCCGATGGCCACGGGATGGACACGCTCGAGCAGCCACTTCGCCGCCTCGAGCGACAGGCCGGGAAAATGCAGCACACCCGCCGAGTCCGGGTTCATGTAGTCCTTTTGGGACGGCCAGAGTGACCCCCAGCCGGTTCGAAGTAGCACCACGCATCCGCGCGGCATCGCTCCATGGACTTTCGTCCATTCGTCGAGATCCGCGACCGTCACGCGATAATCGCGATAATCCGGATCGGTTTTCCAGCGGCCGCTCACGTTCACAACCATCGCCTCGCTCAAGAATTCCTCAACAGGAATTTGATCGACTGTCATTCCTTTTGGGTCGAAATGCGCGGGGGCGTCCATGTGTGTCCCGAAATGTTCGGGCATGGTGATGAGGCGGGCAAAGTAGCCGTCCTTTTCGAATGTGGCGGCGACGCTCGCATGAAAAGGCGAAGCCGCCTGCCCCTCCGGCCAATACGGCGATTGGTCATCGAGCGGGTGCGTGAGGTCCACGACTTGGATGCGGTCGGAGCGGATCTCGGCAAAGACACGGGAGAGGTCGTCCGCCTGTTGCGCGTCGAGGGTCGCCACAAAGACCAGTGAAAGGCTCAAGAAGGCTTGGATTTGAATCCTAATCAGGCGCATGGTGAACCTCGCTTGTCGAACTTTGGCGTAATCCGTCAGTTGGCGGATGGGCTCCCGATCTCTCATCGCCCTCGCAAGCGCGAGGTTTCCCGCTTGCGCCTGCGGGCTTCCCGGCAAAACCTCGGACCCGTGCCCGGAGTAGCGCTCGAATTATAGGACGTGCGCAGAGAGCCTGCGCGGGGAAAATGATCGAGGGCGTGCGAGCTATAACTCGACCTTGATTTCGCCATTCTCGATCTGGACGGGGAAGCTCTCCACTTTGATCGAGGCGTTGCCTAGAAATTCGCCACTCGGGATCTTGTATTGCCAGCCGTGCCAGGGGCAGGTGACGACGTCGCCCTCGACCTCCCCTTCGCCGAGGGGCCCGCCGCGATGCCGGCAGGTGTTATCAAGGGCGTATATTTTGCCGCTGACGTTGAACAGGGCGATCGTCTTGCCCGCTATTTCTACAGCCATGGCTCGACCCGCCGGCAGCTCCGAAAGATTCGCAACTTTGAATAGCTGTGCCATCCGCCATCTCCTTCGAGGAGTCCAGGCTGCGCGCTGGAACTCTTTAGCAGCATGACGAAGAACTTTCTTGACGCTGTCATTCTGAGTCCCGATTCGCTTCATCGGGACGAAGAATCCCTCTCCATTGTTTTCAACGCCGGCAAGGGATGCTTCGCGAAGTTTACCCTGAGCCGCTTCGCTGTGCTTAGGGCAATTCGCAGCGGAATGGCGAACGGGCTCAGCATGACAAATTCCGTTTTTCGGCAAGTCGCTAGGGGTTGAACTGCGAGGCGCGCGCCGGAGCGAAGTCTTCGATGCGAACCAGCTCAGGCGTCCCGGCCTTGCCGATGCGCACCGACTTCTTGAACTCCTCGAGCATGGATTCGTCGAGCCGGACTTCGGTCGGCCGCGGCCGGAAGCGGTCGAGGACGCACATCGAATCAATCTTTTCCTGCAGGCGCAACAAGCCGTAGAAAAGGTTTTCCGGCCTGGGCGGGCAGCCGACGATGTAAACGTCCACGGGAACGATTTTGTCCACGCCCTGAAGCACCGCGTAGGTATTGAAGGGGCCGCCGACGCTCGAGCAGGCGCCCATCGAGATGCACCATTTTGGGTCGGGCATCTGCGCCCAGATACGCTGAATCACCGGCGCCATCTTGAGCGTCACCGTCCCGGCGACGATCATCAGGTCGGACTGCCGCGGGCTCGGGCGGAAGACCTCCGCGCCGAACCGCGCCATATCGAAGCGCGAGGTCGTGGAGGCGATCATTTCGATGGCGCAGCAGGCCAAACCGAACGTCAGGGGCCAAAGGGCCGATTTGCGCGCCCAGTTAAAAAGGTAGTCTACCGTCGTGATCACGAAATTGTGGTCGTGCTTATGCTCAAAGGATTCCATGTCTCGACCTCACAAATCCTTGCCGGTCCCTCCCACTTCCATGGTAAACGATTCGAACCTGGGTGTCGATGCCCGCATTCGCGGAACAACAGCCTGAACCCTTCCCGCTCGATGAGCCGAACCAGCTCGCTTAACTTTATCCCACGTCGCCCGCCGTGGAAAGCCTGCCGCGCCCGTCCTGCTTATGCGACAGGATCAACTGTTCCGGCGTGGGGGGCAGTTGGTGGATTTCGCTCTTCACAAAACCCGCCTTCGAAAACATGCGATCCAACTCAGAAAAGGTATAAGCGTCCCCATGCTCCGTCTCTCCCAGCATAATTAAGCTGAACGTCGCCGGCACGGGCGGTGACACGCGGTCTTCATTGGGAACGAATTCCAAAGTGGCCACGCGGCCGCCGGGTTTCAGGGCAGCATGAACTTTCATGAGTAACCCGATATTGGTGGCTTCGTCGAAGTGGTGCAGAAAATTGGTGAGCAGCACGAGATCGTAGCCATTCCCAAAATCCGCCTCAAAGGCGCTTCCGATGATCGTGCTGTGGCGGTCGGCGACGCCCGCTTTACGCGCGTTTTCCGTGGCCACCTCGAGCACCTTCGCCCAATCCAGGGCCACGATCCGGGCGCGCGGATTGTGTTTGGCGATGGTAATGCCGAAAAGTCCGTGCCCGGCCGCGATGTCGAGAACTTTCCAATCGTGACCGGCTTCAGCGCCCAGGGATTTCGCAACCAGCTCGGCCGGCAACGCCATCATCGGCGCCATCGAGCGGGCGAACTCCACCCAAATAGGGTTCTGCGGTGCGACGGCCTCCCGTTTCAATACCGTGCCGCCTTTTCGCACTGCGGCGGCCAGGTCTTTGAATCCGTCCATCAAATCCGGGGAGTTGAGGAATTTCGTGAGCGTCCCCTGATAGGCGGGCGCGCGGCGGTCGAGAAATGCCGCGGCGTCGGAAGTCAAGCCGTAAGCCTTGCCATTCTTGTCCAGCATCCCGTGGACCACTAGATAGTCGCACAGAATTCGCACGCCGCGTTCAGCGGCCGAGCAGCGCTTGGCCAGGGCTTGCGGCGACACGTTTCCCTCGCCGATGGCGGTAAAAAGGTCCAGCTCGATCGCCGCCTTCAGCGCGGCAGTCTGCTGGTAAGCGTTAAGCATCTGGAAAATTCGCTCGGGGGAAGGCTGCCGGCCGGCAGCCGGAACGGCGTGGTCCATGGGGACCTCCTCTTGGAATTGAGCGCTGCTCCGTTCGTATTACTTTCCCGCTTACGACACTCATGTTTGCACATTTTGAGTTATTACCTTCGGGCTTGCCGAAGGCGCCGGAACAGGCAGGGCCTTACTCGCCCAGCAAGGCAATGTGCGTCGTGCCGACTAGCTCACAATCACAACTTTTCTAGGGACCATCCGTTGCAAGGCAAGCAGCCTGCGCGGTAGAAGCTTTTTTTCGATGGGGTCTACCGCGAAACCAAGCGCTTCCAACGCCGTGGCGCCGAGCACGGGCTCCTCGCCATGCTCGGCGAACGCCACCGGAATGCTCAAAGCCTTTCCGTCGATCGTAAAGAGCGCCGCGCCGGCGTCCCGCTGAAGAAGCCGGCCATCGGCTAGCTGAAATTCAAGCTTCGCCGTAGGCCTTATGCCAAGGTTCTCGAGCACCTTGCGTGGAATCCACGAGAGCGTCGCGCCTGTGTCGACAAGGAGAGAAAGAGTCTCGCTCCGCTGAGGGGCGGCGGGGTTCGCCAATGTCACGCTAACCTCAAAGAGTCCCACTCTCGCAGCCTCCTTTGTTACCCAGCCAACGCGCGCCCGCTCGGTCACGCATTCTGCACCTTCCCCATCAGCTCGGCAAATTTCTGCTCGCGTTCCGCCTGGTTGAATCCCAGATGCTTCTCAAGAACCTGCGTGGTGTTCATGGAGCAGAATTTCGGCCCGCACATGGCGCAGAACTTCGCGTCCTTGTAGTAGTCGTCCGGCAGCGTTTCATCGTGCATGGAGCGGGCGGTGTCTGGGTCGAGCGAAAGGTCGAATTGCTTGTTCCAATCGAACAGGAACCGAGCATAGCTTAACGCGTCGTCGCGGTCGCGGGCGCCGGGGCGTTGGCGGGCCACGTCGGCGGCGTGCGCGGCAATCTTGTAGGCGATGACGCCCTGGCGCACGTCGTCGCGGTTCGGCAGGCCCAAATGTTCCTTCGGCGTGACGTAGCAGAGCATCGAGGCGCCGTGCCAGCCGATCATCGCCGCGCCGATAGCCGAGGTGATGTGGTCGTAGCCGGGGGCGATGTCGGTGACCAGCGGCCCGAGCGTGTAAAACGGCGCCTCGTGGCACAGCTCCATTTCTTTGTCCACCTGAAGCTTGATCTGGTCCATCGGGATGTGGCCCGGGCCTTCGATCATCACCTGGACGTCGTATTCCCACGCCTTCTTCGTCAGTTCGC
>QHZN01000359.1 GCA_003225365.1 Acidobacteriota bacterium
TGGCCTTCCCGGGCGCGACGATCGGCCGCGGCGCCGACAGGTACAGGAAATCGCCGCCGGTTACCAGCACCTCCGGTCGGAAGAAGTAGTGACCCGTCGGCAGAACGATTGGGCTGGTAAAGGTAATGGCGATCTCGACCTCCTCTCCAATTGCTGCTGGCTCACCATGCGTAACGCTGTCCAGCGGCTTGGCATTAATCTTGTTTACAACCGTGGTGGGGACCGAGAAGTTGGGGTTCAACAAGTTGGTGGTGAAGCTGAGGGTTCCCTGATGTGCATCGCGCGTCGCGGAATCGATCTCCACGTCACTCGGAGAATTCACTCGGCTTGGAACCTTGATCGGCGATGGCGGATCGAGCGAGTCCTGCGGGAAACGGTGATATAGCTCGACTTCGACGTTGGCAATATTCGCCAGAGGCGTTGCGGGCGTGATCAAACCGGTGATAGTGGCTCCGGTAAGGACCGTGGTTTGGTCCAAAACAAAATCATCGGCTGTTTCTGTCTCCAACTTGTTGGCAGTGGCAGGCCGCGACAGAGCTCCGAGCTTTCCGTCTGGGTTACCGGTGTTTACGACGACTTGCGTATTTTGTGCCGCGGCGGCTCCCGAAAAGAACATCGCCGCGAGTACAACCAAGGCTCCAAATGACTTTTGACTGCTATAGTTTTGCACTTCATGCTCCTTTATTTTCGAACGTAGAAATATTTTCACTTCTTGATTCAATCGATTGCTGAAGTTTGCGTGGATCGCAGCTCACGGGAGCCGCGCATGCGAAGAGCGCTTCAGCTATCCAGCTCTCCGCATGCTCGAGATCCGCTGTCCGGTGACAGCAACTCTGTTCTTACTGATCGTTGCGGAAGAAGAAGTAGTCCGCGCTATACGGCACGAGAACTTGCTTGCCCACGTCGCCGGTCACCAGGCAACCTGTCGCAGGGGCAGATCCGCCGTTGGTGTTAAGGCGCTGGATAAAAGTGGTCTTGGTTAGCAATCTGCCGCCGGCGGGTCCCTCATCGGAGCCGATCACCTGGAGCAGGAGGCAGTCAATCGCGCCGCTATTCGGGCAACTGGCTTCAGTTCCCGCAGTAACAAACTTTTGCTTTTGTGCCCAGACGCGGCTGCTGTCGAAGGAACTCTGCCACGTGACGTCCCCGAAACGTGACGGCTTCGGTCCGATATCGTTCGGATTTACGACGGGGCTGAGGAAGTGGGTGATGATCTGCACCGCTTCGCCGAAGATATGTAAACCATTCCGGAGACGGCCAGCACTGCGAGAGCCGCCAGCAATCCACGGATGATGCTGTGAGCGGCTCGACCGCCCCAGAACTTCTTACTGCAGTTGTCATTCACTTCTTTCTCCTTGTTTACTTTTCAATTTAGATTTTGCAACTATGCTGTCGACATATGTCTTGGGATTTCCACTCGCCACGATCCACATTTGTCTAGACCGCCTGCAGCGTCTCAAGTATTTGACTTAGCGTCCCGCATTCTTGACACAAACGCCCAATTCCGCGAGGCTATCTGAATGGATGTGCTGTCCGAGGTCTTGAAGGCCGTCAAGCTCGATGGGGCGCTGTTCTTCAACGCGGAGTTTTCCGCTCCTTGGTGTATCAATTCATCTCAATCCATCAACCTGACACCGTATCTTTCTCCTGGAGCGGGGCATCTCATCATTTACCACTTCCTGACCGAGGGGCGCGCCTATGCCAAGCTCCCGGATGGACGGCGCCAAGAGTTGACCGCGGGCGACATCGTGATTTTCCCGCACGGCGATTCTCATTGGTTGGGTAACGGCTCGCCCATAAAGCCTGTGGACGCCCTGCGAGCGTTTGGGAAACACCTAAAGGAGGGACTCAAACCCGTCCGCTTTGGTGGAGGGGGCGAGCTCACTCGATTCGTCTGCGGATTCCTGGCGTGCGAGCCCCGGCTGAGCAACGTCTTTTTGGCTGGCTTGCCCCGAATGCTGATCGTGCATGTCGCCAAAGAGGCTTCGGGACAATGGCTCGAACATTCCATCCGTTTCTCCGTGAACGAAGTAAGCGGATCCTATGCCGGCAGCAGCCTGGTTCTCGCCAAGCTCTCGGAGGTGCTCTTCGTCGAGACCTTGCGGCGCTACATAGACGCGCTGCCTCCCGGCCAGACCGGTTGGCTCGCTGGCGCGCGTGACCCGCTCATCAGCCAGGCTCTCGCTCTTCTGCACAAGGAGCCCGCACATTCGTGGACCATTTCGAATCTTGCAAGGCGTGTTGGTCTATCGCGTACGCGGTTTGCCGCGCGCTTCCGCCATTTTCTAGGAGAATCCCCAATGGCCTACTTGGCCCAATGGCGGCTCAGGCTGGGAGCGGAGATTCTGCAGTCTACCGAGGATAGCGTGGCGCAAGTCGCTGCAGCGGTGGGCTATGGCTCAGAAGCAGCATTCAACCGTGCGTTCAAACGGGGATTTGCCTGTCCTCCAGCGCAATTCCGTCGCAGGCGCAACGCCCCACTGGTCCAGCGCCCTCAAGTGAGCCGCCGGCACGGCTGATCGCATCATGCGAATTCGTGTACCCAAGACTCGTTTTTGGGCATTTCCATAGAGTCATCGTCGGCTACAGGTGATCGCCGATAAGGCAAATCCGCAAGTATCTCTCCCGTCTGGTCGGCTTGCAGCGAACGAAATTTGAGTCTGCCGCGGATTGCGCCTGAGTGACGGCACACTCGGAAGGGATGTCGCCGTTCTCGGGGCAGATACCACATAGTTTCCGGCTAGCGACAAAGCGGAAGTGATCGCGTAAAATGGGGGTAATTAAGCCGACATTTCTATGCCTCAAGCACGTTTCCTAAGTACCGATTCTCTGGCAGGATAAAAAAACGCCGTCCTTATCCAAACTCAGCTAGGAGACTAAATCCCTCATGAAAAGAACCATATTAGCCAACGCGCTGCTCGTGCCCGTTTCCGTGCTCCTATCGAGCGGAATCTCTTTTGCACAGCGGCAGCCCAATGCCCAGGCCGCTGCGCCCGCGCCTTCCGGGGCGACCGCAGCGTGGACCCTTAAGGTGAAGGGGGACATCCGCTGGCAGCAGGTCACGCCGATGGGCGCGCTCCTCGTCTCGACGGACGCGGCGCTCGCGGCTGTCGATATCGAGGGTGGCCAGGTCACGTGGGAGAAGCCGGAACTCGGCGGGTTGTCGGCAGACAGCGTGCACATGGTGGAGGGGTCACTCCTCATGGAAGCGACGCGCCCGGGCCTGCTGGTGATTTTTGACCCAGTGAGCGGCACGGTCGTCTTCGATTCCCGGCGCCTGAACCTGACGCAAATCGTTACCCGCCGCGTTCTGCCGCAGAGCGGCACGCTTCTTATCCACGGGCGGCGCGGGGACGGGCCTTCGATCGTCGCGCTCTACGATCTCGCGACGGGCGAACAGCGTTGGGCGAACGAAACGCTGTTCGACCAGACTGAGCCCAAGAAGAGGGGGTTCGGTGGCCTGATGCAGGGCTTACAGCGCACGGCTTCCGAGGGCAGCGCGTTGCAGGTCTTGCAGGCGGGGCCGGACATGATCGTCGTCCACACGCTGATGGGTCTGCGGGCTCTGGACGCG
>QHZN01000133.1 GCA_003225365.1 Acidobacteriota bacterium
GGCGTCGGCACTGCCAAAGCGGGCGGCGAAGTCACTGAATTGCAGGGCGAGAAACCTGCCGCGAAACCCACGTCCGTACGTCAGCCGACGGACGAGATGAAGGGCCAGGGCACTATGGGCAAGCTCGGGAAGGAGAAGAGCTCTGCCAACTCGGAGATGGAAGCGTCGCCCGCCTTGGCCCAGGCCGTTCGCCCGGCGAACGCACCGCTAAGCTCGCCCTGGAACCTCATCCGAACTCGCAAAGCCGGGACGTGGCGCGTCGGGCGTGGCGGCACGATTCAAAAATTGGATCGGCGCGGCCAATGGACCGCGATCCCAACTGGAATCTCCGCTGACCTCTACAGCGTTGCGTTCTTTGACGCCTCTGAAGGCTGGGCCGTCGGCCAGTCCGGTACGGTGCTACGAACCACCGACGGCGGCAGGACCTGGGCGCCGGTCCGAAGCCCCACCACCACCGACCTCATTCAAGTCGCAGCACCCGACGCAATGTCCGCCCAAGTCACCGCCCGCGACCGGTCGGTCTTCACCACCACTGACGGGGGAATGAGCTGGAATTCCCCGCCTCCCCCATAGCCTTTTCGATCTCGGCCGCCGTATAGCATCCTTTCTTCCAACACAGAACAGCGGAAGGAATGAAAAAGGCCGGCGGACTTGCCTTGGAGGGATTGGCTGTTTTGGGTGCCGCAGTCAGGGTGGCGGGCCACCCCTGCACACGCAAGGGCGGCCCGCTGGAGACACCGCGTTGAGCAAGGTTTAGCTTGCGCTCGCGGCGGCAGCCGTCTGGTCCAGAATCGCCGCTGCCTTGCCGGCATCTGCGACGCCAAAAATCAGCAGCGGTGCGTTCGTCCCCGGCTCGACTCCGCAGTAAGCGTGGTTAATGTTGATGTTGGCTTCGCCGAGCCGCAAGGCGGCGCGAGCTAACTCGCCTGGCCGGTGTGGAAGTTTGACCTGAGCAATATCTGTCTCGGTGAAGGTCACGCGCTCGTTACCCAGGACTGTCCTGCCCGTGGTTGGATTGTCCACCACGATACGAACCAGGCTCTTTCCTTCCGAAGGGCAGGATTGGAAGGCCAGAATATTCACTCCACGGTCGGCCAGCGCCCGGGAGACTTTCCCGAGCGTCCCCGGCCGGTCCTCCATGCGAATGGCGAATTCTTTGTTCGTAGGCATGTTGGGTCACCTCTCTGGATTATTTTCCAGGAACGGAAGTCGTGCGTTCCTGGCAAATCGAAACCCTGCGGCTTCGACTTGATCGAGTCGAAATCATACCTCCGCTTCAGGGTCGAATCAAGGTCGAGCGAGGGGCGGTTCCGATGCCAGGAGGACCGGCGCCGTGCCGCGTCAGGCTGTCATAGCCTCCCGCCTTTCCTCCTCATGCCCGAGGGCTAGCCTAAAATGCTAGGCACAAATCCTTAGCCTAATCCGGTACTTGACGTGTTACGCTCAGGGTAGAGCAAAGGAGGACGCAATGGGTGGAACGATTCGCGCGCGCGTGAAAGGAGGGGTTCTGGAGCCCGTCGAAAAAACTGATCTGCCGGAGGGAAATGAGGTCATCGTTACCGTCATCGGCGTCTCGCAAGGCCCGGATGACGATGCCTTTCTCCGTTCGGCGGGGAGCTGGAAGGGCCTCGTTGATGCCGAGAGGCTTATCCGCGACATTTATGAGGATCGCCTGATCTCAACTCGCCCGGAGCCGAAGCTATGAACGCGAGCTATCTGCCGCCTTCACAAAAAAGCTTTCTTCAAGAACAAACGTCGTCCATAACAAACAACAACTAACGCCGTTGACAAGCCTCAGGAGGCGGATTATAAGCGGCACCGGAGGCTGGGAACATGCGCATGCAATTTACGAAGCCGGTCGCCTGGGCAGGGCTCGTGCTCACACTAGGTTTTCCCGCGTCGCGGGTGTGCGCGCAAGTGAACGCTCCGGCTTTCAACGTTAAGGATTTCGGCGCGACGGGGAAGAAGACCGATTATGCACAGCCTGCCATTCAGAAGGCGATAGACTCAGCCGCGCGCGTCGGCGGCGGCACGGTCTATCTCCCTCCCGGCGAGTTCACCTCCGGCACCCTCCACCTTCGCAGCCACGTCCGCGTCTTTATCGAAGCTGGGGCCACGCTGTTCGCATCCCAAGACCCCGCAGCCTACGATAAGGGCGCGCTTATTTACGGCGAGGACTTGGAAAACATTTCGCTCGAAGGCCACGGAACCGTCAACGGCCAGTCGGAATACGTCTGGCGGGCAAACGACCTCGATGATGCTTACATCCGCGACAACCAGCGGATGATGGAGTCTTTGGGGAAGCCGCTCATGCGGTCTTTCCCGAAGGGCTTCCCGACTCGCACCGTTTACCCGCACCTCGTGATGCTGCTCCGGTCGAAGGACGTGCGGATTTCGGGCCTTTCATTTCTCGATTCGCCGAGCTGGACGATTTACCCCTACGCCTGCGAGCGGCTGACCATCACGGGAGTCTACATCCACAGCAGCCAGAAAATGGGCGTGTGGGCCGACGGCATTGATCCCGACGGCTGCAAAGACGTGATTATCTCGAACAGCGTCATCGAAACCGGCGACGACGCCATCGTCTTCTACTCCTCGAACATTTCGGGGCCGGCGTTACCCTGCGAGAACATCACCATCACGAATTGCCGCCTGTCGTCCTCCTCGAGCGCCTTGAAGTTCTGCGACGGCAACATGAACGCCATCCGCAACGTGACGGTGGATAACTCGGTTATTACGGGCTCGAACCGCGGAATCGCTTTCATGGTTTACGACGGCGGCACTGTTACGGACGTCGTGCTCTCGAACCTCATCGTGAATTGCGACCGCTTCGACTGGTTCTGGTGGGGCAATGGCGACCCGATTTATTTCACCATCCAGCGCCGGAGTGAAAGCCAAGGCCTGCCGCCGAAACCCGGCGAGCCGCCTGCCGGCTCAATTCGCAACGTCCTCATCCGCAACGTCATTGCGCACGGGAAGGGCTCTTGCTTAATCATGGGGCATCCCACCAGCCCGCTCGAAAACGTTCGCCTCGAAAACATCCAACTGTTCCTTTCCACCGACCGCTCGGCGGCCTACGACCGTTCGGTCCACGCCATGTATTTTCGCTATGCCCGGGACCTCAAGGTGAAGGACCTCGAAGTGATCTGGCTGGAGCCCGAGTCGAGCAAGTGGCAAAGCGCTGTGTATTTCCAGGATGTCCAGCGCCTGCTTCTCAACGACTTTGCAGGAGCGCCAGCCAAGGCGGATTTCCCCGCCATCGTTCTCGACCAGGTTGAGGGCGCAACTATCACGAACTCCCTTGCGAAAACAGGGACGCGGGTTTTCCTCAGCGTCTCTGGCAGCAAGAGCCGCGCCATTGACCTTGTCGGGAACGACCTCCACGAAGCCCGTACTCCTTATCGGCTCGATCCGCACCTCAAACCAGGGACGGTGAAAGCGACCGGAAACTTCTGATTCGGCGAGAATTCCGCGCCACTTCGGACATGATAAGGGCCTGGGGTTGCTCTCACTTTAGGTATGGTGTCCGGTTCCGAGGGCAGACCTGGTAGGAATCTCCAGCGGCAGGCAAAAATGGCGGGTCGAGCAGCGTGCAAAACCCTCGTTCAAATTTGACAAGCTCATGAAACCACTATGCTTAGTTGCAGCGGGGCCTGTCTGGCAAGGCGTTTGCTCCAGCGGCTAAAGGGTTGGTGTCTTCAGGAAAACTCATGCAGCCCAGGCTGGCTGCAGGAAGTGTAGGGAAATAAAATCCTAGGGGGTATCCATGACAAGTATTTTCGGTGACTTGAAGGAGAGAGATTCAAGTGAGGGCAAAACGAAACAATCCGAGTCCGTAATCCGAGGAGACTCGCCACAACTCAACCGGCCCACGGCTGGCGAGATCCCATTGGAGGATGCCGCTCCAGCGGACGTCGAAACCAGAATCCCCAGACGAAGCAATGGAGGTCTTGGCGGATACAGCGGGAGAAGCTTGATGACTAGTAGTTCGGAGTCACCCACAGTCAAAGAGCCGAAAGCGAGGGGGTCGAGGCTGATCACCTTGCTCGCGCTCCTGATATTGGCCGGCGTGGTTTGGTACAACTTCCCCACACTCCTAACAGACTATCAGGCCCTGTCGCAATTTCCAGCGACGAAAGAATTGGTAAAGACACTGGGAGAACAAGAGAGTGCCACGGAAGCCCAATTGCGCGGACTCATGGGTAATTGGGACGGTCTCCAGACCCGCTTGGCGAAGCTGGATCGCAACGTCAGCTCGGGCTTGGCGTCCGCACGCAAGCACTCTGAAGCGCTGATCGCCCAAGCACGAGGCCAATTCGAGCAGGAGCTGAACGAACGCACGCAGGCAATGAATGCCCGCGTGGACGGAGTGGAGGCGGAGCAGGCGGAAACACGGACTCAACTCGCCCAAACCAAGGATCAGCTCCAGAAGGAAGTGGCTACGCTTCGGCAACAACTCGCGGAGCGCCAGGACAACACCGATCAAGCTGTCCAGAATCTACAGCAGCAAGTCGGCCAGGGCCAAGACGGACTGCACTCCCTCGCGCAAGAAGTCCATCGCCAGCGCGTGGACTTCGAAGTCTCTGAGAATCGTTCCGTGGAAATCGCCCCGGGCGTTTCCATCACTGTGCTCAAGACAAATGTCTCCTACCAGAGCTTTGACGGCTTTCTGTCATTGACGAACGAAGGGCGAACGGTGTGGCTGTCAAACGTGGGAATCGCCAAGGCGATGAGTTTCTATCCCACCAAACAGGCACATCGCTCGTACGATCTCGTCGTGACGACCATCAGCCGGAAAGGCGTAGTGGGCTACTTGATGGTCCCTGAAGGAAGTAGCCAGAGCTAGCAAGTTGCCTAAAGACAATCTTTCGGGGCACGGGAAGGGCAGGGTTTTAACCCCGCCGAAGAGAACGACGAATGAAAGAAATTAACTTTCATCTCGCTCTCCGGCGGGGCTAGAACTTGGTCCCTCCGCAGCGTACAGGGAACACCTGTCCCACCGCCTGAAAGCACTCGCGGCAAAGATGGTAGAATGAGCGGCAGGGGTTCACCATGGCTCGCCGCTCAGAGCTTTATCGCCGCTGGTCCCACGAAACTCGCCGGAGCGCATTCTTCCGCGCCGGCGAGCGCGTGGGGGTGGCCGTCTCGGGCGGGCCAGACTCACTGCTTCTGCTCGATTTCATGCGCGAGTTTGCCCACGAAGAAGGATTGACGCTCGCTGTCGCCCACTTCAACCATCATCTCCGCGGGAGAGAATCGGACGAAGACGAGCGCTTCGTCGCGGAGCGAGCCAAAGAACGGGGCCTGGAATTCCTCCGCGGCGAAGGCGAGACGGCGCGCGAAGCAGAAACGGAAGGCCGAAACCTGGAAGCCACGGCGCGCGAGCAGCGATATCGTTTCTTCTTCTCGCTCCTCAATCAAAACCGGCAGGACAAGATCGCGACGGCTCATACCGCCAACGATCAAGCCGAGACCGTACTCCTCAAAATGCTGCGCGGCGCGGGCACCCGGGGCTTGGCAGGAATTTTTCCAGTGCTCGAAGGAAAGATCTTTCGTCCGTTTTTGAACCTCACGCGCCGCGAGGTCGAAGCGGAGATTGCCGAACGAAAACTCGAGTTCCGCCAGGACGCCACCAACCTTCTCCCACGTTTCCGGCGGAACAAAATCCGCCTGGAGCTGATTCCCTGGCTCGAGAAGGAGTTCAATCCCGATATCGTCCGCCTGCTTGTTGAGCTCGCCAAGCGGGCCCAAGACGACGAAGAAGCGCTTGAGCAGGCGGCGCGCGAGCGCTCCCGCCCCTGGCGCTTGCGCGAAGGGCGGGAAGAGAAAATCCCGGCGCGTACGCTGGCCGAGCTCCCTCCCGCCCTCGCCCGGCGCGTCCTTCGCCAGATGATTCAAGTCGCCTGTGGCGACCTCAAAGGCATCACGCACCGGCACATCGCGGCGCTGGAGAGGCTCGCAAGTGAAGGCCAGAGCGGGCGAAAGGTCGTTCTGCCCGGGAATCGCGTGGCGCGACGGGAATTTGACTGGCTCGTGGTGGGTCCTGGGGGCCCGGCGTCTGGTTCCGCCGGCTTCGCTCACCCTGTCGAGCCGCCCGGAGAGGTATGGGTGGAGCCTTGGCAGGCGACCTTCCGATTCAAAATAATTGAACGTGACCAGGACCATCGAGCGTATAATGATGAGGCACAGAGGATGGGCCTCGACCCGCAGAAGCTCACCGGGGGACTCATTTTAAGAAACTGGCGCGAGGGGGACCGCTTCCAGCCGCAAGGCACAAGGAAGCCTCGAAAACTGAAAGAATTTTTTCGCGAACGACGCATCCCGGTGGGCGCTCGAGCGCTCTGGCCGGTGGTTACGAGCCCCCAGGGGATCGTTTGGGTCCGAGGCTTTCCCCCAGCTGCGGGGATGGCGGCAGAGCCCGGGGCGCGCCGGATACTGCTGGTGGAAGAAGAAGGCGGCGCGGCAAGGGGTTGAAGATTGTTTCAAGCTTTATGAGAAAGAAGGGTAAACACGTCCGGCGGCGAAAGGTGGTTTCGAAACCGTTGCCCTCTGGCAACCACCTGCGCGTGATTTTCGACTCGGGCCGCATTCGCCGGCGCGTCCAGGAATTGGCTCGCCAAATCAACCGCGATTACGCGGGCAAGACCGTGCACGTCGTCGGCATCCTTGGGAACTGCTTTCTCTTCATGGCGGATTTGGTTCGCTTGCTCCGCCCAACGGTCGTTTGCCACTTCGTGAAGGCGGAGATGCACGACCAGCCTTCGGGGGACAGTTCGGTGCGCGAAATCGTTTTCACCCCCAGAGTGGATGTGGCCGATAAAGATATTTTGCTCGTGGAGGGAATCGTCCAAACCGGCGTGACGCTCGACCATCTGGTTCAAATGATGCTCGCACAGAAAGCTCGGTCCGTGCGCACCGCCTTGCTGATCGAGAAAACCGACGAGCGTAAAGTCGACGTCCCGACCGACTACGTGGGCTTTAAAACCACAAGCAAGTTCCTGGTCGGGTACGGCTTGGGATACCAGGAGAAGTACCGCAACCTGCCGTCGGTCGCGGCGCTGGCTAATTAAGGGTTTTGGGCACCGGGGGGCGGGCGGAAGCATCTAATCACTCAGCTAGGGCTGGGGGGAAAAAGAGGAGAGGGGCGCTGTGAATTCCGCGGTCAAAAATATCATTTTCTGGGTGCTCATGGTGGTCCTGACTCTATTGGTGTGGGCCGTCGTGCGGCAGTCATCGGCGGACAAACCGCTCGATCTGACGTTTTCGGAATTCGTCAACGACGTGAACAGCGACTCCGTGGCGGAAGTGACCATGGTGGGCACCGACGTCTCGGGCACGCTGCGAAAAAACAACGCCAAGTTTAAAACCACCATCCCTTCGAACTACCCCGACCTTTACAAGTCGCTGACCGAAAAGAACGTCAAGGTCACAATCAAAGACAACTCCAGCGGCTCGGTGATTAGCTGGGTGGTAAACGGGCTGCCCATGCTCTTGCTCTTGGGGCTGTGGATTTTCTTCATGCGCCAGATGCAGACGGGCGGTAACAAGGCGCTCTCTTTTGGCAAAAGCCGCGCGCGGCTGCTATCGAGCCAGCAGAAGAAAGTGACGTTTAAGGACGTGGCGGGCGTGGACGAAGCCAAGGAAGAGCTCCACGAAATCATCGAATTCCTGCGCGAGCCGCAGAAATTCCAAAAACTCGGCGGGCGCATTCCGAAAGGGGTGCTCTTAGTGGGCCCGCCAGGAACGGGCAAGACCCTTTTGGCGCGCGCCATCGCCGGAGAAGCGAACGTCCCATTCTTCTCCATTTCCGGATCCGACTTCGTGGAAATGTTCGTCGGCGTGGGCGCCTCGCGCGTCCGGGACCTGTTCGAGCAGGGCAAAAAGAACGCGCCGTGCATCATCTTCATTGACGAAATTGACGCCGTGGGCCGGCACCGCGGCGCGGGACTGGGCGGGGGGCACGATGAGCGCGAGCAGACGCTCAACCAGTTGCTGGTGGAAATGGACGGCTTCGAATCGAACGAAGGCGTCATCTTGATCGCCGCCACCAATCGCCCCGATGTGCTCGATCCAGCGCTGCTGCGCCCGGGCCGCTTCGACCGGCGCGTAGTGGTGCCGCTGCCCGATGTCGGCGGGCGTGAAGGCATCCTGAAGGTCCACACCAAGAAAATCCCGCTCGCCGAAGACGTAGATATCTCGGTCCTGGCGCGCGGGTCGCCGGGATTCTCGGGGGCCGATTTGGCGAACCTCGTGAACGAAGCAGCGCTGCTCGCCGCCCGCCGGAACCGCAAGCACGTCATCATGGCGGACTTTGAGTCGTCGAAAGACAAAGTGCTGATGGGGAAAGAGCGGCGGTCGCTCATCCTCTCGGAAGATGAGAAGAAGACAACCGCCTACCACGAAGCCGGGCACACACTGGTGGCCGTCAAGCTGCCGCATGCAGATCCGATTCACAAGGTTACGATAATCCCGCGAGGTATGGCGCTGGGTGTGACGGCCTACCTGCCCGAAGGCGACCGCCACAATTACTCGCGCGACTACCTGGAATGCCGCCTGGCAATCGCGATGGGCGGGCGAGTAGCCGAAGAAATCTTCTTGAACGCCATCACCACGGGCGCGGGGAACGACATCGAGCAGGCGACGGAACTTGCCCGCCGCATGGTCTGTGAATTCGGGATGTCCGACCTCGGCCCGCTCGCCTACGGAAAGAACCAACAAGAGATCTTCCTCGGGCGCGACCTTGCCACCCAGCGCGATTTTAGCGAAGACACGGCCATCAAAATTGACCAGGAAGTGAAGAAATTCGTGATGACCGCCTACAACCGCGCCAGGGACATCCTCACCGGGCAGCGCGACACCCTGGTCCGCTTGGCCGAAGCGTTGCTTGCGCGCGAAGTTCTGGATGCGGTCGAAGTGAAGCTGATCATGGAGGGCAAACCCTTGCCCGAGCCATTGCCGCCTCCCTCCGAGCCGGAAACGACGCAGGTTCTCAAACCGCAATCAGCCCCCGGCGTGCCGGGGCGCGAGCGGCCCCAGCCAGCGTAATTCTCACGGCGCACCGGCCTTGGGAATTCGCCGCCCATGCCCACGATAAGACCTGCGTAAAAGTCCGGCTCCGCCTCCCTCCGCCCCAATTGAGAAGGATGCTATAATCAGGCCGTGGTTATAGGAACCAAGATCACGCACGCTGACCTTCTCGCGCTTCCCGAAGACAACTTGCGGCGGGAGATTATTGATGGGGAGATGTTTGTGACGCCCTCGCCGATCGCAAATCACCAAACAATTTTGATCAACATCCTCTCGGCATTTCTCGACTATCTCTAGAACCATCGCGTCGGCAAGGTGTTTGTCTCGCCTCTCGACGTCATCCTCAGCGACTATGACGTTCTCCAACCCGACCTGCTCTTCGTGCTCAACGAGAGGGCCGAGATTGTCAAGGACTGGATCCGTGGCGCGCCGGATCTGGCCGTGGAAATCCTCTCGCCCACGACCGAGGCGCGCGACCGAGGGATCAAGCTCAAAGCCTACCCGCGTTTTGGCGTGAAGGAATATTGGCTGGTGGATCCGGCGGCTCGAGCCGTCGAGGTACATCGGCTCACCCCTGAAGGTTACGAACTCCCCAAAACCTTTGCATTGGACGACACTCTGACGTCGCGTCTCCTT
>QHZN01000365.1 GCA_003225365.1 Acidobacteriota bacterium
AACCACCTTTGATCTTGTGGTGCTGGACCTGACGACGCGCCCACTGATCGGCTGCTCGTTCAATCTGCGGGGTGGTGGCTGTTCCCTCGGGTTGCAGATTCAGGCGTTCGGTGATCACCAGCAGATACTGAGCGAGTTTCCGCAGCGTGCTTCGTGGCGCCCCCTGTTCGGCTCGGTGGCGGAGATAAGCCAAACGTGCTTCCCGGAGCGGGCCCGCGAGCTGGCGCCGAAGGGCATCTGAGCGTTCAAATATCTGATCGAACATGGTCGAACCTCCTTGTGTAGCGAAGATTCGACCACTGTGACCTTACTGGGTGTGCGATTTAAAAGAGGAACTTGAGGGCGAGTTGCATGACTCGCGGGCCCAAAGTTGCGGCGGGCGCGCCGAAGGCTGTTGTACCGATGGTTTGGGGAACAAGGCAGGGCGTGCCGACGATGCCGCAGACGCCCGCCGATGCGGAGCGCGAGAACTGCGTGGTGCGCAGGTCCGTAATATTTGCCCGATTCAAAACGTTGAAGGCTTCGCAGATGAATTGCAGGCGTTCCCGCTCCTTTATCGCCACGGTGCGGGTCACGCGTGGATCTACAGAAACCGTTGTCGGCTGCCGAAAAGTGTTTCGCGGCTGGCCCGGCGTGCGGTCCGCTTGGGAGTTGCCATCGTTGTTGAGATCGAAATTCACGAGCCCGGAATACGGCAGCCCAGACTGCACGGCCAGAATCCCGCTAAGTTGCCAGCCGCCAAGGATCGCTTTCCTGGCTCTTGGCAAGCGGTTTGCGTAATTCAAGTCCCAGAAGCCACTCAGGACGAATCGGTGTCGCACGTCCTCCACGCCTGGGCCGCGGTCCGCGCCCGCGTTGAAGGAATCGGAGAGAAGAAGAGCATCATTGGGACCGCCCGCGTTGACGTTAATCGCTTCGGGGCGGTCGTCAATGACTCTACCCAGCGTGTAGCCCCCGAGAAACTGGAAATTATGAGCGAAGCGCTTGTTCAGTTGCACAGCAATCCCGTGATACGTCGAGTTTGCTTCGCTTGCCAGTAGAAAGGTGCGGTCAAAACCGGGGATCGGCCTCGTGGTAGGGAAGTGCTGATACGTGAGCACCGTGTTTGTTCCGGCGATGCCGATATTCGTCGGCGTGGGTGCCGACAGGTTGATGTCCTGCCAACGCGGCAGGTGCGTTCCCTTCACCATCAAATAGCTGGCGGAAATAGCCCAATCATTTTGCAACTGATACTCGATTCCCAAGCTGGCGTGCTGGTCGTAAGGCTGCACATTGTTCTGCGAGAACAGCATGAGGGAGTCGCTGCCTCCGGTCGGCGGCGGGCAGCTCGGCGGCAAACCCGAAGAGTCGGGAGGGCCGCAGAGGGTGTTCGGGTAGGCGGGAATCGAGGCACCGGTAAACGTGCGGGTCTCGACGCTTACTCCGTTCTGGGCATGCGTGCGGCCGGCAATGATATCTTGCAGCCGGGCGAAGAAGAGACCATAGCCGCCGCGTACAACCAGACGTTTTCCCCGCAGCGGGGTCCAGGCAAATCCCAGGCGCGGGGCGAAGTTGTTTGCGTCTAAGGGGACAAAGCTGGTGTCGAGCCCCGCAACTGCCAGCGCCGAAGAGGGATTCTTCACAGGCGGCCTGGCCATGACTTGGATGTCGTAGCGAAGCCCCAGATTTAACGTGAGAGCGTTCCGGGCACACCACTCGTCCTGCACGAAACTCGCAAATTCCGTTGAATTCGGAAATATGGTGGAACCCGGCTTGCCTTCGCCCGAGAAAGCCTGAATGTACGTCTCATTCGTAAGCGGGGTCCTGCATGGCTGTGGCGTTGCAGGGCTACAGACTGGAAGCTGCGCCAGGCTCCGGCCGAAGCTTTCCAGGCTGGTGAAGCGGTAGTTGCCGAAGAAGCCCGGGGCATTCTGAAACCGGTTACGAGCCAGCAAAACATCCCCACCGAACTTGAACGCGTGACGGCCGCGACTCGTGGAGAGCGTATCCGACCAATCGAATTGGCGGACCAGGGTCCTCTGTGCGTTCCCCCCGCGGCCAACCGTGAGAACCTGTTGGCCAGTCTCGAAAATGTTGGCTTGGGGATTCACGCTGTTCGGGCGGCCCTTGTCGTTGATGAGCAGATAGCCGAAGCGGACCACATTCACCATTGCCGAAGAGATAGTGGAAGTAAGTGAAAGGACCAGCGAGTGATTGGTGGTCAGGGAGTCTGTGTTGTTCTCCAGGGAGGTCGCCGTCCCCGCAGCGAAACTGTTCTCTCCGGTGAAGCGCTGAGTGTTCCAGCGTGTGCTGAGCAATTGCGTGGATGTGATCCGCCAATCCACTTTGGCGAAATAAACGTCCTGGTCAAGAGTCTGAATGTACGGAGCGGCACGCGGAGTCAAGTAGTCCAGAGCGCGCTGCT
>QHZN01000366.1 GCA_003225365.1 Acidobacteriota bacterium
GAGCTTTCCATCACGTTCTGCCGTTTGATGCGACGGTCGAGGTGGACTTGTCTCACCTGGATGTGAGAGCCGAGAGCATTCGTTTGTTCACCCCATTTGGCGGAAAGCAAGAGAGGGGAGTTCGGCTCAAAGACCAAGCCCTCGCGGACCTGCTCGGCGAATTTTCACGCGCAAAGTGGAGACCTGTATCGAACATATTTTGGCAAGCAAACCTCAAGGTCATGGATGCGGCAAGCGACTTGGCGCAAGCAATACTGGATACGCTCATCCTGCTTCACAAGGCGAAAAAGGTTGCTTGATAGGGGCATCTAATGGAACCCTGGTACAAAGTCACGACGCCGCGCACAGAGGTACGCGAAGGCCGCTCGTTCAATCCCGACGAGTTCGCCATCGCACTCGAGCAGGTTGTTGCCGGGACAGCGCCGGAGGACTATCGCGATGCGAAGAAATTCTTTGACCGAACGGTCTTAACGCGCGCCCTGACGGAGCACCTGGGATTGGTCTTGCGGCGCCTGGCGGGGCAAACGCAAAACACAGCGCCCGTCCTGAGCCTGATCACACAGTTTTGCGGCGGGAAGACCCACACACTCGCGGCGCTCTTCCATCTGATTGACAAGCCCAAAGCTTCCGCCGCGCATCCGGACGTGGAGAAGTTGCTGGAGAGCATCGGGCTCAGCCAAATCCCCAAAGCTCGGGTCGCGGTGTTTGTCGGCAACGCGTGGGACCCTGCCGAAGGCAAGGAGACGCCCTGGATCGACTTGGCTCAACGGTTGGCCGGCGCAGCGGGCGTCGAGGCGCTAGGCCCGAAGGCCAAGACATCGCCTCCAGGCACAGAGGCGCTGCTGCGGCTGTTCCAGGCAGCTGGCGGAAGTGTTTTACTGCTCTTCGACGAAGTGTTGAATTTCCTCAGCCGGCATCGCGATCTCGCTGAGGGATTTTACGCTTTCCTTGACAATACCGTTCGAGCGATGACCGGAACCACCGGCAGCGCCGCCATGTTGAGCCTGCCGCGCAGCCGGATGGAAATGACCGACTTCGATGAAAAGTGGCTGGACCGAATCAGCAAGGTCGTAAATCGCGTGGCAAAAGATTTGATTGCCAACGACGAGAGCGAGATCAGCGAAGTCGTACGGCGCCGGCTTTTTGAAGACCTGGGAAAGGAAAGCACCCGGAAGGCGGTGGCCAAGGCTCACGCGGAGTGGTGCTTCAAGCGGCGGGCGCAGTTGCCTTCGGAATGGACGGCTGTAGACACCATCACAACCGACGCCAAGGCTAGAGAATACTTGCAGTCGCGGTTTGAGGTTGCCTACCCTTTCTATCCCGCAACGATTTCCGTCTTCCAGCGGAAGTGGCAGGGCGTGCCACATTATCAGCGAACCCGCGGGACGCTCGCCATGTTCGCGCAATGGATCTCCTGGGCAGCCCGCGAAGGGTTCCGCAAGGCCAGGAGGGAACCCCTTATTACTTTGGGCTCGGCACCACTCGATGTGCCGGAATTTCAAGCGACCATCCTTGGGCAGTTGGGCGAGCAAAGACTGCTGCCTGCCATCGAGGTTGACATCGCGGGCACTACGAGCCATGCCAAGGCACTCGACGCGGATGCGCAAAGCGAACTCAAGGGAATCCATCGGCGAGTGGGCGCGGCCATCTTGTTTGAATCAACCGGAGTCGCAATGGACAGGGCCGCGCATTTGCCGGAGATTCGATTCGCGCTTTGAGAGCCAAACCTCGATGCCACTTCCATTGACAATGCCGCCGCGGCACTCGAGAAGCGCGCATTCTTCATTCGCAGAGTGGGGACGGATGGATTTCGCATCGGGTACAAGCCGACTCTCAAGAAGGTGGTTGGGGATCGCCGGGCCGCCTTGGATGAAGTGGAAGTGGCAAAGGCCGTACGCGCGGCTGTAAAGCAGGAATTCGATAAGGGCCGGGTGGTCCCAGTTTATCCATTCCCGATGGAAGGAACCGATGTCCCGGACACTCCGAAACTAAGCGTAGTCGTATTGGCCCCAGAAATTGAGTGGGAATCAGCAGGCGCAATCCGAAAGACTCTGGCGGAATGGACGCGACATCGGGGGAATTCTCCCCGCCTTTATCCTGCTGCACTCGTCTGGGTGGTCCGAAAGCCTGGGCGCGCGTTGCAGGAAAGGGCCGAAGCGTGGCTGGCATGGAAGCGAGTGGCCGAAGACCTGGGCTCCGGGGTGCTGGGGGCGGATTTTGAGCAGTCCGAACGGGGTGAGGTCACGAGGCAGATCAAAGACAGCGACGAGGCATTGCACGAGGAAGTTTGGGCCAGCTACCGGTACGCCATTGTCGCGGACCCGCAGGGAACGGAAGGCCTCCGGGAGATTGACTTGGGGGCGGGCCATGCGAGTGGCGGGTCGGGAAGTCCCAGCGCTCGGGTTGTCGCAGCGCTAAAAGCAGAGGCGTTTTTGAACGAAACGGTGGGCGCAGGCTATCTGGAAAGGAGTTGGCCTACCGCGTTGAAAGAAAGCGGTGCGTGGCCACTCAAAGGCTGCAGACAAAGCTTTCTGGATGGGTCGTTGACTCGCTTG
>QHZN01000367.1 GCA_003225365.1 Acidobacteriota bacterium
AAACGCGCTTCCGGCCCAGCAAGCTGCACCCGCCAAAACCAAACAACATTTTCTAAGCATGTACCGCTCCTTCTGGATTCTCGCAGTATAGCGTAGGAGGGGAGTTGGCAGCGGGTCTGCCAACCGCTATAATCGCACACACAATCCATGTCCATCATGATCGGTACACAACTGGGCTCGATGTCCATTACTGCGCTCATTGGAAAAGGCGGCATGGGCGAAGTCTACCGTGCGCGCGACACGAGGCTGAAGCGTGACGTCGCGATCAAAGTCCTTCCAGACGAGTTCGCACGCGACCCGGAACGCGTCAGCCGCTTCCACCGTGAGGCTCAACTATTGGCGGCGCTGAATCACCAGAATATCGCGCAAATCTACGGCTTCGAGGAATCCGGCGGCACGCGCTGCATCGTCATGGAACTGGTCGACGGTGAAACGCTCCAGGATCGATTGAAGCGCGGCCCGATTCCTGTGGATGAAGCGCTAGCCATCGCGAAGGAGATCGCCGAGGCGCTGCGCGCCGCACACGAAAAAGGAGTCATTCACCGCGATTTGAAACCCGCTAACGTCAAGATCACCTCGGCCGGAACTGTCAAGGTTCTGGATTTCGGCCTGGCGAAAGCGTTTCAGGAACAGCCGGAGAGTGTCCCCGCCGATTCGCCAACGTTGATGAGCGCCTCGGTTGCCGGCGTGATCCTCGGGACGGCTGCATACATGTCACCAGAACAAGCGAAGGGCCGCACAGCGGACAAGCGTAGTGATGTGTGGGCCTTCGGCGCCGTGCTCTATGAGATGTTGACGGGCCAAGGGGCATTCGGAGGCGAGGATGTAGCAGAGACGCTCGCCGCAATACTCAAGGGTAATCCAGACTGGAACCTGTTGCCGGCCGCTTTGCCGCCCACGATCCGAACGCTCATCGAGCGTTGCCTCTCCAAGGACCGCTATCAGCGGATCACCGATATCGCCGTCGTGCAATTTCTTCTGAACGAGCCGGCGATAGTTGCTCCCGCACGCGCGCCGAGTCAGCGTTCAAAACTATTCGTCGTACTGAGCCTTGTCGTCGCGATGACCGCCGTCGCGGCTGCAGTCTGGTTTCTCGCGCATCCGGTACCTGTTCCCGCGCGGCCGGTCACACGTTTCTCGGTCGTGCTCCCTCCCGGTCTTTCCTCCTTCACTATAGGTCAGGGCAGGCCGGCGATCGCGCTATCGCCGGACGGCACTCGCCTGGTGTACGGCGCACGCATCGGATCGGGCAATTCGCAGCTGTACTCCCGGATGGCGGATCAGGTCGATGCGGCCCCAATCCGCGGGACTGAACTTGCCCAAAGTCCGTTTTTCTCGCCGGATGGCCAGTGGATAGGATTCTTTTCGCAAGACCTCAAGATTAAGAAGGTGCCGGTTGGGGGAAGCGCGACTTTTACGGTCTGCGATGGGGATCGATTGCCTACATACTCGGGAGCAATGCTCCGGACAGTCGCACGCTGGTCTGGGTTGATAGGCGTGGCGCTGTACAGCCTGTGGGTGCACCGGAACGGAATTACGAATATCCCCGGCTGTCGCCGGACGGGCAACAGATGGCGGTGAGGATTTACGGTGGCTCGGACCCTGGTACCGATATTTGGCTCTATCACTTTGCGCGTCGCACGCTGTCACGGTTCACATCCAAATTGAACGACGCACAACCCCCGTGTGGACGCCCGACGGCAAGCGGGTGGCGTATGCGGTGACCGGAAGGAACCAAATCATCCACCGAACGGCCTAGCCCAGGCCTGGCTAGCCCCTTCGTTACGCTGAAGGAATTTGGCCTGATCCTAATCCCTTCACGACTCTCCAAGCTATGCGTTTGATCCTTGCATCAAAGCACGGCTGTCCCGCATTCAAGGTGATGATGGTCACCGCCTGCTGCGGTTTGCCAGCCAACGTTGGAGTGACCGGCGGCTTTCTCCGCTTCGCCTGCCGGCCAACAATCCGTCTATTCCGATGTGTTCGTCCAGGTCCGGCCACTCAATAGTGTCACCGTCGGCGAGAATCTGCCAATTTTGACGCTCTTTCCTGGAACCATAAAAGAGGCGTGGGTACCATTCTAGGGGCACGATGAGGGTTCGTCCGTCGGCAAGATCAACAATGAGTTTGCCTCCACGAATGGCAACCTTCTCCGCTGACGGTGCCTCAAGAATCAAAGAAGTCATTCCAAGCCTTGACCGCGAATATAGTACTGCTTTTCGTAATTACGATGACGTATGGGTGGAGCGCATTCCCCTCCTCTGCGAGGAGGAGAATATTACGCGCGACCATACTTAGCGATGAATCTCATAATGTTTCAGCGAATCCTCGCAGGCAGACGGAATGTCATTGCTTAAGACTGGTGTAAACCGCCTCAATGAACATCGCTGTGGTCCAGGGCCCGGAGTTCGAGCCAAAGCGCGCGTCGTAGTCGGCGGAGACTTTCGCCGCCAGGACCTGCTGGAGAGGCGCACCTTTGTTGATCATGGCCTGAACCCGGTCGCGGATGATGACCATCATGTCTCGATATTCGGTCACCTCCCATTCATTCGAGAGGCGTCCATGGCCCGGGATGATCATCG
>QHZN01000368.1 GCA_003225365.1 Acidobacteriota bacterium
CGGACCTGTTCCCAGTGGAGTGCGCGGACCGTTCCCGGGCTGGTTACAGCCGGTCGTCCCGAGCCGTGAGGCGCGTGGACCCGGGAGGACCGAACGAGAAACGACCCTTGATCCAGCGGAAACTCGCGCCGCGCACGGGCCTCGCAGAGCCGAGGGAACTGCCCTTCATTTGAGTTTTCGGACGCTACGAGGGAAGAGGGGCTTACTCTGCCTGGTCAAGGCTAGTTTGACAGTACTGTACTACGGTGCAGTAGAACGCCTGTCCGCGAGGCGCTATGATTATAGACGTATCCACGACCCTAAGTAGAAATGCGGACTTGGGCCGAGCTTTAACCCGCCGGTGCGAGACTCCTTATGGGCGAATCATCAGAGAAACTCCCTTTTTTCGTTGCATGAGAAATCAGAAAGGTGCGCCTAGCGCCGGGGACGTCGGAGGAAGATACGCCTTTGGGCCGCCAAAAAAATGAAAATTCCGGAGTGACGATCTGGTTTACGGGCCTGCCGTGCGCCGGCAAAAGCACCATTGCCCAACTCCTGGAGCTTCGGCTGCGTGCTCGGGACTGCCGCGTTGAGGTGCTTGACGGTGATGTTGTGCGGAGAAACCTGACCAAAGGCCTGGGCTTCAGTCGCGAGGATCGCGACGAGAACATTCGGCGCATCGGATTCGTGTGTCAATTGTTGACTCGCAACGGCGTCATTGCGATCAGCGCTGCCATTTCGCCGTATCGTTCCACCCGCGACGAAGTCCGGCGGCTGATCGGCTCCTTCGTGGAGGTCTTTGTCGACTGCCCCCTGGAAGTCTGCAAGCAGCGCGACGTTAAAGGAATGTACAAGAAGGCGCTGGCCGGCGAGATAGCCGGTTTTACAGGCGTTTCCGATCCGTATGAAGAGCCCTTGAACCCTGAATTGACTCTGCATACGGACCGAGAAACCCCCGAGGAAAGCGCCCAGAACGTTCTGGAATGGCTGGAAGAGGCCGGGTACCTGGCGGGTGAAACGGAGGACGTGAAGCGGACCTCAGTGTAGCAAGACCTTCTCGGAAGTGCAGGCTCTAGGAAGACAAATTACTTAGGGCAGCTGCGCAGATCATGATTGACCTCCACACTCACTCTACTGCTTCGGATGGAACTCTGTCGCCAGAGGAACTGGCTGACCTGGCGGCAGAAAAAGGTCTCAGGGCCATTGCCCTCACCGACCACGACACGGTCGGCGGGGTTGCTGCGGCCCTGGAGCGAGGGAATCATCGGCGAGTCTTGGTGATCCCCGGGGTGGAGCTGGGCGCACGCTATAACGGCGGCGGTCAAATGCACATTCTTGGCTACTACATCGACCACCGGCACCCTTTTCTCTTAGATCGATTGTCCTGGCTGCGAGCGCGCCGTCGAGAACGTGCCGAAAAGATTGTCAGTCGGCTTCACGAAATAGGTGTCCCTATTTCCCGGGATCGAGTATTTCAGTTTGCTGGGATTGGATCCCTGGGTCGCCCCCATGTCGCAAGAGCCCTTCTGGAAGCCGGCCATGTGCGGAGTGTTTCGGAAGCATTCGACCGTTATTTAAAAGAGGGCGCGCCCGCGTTTATCGAGAAATTTCAATTCACTTCCCGCCAGGCGATTCGATTAATCCGTACCTCAGGGGGCGTCGCGGTCTTGGCACACCCGGCCAGCCTCAAGTTGTCGCCCAACGGGCTTGAGGCTTGTGTGGAGCAGCTGATCAGCGAAGGCTTGGGGGGGATTGAAGTGTATTGGAGTAAACATTCCAAATCTGAGATCGCTTATTACGAGGGGGTAGCCACGCGCTTCGGCCTGATTGTGACGGCCGGGTCGGATTTTCACGGAATCAACAAGCCTACCATCGAGCTCGGTGCTCAATTGCATGGTCAGGCAGACGAGGCTCATGTGCTCGACGCCCTCGAGACGGCGAAGAGGCTGGCCGGCACGAGAACCATGCAATCGAATTAACCATAAGCGTTAGTCCCCGGGGGATGTGTGGAGAGGGTTTAACCAGAATGGGCAATCGTCAATCAGCAATAAGCAGCGAACCCTTAAGGTTAATGACTTACTCTCACGATGGCTACGGCTTGGGTCATCTGAGGAGGAACTCCAGCATCGCAGCGCGGTTTGTTCAAGAGATGCCGGGTTCTACCGCGCTGATGCTTATTGGATGCTCCATAGGGAATCCCTTTCCCTTACCGAAGGGAATAGATTTCATAAAGGTCCCTTCGCTGATCAAGGTCGACACTGGAGTCTATACGCCCCTCGGTCTTCGCATCAGCCGGCAAAAAGCCAAGGCAATTCGCTGTTCGATCATCGAAAGCGCAGTCAGCCATTTCAAGCCGCATGTCTTCCTCGTTGACCATGTGCCCGCCGGAATCTAAGGCGAGCGGGTTCCCACCTTCGAGATGCTGAGGGAGCTGGATGATGCGCCTGTGATCGTCCTCGGCCTCCGAGACATCATCGACGATCCGAATGTCGTATGCGAACTCTGGCGCAAGGAATTGACTTACCAGACCGTCCGCAATTATTACGACGAAGTGCTCATTTATGGTTGCAAGGAGGTTTTCGATGCTGCTCTCCACTACCGGGTCGAGGCGGAATTTCCCGTCGCCCATGCGCGCGGAATCGACGCAGCGCGGGTCGTCGGTCTTTTGCCCCGGCTCGATAGCTATGTTACTTGGCTCGCCTCAAGATTCCGAGGGGCAGGATGTTCTGAGATGGCCGGGAACTTAGGAAAGAATTGCCAATCACACGATGTCAGAGGGGCAGCCTTCTTGGTATCCAGATTTTCCGCGTACCGAAGCCGTTTATGCGTCCGAGGAGACCGTATAATCGGCGTAAATCAAAAGTTCTTGGCAATCAAATCGGTAAACGTCTATAG
>QHZN01000369.1 GCA_003225365.1 Acidobacteriota bacterium
GGCGAGGGAATGATATCGAGTGAATGCTTTGAGCGGCCCTCGAGCAGAAATCAGTGAGGGAATCTGCTTTCTGTATTCTGCCTTCTGCTTTCTGTCACCTATCGCCGCGCGATCCCGCGGGGCGGGACCACTCCTCCCCGCGCTTCTGAAGTCCTTCCTGCACCGCCTGTAGCTCCGCGAGTCTCGCAGCTAGGCCCTGCTTCGTGGTTTCCGGCGGCACCAGAATGGGCGGCGCAATGAACACGGCCGCGCACGAAAAGGGATAAGGAATCTTGTGCAGGTCCCAAGACTTCTTGAAAACCCGCCCGCGCCGGAGCGCAACGTGGAAGCAAAGGACGGCGGCGCCGGTCATGCGGGCAAGGAGCAGGGGGCCGAGCTTGGCGACAAATCGTGGGCCGCGCGGACCGTCCGTGGTGAAGGCGGCGTCGCGGCCGGCGAGGAGCGCCTTCTTCATTTCGGCCAGCGCCCCGACCGCCCCGCGCGAGCTTGACCCGCGCGCGGCGCCGTAGCCCACTCGCTCGATAATGCGCGCGATGTATTCTCCGTCGAAGTTCTGGCTGGTCATCACCACGATGCCGCGCTTTCGCCAGAACCAGGTGGCGGGAAAAATCTCGCGGTGCCAGAATGCATAAATCATGCCCCGGCCGATCCGGCGCGCGGCTTCCCAGTTCTCCCAGCCGTGAACTTCCCAGCGCAGGCTCCGACCGAGGAGCCACACGGCGGCAGCCCCCGCCCCACTGGCGATTGCGATCTTGAGCCTTTGCGGCAGCGTGAACGCGCGTCGATTCGGAGTGAGTTCGAATTCGGTGGCCGGCGCGCGTGGGGCGGTCTCCGCAGGCGTCATGAGCCTTCCCTCGGACATGGGGATTATAACGCACGGGTTGCGCGAAGCTCCGGCGCCCCTTTCAAACGACAGGGACGCCGAAGCCCGGTCAGAGCCCGTCGTATTGCGGGCCGCCGCCTCCTTCGGGCGGGACCCAGGTGATAATCTGATAGGGGTCGGCGATGTCGCAGGTCTTGCAGTGCACGCAATTCGAAGCGTTGATCTTGAGCCGTTTCCCCGCCCCGCCGGGGACCTCCTCCATTTCATAAACCGCCGCCGGACAGAAGTACTGGCAGGGATTCCCGTACTCGGCCGTGCAGCGGTGGTTGCAAATGTCGAAGTCGGCGATTTTCAAATGGCACGGCTGGTCTTCCTCGTGATGGGTGCCGGAGTGATAGACGTCGGTGAGCTTGTCGAAGGCGAGCCTGCCGTCGGTCTTCGGCTGCTCGGGCGGCGCCGTATAAGTCTCCGAGAGCTGCTTCATCCGCTCGTGTCCTGCCCTGGCCGGATAGCGTGCGCGCCAGCCGCGCCCTCCGGTTACGTACTGCAACGCGCCGTGAATTGCGCCCGCCCAGAAGCCGTGCTCGAACCCCTGATGGAAATTCCGCACTTTCCAGAGCTCATTCTTCACCCAGCTCGCGCGCCAGCACCCTTCGAATTTTCCAAGCGAGCGGGCCGACGTGTCGCCGGCGCACAAGGCTTCGAAAATCGTTTCGGCGGCAAGCATTCCCGTCTTCATCGCGAGATGGATTCCTTTCAGCCGCTGCGAATTGAGAAAGCCGGCGCTGTCGCCGATCAGGAGCGCGCCGTCTGTGGCGGTCGCGGGGACGGAAAAATATCCGCCTTCGGGAATGGTTTTCGCGCCGTAGCGGAGCATCTGGCCGCCCTCGAGCAGCCGCCGCAGCCACGGGTGCGTCTTCCATTGTTGAAAGGCGCTATGCGGGTCGAAGCGCGGGTCCCCGTAGTCGAGGCCGGAAACGAGGCCGATGGAGAGTTTGGTCTCGGAGAGCGCGTAAATAAATCCGCCGCCGAACTGGCTTGAGGCGAGCGGCCAGCCGGCGGTGTGGATGACTTCGCCCGCCGCGATGCGCCCGGCGGGAATTTCCCAGAGCTCTTTGATGCCCAGGGCATAGACCTGCGGCTCGCGATCGCAGTCGAGACCAAGGCGTGAAATCAGTTGCTTCGCGAGCGACCCCCGCGGCCCTTCCGCCAGCACCGTCACCTTTGCGCGGAGGTTCGTGCCGGGCTGAAAGTTCGACATGGGCTTGCCATTCTTGTCGAGCCCCTTGTCTTCCGTCCCGACGCCCGTGACGCGGCTGCCCTCGAAAAGAACCTCCATTCCCGAAAAGCCCGCAAAAATGTTCACGCCCGCGCCCTCCACGCGCTGCGCAAGCCACTTCGCAAGCTTGTTCAACGAGACCACGTAGTTGCCGTGATTCCGCAAAAACGGCGGATTGAGGGGGAGCTTCCAAGCGCCCGAGCTTGTGAAATAGAACACCCGGTCGCTCGTGACGGGAGAATCGAGAGGCGCGCCCTGGGCTTCGAAATCGGGAATGAGTTCCCGGAGAGCGCGCGGATCGAGCACCGCCCCCGACAGGCAGTGCGCCCCGACTTCGGAGGCTTTCTCGAGGACGTAGATGCTATCGGTTTGAAGGGGCGGGGCGGGATGCCCTCGGATGAGCTGGACAAGACGCAGCGCGCAACTCAGGCCCGCCGGCCCCGCGCCCACAATCAAGACGCCGGTCTCGAGAGTTTCGCGCTCGGCTTCGGCCATGGGGATGGGTCCTTGCGCGCGGGGCGCTGTGGAAGGCGGAGGGGCATCCCTCGTCCCTACTTCCCGAGGCTCGCGGCTTCCTGATTGATTTGCATTGCCAGGCGCGGGTCGGCGCTGAATTCCTTTTGAAGCTGGGCGTAAACCGCGCGCGCCCGCGCGGGATCGGATGGAGCCAGCGCCTCGGCCTTCGCCAGCAGCGCCATGTCCCGCGTGACGGTTGAGGTCGGGTGCGCGGCCAACTCGTCATAGACCTTGACGCCCTCAGCCGTTTTACCGGACTTCACCAACTCGCCCGCCAGGGCGAAGCGGGTGAGCGAGGCTACCTCGCGGTGCGAGTCACCCGACAATTGCTCGAAAGTTTTTACGGCCTGGGCGTGGTTGCCGAGCTGGGCTTGGCAAAGTCCCGCGTAATAGAGCGCCAGGGTCTCGGCGCGGGATTTCGGAAGCATCGCGTCCAGCCCTTTGACATTTGTGATGTCGAGGAATTGCCCGAGCGCTTTTTTGTATTTCGCCTCGGCCGTCGGGTAAGACTGATCCGCGGCCCCGAGCGCGCCCTGGGGCGCCGTGCCCACGTAGGCGTGATATGTCTCGAGCGCGGCACTGAGAGCCCCGTTC
>QHZN01000350.1 GCA_003225365.1 Acidobacteriota bacterium
CGCACCTTTGAGAGTATAACGGTCAATCCCGCGCCGCGGGACGGAAACACCATCCTTCTTCCATCCGGATGTTCCATCTTGACATGGCTGCCTCTGCGATGGACCTCATGGAAGCCAAGACGCTCGAGTGCCGCCACGACTTCTCGGCCGGAGAGCAGTGGCAACTTCACAGTGAGAGTTCTACAACTTCCTGCGACTCATCCGGAGCCAGTTCCTGGGACGGAGATTCCAGATACAAGGCAACGGCTTCTCGAATATTATCGAGCGCCTCTTCTCTGGTTTTTCCTTGAGACCAGCAACTCCTGAGAGAAGGGCAATGGGCTACAAAATAGCCATCTTCTCCTCGCTTTAACACCACCTTCAGAATCATTGCGGCCTCCGCCTCTCGGGTATACCTGGATCGAGGATAATCGCTGGTGGGGAAACTGTCAAACGTGGGTGTTGCCTTTCGGCCGGTTTCATCATTTCCCGGATAGCGTCGAACACCACCTTGAACTGCGCATCATATTTCTTCTCCATTTCGTCCAGCCGGTGCGCCAAATCCCGGTGCGAGGCCAGCATCCCCCGCAGCTTGACGAAGGCGCGCATGATGGCGATATTCACTTGCACGGCGCCCTTCGACTTCGCTCAGGGCCATGAGCCTGTCGAATGGCGTTCGCTGCGGAGCACGCTCGAAAGCATCGCCACGCCCTGCTCGGTGAAAGCAAGGGGAAGGTAGCGCCGCCCACCCCGCGGCTTTGAGGTCACAATTTGTGACCTCAAACTTGAGGCGACAAGATGGAACCTCAAGCCTTCAAACTCCTTCGCCGTAAGTTGGAACATGAAGTCTTGGGGAAAACGCCCGATATTGCGCCGGACGGCCTGATTGAACGCCTTTGTTTCAACGCCATAGAGCTCGGCGAGGTCCGCGTCCAGCATCACCTTCTGCCCGCGAATCAGGAAGATGGACCGCTCGATGCGCTCCGCAGGGATGGCGAGATTTGAGGTCGCAATTTGTGACTTCAAGTTACTTGACCTCGACTTCCGATGTATTTGTCGTGTCGTACCCCAAGATGTCAATCACCTTCACGACGATCTGATACTTGCCCGGTTCTTTGTACTCGTTTTTTGTTTCAAGCTCGGTCATGGCTTCGCACCGGAGGCGCGGGGCTCGACGGATTCGTCAATCCACTGCAAGTAGTCTTGAGCGCCTTCGACAATCTGCAGGGCTATGACCTCCGGGGTTGTATAGCTATGGAGGGCTCGGACGGCGGCTTCAACCTTGGGGAAAAGCTCGCGCCGGGTCTTGATGAGGAGGAGATATTCCCGATCGTCCTGAATCTTTCCCTTCCAACGGTAAATGGAGGCGACCGGCGAACTCACGTTGACGCAGGCTGACAGTTTGGACTCGACCAAGTGGCGGGCGATCTTTTTGGCTTCCCGCCGGCTGCCGCAAGTGACCAGGATGACGATTTTATCGGTCATTTCGGCTCGCTAAGCGTGCTCGAGATGTCGCGCCAGCACTCTCAGGGATGGGGCCGGGCCAGTGCCGCGTTACGTAAAAAGATGAAACACGAGCAGGTCCGCTGTAGCACCGGTCTAAGACCGGCGGTCTTACGTTTTCAATGATCTCAGCGCTCATCCTTCGACTTACGCTCAGGACGGTGAGCGACAGTCGAACCGTAGAGCGCCGCTACAGCGTGTACGCGCGTGGCACCTGTTTCAGTAACATGGCGCCAGTCTTTGCAGATTGTAACCCCCTTGACGGAAAAGATACAATGTCGAAAGCATGTCGGTGATCCACTTTGGCACCTCCGGCTGGCGGGCGATCATTGCCGAGGATTTCACTTTTGCGAACGTGCGACTGGCCGCGGCGGGCATCGCGCAATACCTGCTTTCGCGCACCGCGAGGCCGCGGGTCATCGTCGGCTACGACACGCGCTTTCTGTCGGAAAAATTCGCGGACGCCGCGGCGAAAACGCTCGCCTCGCACGGGGTCGAATGCTTCGTCGCGACGCGGCCCGACCCGACTCCGGCGCTCGCTCACGAAATCCTTTCGAGCCGCCTCGACGGCGGCGTGAACATCACGGCCAGCCACAACCCGGCGGAATGGAACGGCTTGAAGTTCTCGAGCGCCGACGGAGCGCCCGCCCTGCCCGAAGTCACACGCGAGATTGAGAGCACCATCGCCAAGGTCGAGGCGGACGAGTACTCGCTCAAAGGCCCCCAGTGGACTGCGCCGCTGCGCCACGACGCCGACCCTCGGCCCGCATATCTCGAGGCCCTCCGCCAAAAAGTGAATCTGAAAGTCCTCGGCGATTCCCGGGTCAAGATCGCTTACGATCCGCTCTTCGGCACAGGGCGGGGATACCTCGACGCGTTGCTTGGCGAAGCCGGCGCCGACTTCGTCACCATCCACGACCATCGCGACGTGCTTTTTTCGGGCGCCGGCCCCGACCCGAGCGAGGAAAATCTGGCGGAGCTTGCGCGCGCCGTCAAGGAGACCGGCTCAGCTCTTGGCCTTGCGACCGACGGCGACGCCGACCGCTTCGGCATCGTGGATGCCGACGGGACTTGGATCAATCCCAACTACATCCTGGCGCTCCTGGCCGACTATCTGCTGGAAGTCCGCCATACGCCCGGCGGCCTCGGCCGAAGCGTCGCCACCACGCACCTGATTGACCGCGTAGCGAAGTCGCACAACGTCCCGG
>QHZN01000134.1 GCA_003225365.1 Acidobacteriota bacterium
ACCACCAGCGCCACGACCGCGATGAGGATAACCATGATCAGCAGCACGCCTACCAGCGCCGTCCAGCCGCCGAGCTCGCTGATTTCGTCTTTCGCCATCTTGCCGAGCGATTTCCCGTCGCGCCGTATCGAGCAGAAGAGCGTGACGAAGTCCTGCACCGCGCCGCCGAGCACCCCTCCGATGACAATCCAGATCGTGCCGGGCAAATATCCGAATTGCGCGGCGAGGATCGGGCCGACCAGAGGCCCGGGGCCGGCTATCGCGGCGAAGTGGTGGCCGAAGACTACCCATTTGTTCGTGGGGACGAAGTCGCGCCCGTCGTCGAGCCGCTCGGCGGGTGTGGCGCGCTGGTCGTCGAGCTCGAGGACCCGGAAGGCGACCCAGCGGCTATAAAAGCGGTACCCGAGCGCGTAGATCGAAGCCGCCGCCGCAATCAGCCAGACGGCGTTGAGGGGCTCGCCGCGTTTAAGCGCAATCACACCAAGCGCCGTCGCGCCCATCAGAGCCACCCCAGCCCACAACAGCTTTTTCAACATGGAGACTCCGCCCCTCGCTCGAGCTTCGCGGGGAATATACCACGGGGAGGTAAGTTGGAGCGCGGGGACGGGGTTCCACTCCTGCGGCTACCCGGGATTGGCCGAGGGCTCGAAAGCGGCCATCGCGATACAGTTGCGCTTCGTTGGAAATGCTCGCTACGTGGTGGCCTTAACCTGAGCAAGAAGGCTGCCAACAATTCTCTTTGTTCTATCTGAGTTCAAGACGTCGCGGACGCATTCCAGAAACTCGCCCTCAGTTTGGAGGATCACTTGGGGAGGCCCGGACAAAGCATTGTTGCGCCTGGGCGCCACAACCGGGTATTGGTCGGCGCCCTGCTCTATCGAATAAAGTTCGTAGGTGTAGTTTTCCAATGCAGGCGCCACAATGTAGAACGTGTGATTGAACCTTCCGCTTGGCGTAGTTCTCGTCTAAACGTTGCCCTCTAACAGGTGCTTCGCTTTCTTTCCCAGCGCGGCGGCCTGCTCACGCAGGATTGGTACAGGAGGGACGACCTGCGATTGTTCGAGATCCGGCCATAGGTCTGGGATTGCGCCGGCCATGGTTCACGCTCCTCTCACAATTCTATCTCAAATAAGAGCGGTAGGTGGTCGGAGAAATTTCGATAATCCGGTGCCCCGTTGCCGGACAGAAGGGACGTCCCTCCGGGCTTTGTCAATACTCGGATTCTTTCGCCGTCGCAACGATCCATCAGATCCGGCCGGACAAATACATGGTCTAGCGCCATGGGACGAAAAAAAAGCACCCCTCCCTTGTTGCGAGAGGGGTGCTTATTTATCGGATGGCTGACCCAGCGACAGGCCAGCCGAACCGGGATGTTCCCCGGGAGGCGAGGGCTGGTCAGCCCCCGTCATCCCAGGTACGTGGTATTTACTGCGTCGCGCAAGCGCCCAACGGACAGATCACACATGTCGCGGAGGCCGTCTTCGGCCCGACAGTAGTGCCGTTGCTGGCGGTTCCTGTCGCCGTGACGGTGTCGGTGAACGATATCCGGCCTGCGGTCAACCCAAACGCGTTGGCGCTGGACGGGAAGTAGCTCGCCGCTCCTGTTGGCGTGCCGGATGTCAGCCCATCGGTTACGGTCAGCGATGGGCAGCCTGTAGCAGGCGGCCCAACACTCACCAGTTGGCCGTTGGTATAGCATTTCGACTGACCAGGCGTGAGAGTGAACGGACCAAAGGGTCCGCCCCCAGCATCGTCGCTCACGCTGACGTTACTCAGGTTGAGTGATCCGTTGTTTGTGACCTCACCGGTGAAATCCACCCGAACGACAATTTCGCTGCCGCTCGATTGGAACGCCGTGACGCAACGTTTGGCCACGGCTATGTCCGAGGGGAGGTTACAAGTGGTTCCCGGCGGGTCAGTGCTCGTAACCGGGCCAAAGTCGGCGGTGATAACGGACGACACACAGTTACCCCCGACAAGCGGACCGGTGCAGGCTGACGCGCTTACCGAGTTCGTGGCTGGATGCGCGGTCAGATTAGAGACGGTATTGGTTGTGCCAGTGGGCTGTGGGCAAGTGGCTGACGGGTATGTGGCAGATGCCCCCTTGGCCAAAGTACCGCAGTTGTAGGTGACGGCCGAGCCTCCGGTCGGAGTGTCGGTAACCTGGACGTTGAAGACCTGTCCGCCGCCGTCATTGGACACGGTGCCGTTGTACGAGTAATTGAACGTGTTATCGGCATTTTGCTGGGTGCACGCGTAATTCTTGCTGACTGAGATGTGGCACTGTGGGAAGGCGCCGAGCAGGAAGTCTTTCAGCACGGCGCTTGCCGATTGCGAGGAACGCGTTTCCTCTAGGAAGCTGCTGAAACAGGGAACCGGGGTCCCGGCAGGGAAGATGGCCGTGAGGTCAAACCCGCCCTCATAGAAGCCTCCCTGAGGCACCGTATTGGCCGAGCCCCCAAACTTCGTCGCGTAGGGCCAGCTCGTCACAACGGGCGCCGAGTTGACGACGGCGCAAGCCGGACTACTTAGGTTACAGATTCCCGTGCTTCCGACGGCAGTGTCAAGAAAGAGCGTCAGAAGGTTCGTGGCAAAACACTGGCCGGCGGCGGTAGGGGATGGATACGAGGAGGCAGTGCAAGCTGTGGGATTCCACTCGTACACGCTGATGCTCGAGACACCCCCGCCTTGGGTAAACGCGGAGACCGCCAAGATGTCGCCGGGCGTGTGCACGCCGGTGAAGTTTCCCTTAGTGCTACCGTTAAGTCCAACCGCCTGCTGGAAAAACCAGATCCCGATGTTCGAATCCCCGTTTACGGCGAAACGCTCGGCGCCGAAAACGAGGATGATGTGTTGGGTAGTCGCATCCGTGTAAGAGGCGGCGTAGCCGTTTGTCAGGGTGTCTTTGTCGGGCGTCGAGGTTGTCGTAAACTGCCAAACGTGAGTGCTGGTGATACCGGCTGAGCTGATGTCGTTAAAGTCTTTCGAGCCGCCGGTTGTAAAGTTTGTGGGGGCTGATGGGCCGGTGATGAACGACCTGATTGTGGATCCGCATGCGGACCCGTTTGCATCAACACCCGTAATTCCCGTAGTCCCGTTTAAGCTGTCCCAGTTGGGGGGCGACGTGCAGTTTCCGGCGCCGGGGTTTGGGCCTGGATCCCCGTTGAGCTGGAAGACTGTGATCGGTGAAACAAACGAACCGGTGGCAACCAGCACCACGCCGGCGCTGGCCAAAGCGAAGAGCGTACAACACGCAAGCAAAACGTTTTTTCCTTTTCTAAGACTCATAACTTTGTTCCTCTTACTCTTAGTGGCGGCGCCTTTGGGTCGAACCTAGGCGACCGCCGGGACATGCTGAACGTCAGTCCATTTCCAGCGGAACCTCAAATGCCCACATGTCACAAACCTTCCAACAATCCTCTCTTGGACTGACGCCAGTGCTGTGCTAATTCCAACCAAGCCCATACATACCAAAGCCCTGTTACGGTACCGTTGCTTGAAAGCGAAGAGTCTTTGACACTCGCCGACAACCCGTTTCGCGAGCCCCGATGTTCCCCACGAGGGTTGGGAAAAATCGCTCCGAGCGAACATGGCGCACCCCAGTTCACACTGCGAGCGTGGAGTCGCGGTTCGACTAGCGCCCGATTCCCTCACTCAGTGTGGAGGGGGCGGTTGCCGCCGCTATCGGATTAAGTCTTGAAATGTGGGGAGAAAGGATGGTAGTCTGGAGTCCTACGAAGGGGACTACAACCTAGTACCCCACGGGGGCCGGCTCCTGTGAATGCAGGGGTCGGCTCCCAAAGCCTTACCTCCTTCTGTCCTGAAGAACGCAATTCCGCCGAGTACTGATGTGCCTGCCCACATCCATATTGCCTTTCTACGAGTGTCAACCTCAACCACAGATTCCAGAACTTGCACGGCACGCTTCGTGCCAATCTCTGCGACCCCTACGGAAATACAGGATGGCTAAGCGATAACGATCGTAGGTTTTATTTAACTTCTTAGTTTACAGTTTTTTTGGCGTTACTTTTTGCGTCTCTCAAGGCGTCAACACCCGGTAGTTGCCCAAGCGGAGCAGGCACAAGATGTGCAAAATCATTCCGAAAAACGAGCAAAGAAATATGTGTCGCGCACCAGAGTTCTGGGAACCCATAGGGCAGCCCTCGTCGTGATTTCTCATTCCAAATATGATTCCCCAGAAATCCTAGGTCGGCTTGCCCATCGAAGGCGTCCTGATTTTCATTGAAGGTTGGGCGACAGGTCTCCGGCCCGATTCGGATACAATCGGGTTGGGCAAGTTTCGTCGAGGATTAGAACCGTCACGGCGAGACCCTACCAGATCATACATGAGAACGAGGGCAGGATTGGGTCTATTGCCAAGCAAAACGCTGTGAAGTCCTGATGCCGATGATAGAGCTGGTCGAGCCATCGAAGCTGGCGTGAGACGAGTTGATCGACGTCCTGGGACGGGCGGAATACTAGGCGGTGCGGGCAGACAGCGAAGAAGTGCGTCTGGCAAGCTAACACTCAAGGGATGATACCCGAGGGCGCGCGCCCCCTTCCCACCTGACCTGTTCCACGGGCCCAATTACGAATATCCATGAGATTGCGCCTAACAGGGCGACCACCGCATTGATTGTGAAAGGCCAAAAAAATTGCCCAGTGCGTCCGAGGACAAAGCCGGTCAATGCGGGAGCGACAATGCCGGAGAGATTGCCCACGAAGTTTTGCATGCCTGTCCAACGGCCCGCAGCTTCAGGGCCCGCCAGCGTCTGGGTAACGGCCCAAATATTGGAAGCAGCGGCGCCGAAGGATGCGGTCACGCAGATGATCATGGCGGTCGAAAGGTCTCGGCCAGCAACCACACAGAGGATTAGAAACATGCTTGCGCAGACCAGGCTTCCGCCCGTAAAGGTCTTGCGCACGACGGTCGGAGTTCGGCCCGCATCAATCCAGCGATCTGCAATCCAGCCACACGCCGCGGCCACAACCGCCGCCGTGACATAGGACGTTCCCGCGAGGGTGGCCATCTTGTTCATCGAGAAGTGAAGTTCGCGAACCAGATAGATCGGCATCCACGTTATCAGGAAGTAGTTGAGGTAATTACAGCAGAACAAGCCGCCGCAAGTACCCCACGCCGGCCGCAGCTTCACGAATTCGAGCAGGCTCGGAGCCGACAGTTTTCCGTTCCCAGTAACTGAGCTGTCTAGTGCTCGCGGCCTCCATTTGAGCCAGGGCGCGAGCCACGACAGACTGATAAGACCGAGCACGATGAAAAACGGTCGCCAGCCAAACCTCGCGATCAGAACCCCGCCGAAAAACATGCCAAACGCGGGCCCGCAGTTGAGTCCAGCAGCGATGACCGAATTGGCAAACCCTCGCCGGTCCTCGGGAAAATGGCGCGCCAGAATCTTGGAGTAAGAAGGGTAGGCGACGGATTCGCCGATGCCCAGGACCAGCCGCAGTCCGAGCAGCATCGCGAACCCGTGCGCGAGCCCGGTAGCGGCGGTCGCGGCCGACCAGAGAAGAAACCCGAGAGCGAGGACCCAATTGACATCGAAGCGGTCAACCAACCATCCAGATACGGGCTGGAAAATGGAGTAAGTCCAGAAAAACGTCGAAAGTAGAATGCCGAGCTGCGACATCGAAAGGTTAAGTTCGTCTTTGAGAAACGGCGCTGCAATCGAGAGGTTGCTGCGGTCAATATAATTTATGAAAACCGAGAGCCCCAGCAGGATGAGAACAATCCTCATGCGAGGCGCTGGTGGTGTGGCGGTCATAATCGCGGCGTGCCATTCTGGCCACGGCTTGGATAAATTGCAACTCGTTTGAAAGATTCTGATTGCCCCGCGGCAGAATTTTAACGCCTCGCCTTAGGCAGGATGGGCAAGTGCCCTATCTTCATGAAGTCTTTTCGATGTAGGATGATGTAAACATGCGGGCCCATAGCTCAGTTGGTTAGAGCAGCGGACTCATAATCCGTTGGTCCCAGGTTCGAGTCCTGGTGGGCCCATTCAGAGTTCAAAGTTGACTGAAACTGGAAGGCGTCCTAGTCCGCATTACACGGCATGAGCCGCTCCCCCCGGGGGCAAAACGGAGGAAAAATCAACTTTGAAAATCAACCGCCGGAAGTTCTTGAAAGGTGTCAGCACCTCGACGTTGGCGGGGGCTCTCGGGAAGCGGGAAGGGGGGACGAGAGGGAATGAACTGAGGCCCGCGAAATGCTCCCTTCAGCGAGTGAGTGCTACGTTAACCGCGGCGAAAGGCCGCGCGCCGTCGCGAGAGCGGGATCAACCGCCCCGTGCCTGCCGCCGTCTTGCTTTTCGGCACCACGACCTCGCCGCTTTCGATGCTCCAGTCTTTCCAAGTAAGCCGCAAGTCCCGATTGCGTAGGCTCTGAACCTCAGAGGCGCGTATCCCGCTGTCGAGCGAAAGGACAAGCAGCGGACCAGGGCGGGAGAGCGGCTCTTGCTTGTGGCGGCTAACAGTTTCGCTTCATCCTCGGCAGGGATGGCCCGGCCTACATCATGACGCTCGGGCAAGGTGTGGACGCGGTCCGCAAGCGGCCCCCAAAGCCCGTACCGGCGGAGAGTCCCGCGAGCGCCGCCACCTCGTAATTGACACTGCGATTCGAGACTCCTGCGGCTAGACGTTTGCGCTGGTACTCAGCGATCTCGTTGCAGTCTACGTCGCAGGCTAGGCGTTCCCCAAACTCCGCCTTGAGGTGCGGAAGGCATTGCGCGTACCGGACATGACTCTTCGGCGCGAGGCCCGCCTTCCCCGCCAGCCACAAGTCAGCCGCGCGAGAAAAGAGCGGTATCCGTTCGCGCTAGGGGATGCGGTTGTAGGCCGTCTCCAAGTCTCGCCGCCTCGCCAGTTCCGCCGCCCTGTCAAGGTACGGGACCCGGCGTCCTGCTTTCGCCTGCCGAACGGCAAGCTCCGTCCCCCACTCAGATTTTCCAATCCCACGGGTGGAAAATGCCTCGGTTACAGCTTCCCTCTCCAATACGCGCCGCTCCAAGACTTCCATGTCGGTGTCGCGCTCATTGAGAAACGACGTTATGTCGCGGGCTGCGTCCCAAGGGTTGACACACGGACCGCCCGGCGCGGTTGCACCGTCCAGGATTCTTAGCGTGGCTTCATCACCGAATGCCGCAAGATAATCATCGGGGCCGTTGACTTCCGGAATTTGTGGAATCCGCGCAATTCGGACCTTCGCGCCTCGCTCTTGGAGCAGCCTCGCAAACTCCCGCTCCGCTTTACCCACCATGGGATTGCTCGCTGCATTGGAGTCGAAAACTATCATGGCGACGCGGCCTTTGAGCGCCAACATGTCGAAATCCGGATGCGGACCTGTCACCGGAAAGCGCGAGCCATCGGCCGTCCTCTCGCTGCCGGTCTTTGCGCGCCATCCCCAACACCCGCCCAGCCCAACCACGAGCCACTTTCGGCCGGCTCGCTCAGCGAGCGCGGTCAGCGCCAATGCAGCTTTCTCGCCTTCTACAAAGATCACAAGGACAGTTACATCATGCAAAAGTGCGTCCCCTCCTGGCTGGGAAGTAGAGGGCCTTGTGACCGGGGGGCGCGACGTACTTCGGCTCATCGCCCCGCACGTTGTCTCTGCGAACCCGATGACTGCAAGGGTTCCCCCCTCCGGGCCGATAGTATGGGAAAGCAGCCCCCGTGAGATCGAACTTGTGAGAGTCCCCCACGAGTTGCGTTGCCTCGAAGTGGCTGACGCTGTGAATCCCGGCCTTGGCAAGAAGCAATTCTGGAATTCGAAGCCGCTCGAAGGCTTCACGGTGATGCTGCTCGAGACGTGGCGCGCTCTTGATCGCCCCTGAAGTCGGTTCGCTCACGAGCCCCGCTTTTGGCGGGCCGGGCAGAACCCGTCCGACACGATCCGTTCCAGCTCAGAAGCCGGGACGCGAACCAGCCTCCCCACCCGGACAGTCGAGATCCGCCGCAAGAGGACCCATCGCCTCACACATCCACCAGTAATCTTCAGCTCCCGTGCAAACTCATCAACCGTGAACAGTCGGGGGCTTTTCTCGCTGGTTTTACCTGCTTCTATCATAGACACCTCCTGGTTCCGGCAGTGATCTTGGAAGATTGGGGGCGACCTCGTCGAGGTCAGATAAGAGGGCGGCAGGACCGAGGAATTGTTGACGCGCCAAGCGGGTCGGCCGGGCCACAAGCCCGTAGTCTAGTACAAGGGCTCTCTCTACTAAGCGGCAGGTTGGAAGACAGCGCGGCCGGTGGTGGCGAAGGTTGAGCATCATGCGGGGGAGTTGTTCCCACGCATGGGGCTCATCGTGACCGACATGACCCTCCCAGGCCGGGCAGTGGTGCGGTCCTACAACAAGCGGGGCACGGCCGAGCGGTGCATCAAAGAAGGCAAGCAGTCGGTGAAAATGAGGCGCCTGAGCTGCCACCTCCACTGGTCGAACGAGGTGCGGTTCTGGCTCAGTGTGATCGCCCACAACCTGGGGAACCTGTGGCGGCGTCTGGTGTTGCCGCGGAGGATTGCCAACTGGTCGCTGACGAGCTTGCAGCAGCGGTTGGTGAAGACGGGCGGTCGGCTGCTGAAGCACGGTCGGTATTACTGGCTGCTGCTGGCCGAGAGCCATCTTACGCGGTGACTCTTCAGGGCCATGGTCGAACGGATCGAGTCGCTGCCCCTGCCCGCAGGGTAGAGGGCGCAACCGGAAGGAGAAAACGTGGGAAGCAAGGAGGGGATGGCGAGGTGTCCGAGAAATCGTATGGGAAACGGGTCGAGATGCCGGTTGACTCCATCTCGAAGGCGCACACCTGGTTGCCAGACGGCCCGCTGGCGTGTGGAGTGCAAAACTGCGGTTGCAAACAAGCCAGTGGGGCGCATAGTGCTGTGGCTCAGGATGCCAAAATGGAAATCTGGCTTAGACGACATCGAGGGCTGTTGGTGGCGGCCCTGGCCGTGGCGTTCCTGGGTTATCTGGTTTGGGAAGCGCACACGCCCGGCGAGGCCAGAACAATGCCGGATTTCCTTTTTCTCCTCGCACTCACCGGCGTTCCGTTTCTCATCTTCCTCTACAACCTCTGGTCGCGGATCACCTGGAGCGAAGTGGCCGCCGAAGACAGCCGCCGAAGCGGCCTCGCGATTCAAGGCTTGGCGCTGGGCGGCGCGTCGGCGGCCATGCTGATTTTGCTTCTGCCCCTGTGGAGTTTCGTTATCGAGCACGAGAAGGTCGCCGTGTTCTGGGTTGGTGCAGGAGTGCTGATGGCCGCGGCGGCGACGGTCTGCGGAATCGCCGGAGCGCCGAGGCTTCGTCGGGCCGCGCTGCTCTCGGTGATTCTGCTTCCGTTCTGGCTGTTTGCCGCGGGGTTGCTGCTGAAAGCAGTGATGGACTGACGTTGGGAAAACAGAAATCAGAAATTAGAACTTAACAGATTGCCCCAAGAGGAGGGACAACTCCACTTTTCGTCAGCGGACGCGGTTTTCAGGAAGGACAGCCTGTCCCAGGCCCGTGGATCTAGCCAAAGAAAAAGAGTGCCCTGGAACCCCTCAGGGGGGTATGTTGTGAGGCTGTAGGGAACCTAAAGGGAGATTTCCGATGACCACCATTCTGGTAACGGGGAGCGCCGGGTTCATTGGGTTTCACGTCTCGAAGCGTCTCCTGGCTGAAGGTTTCCGCGTCACGGGGCTGGACAACCTGAATGACTATTACGACGTCAATCTGAAGCAGGCGCGCCTTGAACAATTGACCGCCAACTCCAGCTTCCGATTCGTCAAGGCCAATCTAGCCGACCGCGCGGAGGTCAAGCGCCTGTTCGAAGAGGAAACCTACGACCGAGTGGTGAACCTCGCGGCGCAAGTCGGCCCGCGCTATTCTCTGATTAATCCCCATGCCTACGCGGATTCCAACCTGGTGGGCTTTCTCAACGTTCTCGAAGGGTGCCGCCAGCAGAAGGTGCCCCACCTGGTGTTTGCCTCCACGAGTTCGGTCTACGGGGCCAACGCCAAGGTGCCATTCTCGGTCGAGGACCGGGTGGACCAACCCGTGAGTCTGTATGCGGCCACCAAGCGCGCGAATGAGCTGATGGCCTATTCGTATGCGCATTTATTTGGTCTTCGCTCGACGGGCCTCCGATTTTTCACGGTTTATGGTCCCTGGGGAAGGCCGGACATGGCGCCGTTTCTGTTCACGCGCGCCCTCTTCGAGGGTCATCCGATCGACGTTTTCAATCACGGGAACATGTCGAGAGACTTCACCTATATCGACGACGTGGTGGAAATTGTCCGGCGCGCGATCGACAAAGTCCCGGAGGCCACTCCGTCGGTCGCCAATGAGGGGCAAGCTAAAACCGAGCCGGGGCTTCCTCTCCGACTTTATAACGTTGGAAACAATTCCCCCGTGACTCTGTTGGATTTTATCAAGATCCTGGAGGAGGCCACGGGGAAGAAGGCGAAGCTGAATTTCTTGCCTCTGCAGCCGGGCGATGTGCCCGCGACTTGGGCCGACGTCGACGGCCTGGCTTGCGATGTAGGTTTCCGGCCTCAAACCCCGTTGCGCGAGGGCCTTCGACGCTTCGTGGATTGGTACCGGGAATTCTATGGTGTATGAACTCCCGAGTGTTTAGCGGAAAGGTTCGCGGACCCTGGGCCAAGATAGCCGGGCGATCGTTGGCGGGCGCGAAGGATCAAAATTTTCAGCCGATGCGCTGCGACAGCCGGCTGTCAATTTGCAGCAAGGAGTGGAGAAGCCATGCACGTCGCGGTCATGGGAGCAGGATATGCAGGCTTGGTCACAGGGGCGGGGCTTTCGGACTTGGGCCTGATGGCAACCTGTGTGGATATCAACGAAGGAAAAGTGCGGCAACTCGCGGAGGGCAAGCTTCCGATTTTCGAGCCTGGCCTCGAGGAACTGGTGCGGCGGAATACTCAGGCCGGCCGTCTTCGCTTCTCGGCGGACATTCCGGCTGCCGTCAAGAATTCTCTGGTCGTTTTCATCGCCGTAGGGACAAACGCCAGCCCGGATGGAGCGGCGGATCTCAGTCAGGTCTGGTCGGCGGCCGACTCCATCGCCGACCACATCGAAGATTACAAGATCGTGGTCATCCGAAGTACCGTCCCGGTGGGCACGGCGGCGCAGATGCGCGAGAGAATCAGCTCCCGCCTCAAGCAGCCCGTGGAGTTCGAGGTGGCTTCGAACCCGGAATTCCTCCGCGAAGGTTCGGCGGTGGAGGATTTCTTCCATCCCGATCGAATCGTGATTGGAAGCTCCTCCAGCCGGGCGGTAGGGATCATGAAGGACATTTACCGGCACCTCTATCTGATTGAGACCCCGTTTGTTATTACGACCTCTGAAACAGCCGAACTGATTAAATACGCGGCGAATTCGTTCCTGGCGCTGAAAATCTCCTTCGCCAATGAGCTGGCAAACCTCTGTGACGCCATTGGCCCCTCGACGGACGTGCATGTGGTGATCCGCGCGCTCGGCCTGGACCGAAGGATTGGCCCCAAATTCCTTCATCCCGGCCCCGGCTTTGGAGGGAGTTGCCTTCCCAAGGACACTCGCGCCTTTTGCTCGATCGCCCGGAAATTTGGGATGAGCCTTCGCACCATCGCCGCCGCGGTGGCGGTCAATGACGAACAGTTTCTGCGTGTCATCGAAAAAGTCCGCCAGGGCCTCGGCTCACTCGCCGACCAGGCGGTGGCAGTCCTGGGACTGGCCTTTAAGCCGAATACCAACGACGTTCGCGAGTCTCGAGCCGTCAAGATCTGCGAAGCCCTGCTCGCCGAAGGCTGCGACTTGCGGGTGTTCGACCCTGTGGCCACGGCGCCAGGCTCCCTGGTCCTCGATGGCAGGCGTTTCAAATGCTGCGCGAATCCCTACGAGGCTGCTGAAGGTGTTGACGCGCTGGTGGTCGCGACCGAGTGGAATGAATTTCGCGTCCTGGACCTCGCGAAGCTCAAAAAACAAATGCGGGGCGACCTGCTCGTGGACGCCAAGAACATTCTTGATCTGGCCAAAGCCAGGGAAGCAGGATTCCGCTACTGCGGGGTCGGGCGGCGGTAGACTTTGGAATAGCGCCACGGCGGAATGCAGCGCGGCTCTCCATGGCGCGTCGTCACCGAGGCGCGCGGAGAGCCAAATCTCGCTTGCCCCAATAGCCCATATTGCGGTTCCCGGTTCACTCCGCAAACATTCCGTCCTCCGAATCCTGAAAAGCGGGGTTCAGCTAAGCCTATTGTCCGGCGCGTCGAGAGGGGCCGTCTTTCCTCTTGACAATCTAGAGAAACGGCGTATTCTCATCTCGACTATCTAGAGGAGAGCGCCATGAGCGATAAAGTGAGCGGCCTTGTCCAGGGGACTCTCGACATGATGGTCCTCAAGACCCTGGCTCTCGAGCCCATGCACGGCTACGGGATTGCCCTCAGAATCGAGCAGACCAGCCGAGGGGTGTTTCGCGTCAACCCCGGCTCATTGTTCCCCGCCTTCCGCCGCCTGGAGCGGGCGGGATGGATCAAAGGGGAATGGAGGCGGAGCGAGAACCACCGGCGCGCGAAGTATTACGCTCTCACGGAGCGGGGGCGAAAGCGGTTGAAGGCTGAAACCGCCGAGTGGGGAAGGCAGACGGCCGCCCTGGCCAGAATCCTCGAAGCGACGTAAGGAGGCGAGCCGTGTTCGGACTGCGAAATCTGGTGGCCGGGCTCCGGGCCCTCGCGCGGAAAGAACAAACGGAGCGCGAGATGGACGAAGAGCTGCGCGCGTATCTCGTGGCGGCCGTGGAGGACAAGCTGCGCTCGGGGATGAGCCAGGAAAAAGCACTGCGCGCGGCGCGGGTCGAGATGGGCAGCGTCGAAGCGGCCAAGGAAGAAATCCGCGTCGCGGGTTGGGAAGCGGCCGCCGAGTCACTCTGGCAGGACCTCCGTTATGGAGCGCGGATGCTGAGGAAAAACCCCGGCTATACCGCGGTGGCCATCCTCACTCTTGCCCTCGGTATCGGCGCGAACACCGCGATTTTCAGCCTGACCTACGCGGTGATCTTGAAGAGCCTGCCGGTGCCGAATCCTGGTGAATTAGTTCGTTACACTTCAAGCGAACCTGGTGCGTCCGACCTTTCCCTTTCCGGGCCAGTCTACGACGCGCTGCGCAAACACGAGACCGTCAACCGGGACATCCTGGCGTGGGGTCAGGCCGACTTCGCGGTTGAAGAGAACAGCGTCATGACGCGCGCGAGCGGCGCCTTGATGACCGGCAACGGCTTCCGCGTGTTGGAGCTGCGTCCGTACCTGGGCCGTGTGTTTGGCGAGTCCGGTGACGTTTCTGGCGGCGGCCCCGATGGCTATCAGGCTGTCCTCGGATACTCTTACTGGAAACAACATTTTCACGAGGGCCGTGCTGTGCTGGGCCATCCGCTCTCGATTAACGGGTGTGCGGTGACGGTGATCGGCGTATTGCCACCGGGGTTCGACGGCTTGATTGCCGGGGAGCGAGCCGAGATCATACTGCCCCTTTCATTCGAGGGTCCGCAGTGGCACGCACCTGGCAACAATTGGCTGACAGTGATCGGACGGCTCAAGCCCGGTGAGTCCCTGCAATCGGCCAAGGCTAATCTCAAAGCTACGGCGGCAATAGTCCGCGAAGAAGCTGACCCTACTCATCTATTCCTCTATGGTTTCGGCTCTCCCTTCCAATTTGCGGTGGAGAGCGGGCGGTCCGGTAGATCGTTCTTGAAGGTTGATTACAGCCGACCTTTACTGGTCCTGGAGATTTTGGTCGGGCTCCTTCTGCTGCTCTGTTGCGCCAATACGGCTCTGCTGGTGCTTGCGCGTATGAGTGGGCGATTTCGGGAGTTTGCTGTCCGCAGCGCGCTGGGCGCGGCGCGAGGACGGCTGATTCGCCAGGCGCTGACTGAAGTGGGGCTGCTGGCCGCCGCCGGACTTGCAGGCGGAATTTGGCTGGGATGGGCGGCGGCGCAGTCGCTCGTGGCGGTGCTCGGCGGCATCGGCGAGTCTCCTTCGATCGATGTGACGCCACGCCTGGCCATTCTGGCTTTTGCTGCGGCGACAAGTTTTCTTTCCGCGCTGGCGGCGGGGATCTGGCCTGCGCTACGCGTCAGCCGTGTCGATCCTGCCCTCGACTTGAAACAAGGCGAGGCACGCATAGCGAAGCAACTGGGTGCCTGGATTGTCCCCGCGCAGGTCGCGGTCAGTGTCACCTTGCTGGTTGCGGCCTCCTTGCTGGGCGGCACATTCCTGCATTTACTGCTCGAAAATTCCGGATTCCAGACCAACGGCGTGGTCATGGCGGATGTTGACTTGAGCGCCGCCAAGCTGACGGGCATGCAGAGGGCACAGGATGTTTCGCAGATCGTCGAAGCTGTTGAGAAGGCGCCGGGCATCGTAGCCGCGACCCTCCTCTCCTCGCCTCCCCTCCCTGACGGCTGGGCTGCGGCCTATTACTTCTCTTTGGGCAAGCATGGCGAGATCCATAGCGATATGCATACCTGGCCGGCATTCATTTCGCCCGGCTACTTCGCCGCCATGGGGACTCGAATCACTGAAGGCCGCGCTCCGGCGCGGGCCGACCAAAACGGCAGCGCGGTGTGCGTCCTCAGCGCTTCCGCTGCGGCATATTTCTTCCCGAACGAGGATGCGCTGGGCCAGTTCGTTTATTCCGGAGGGTCCGATCCCACCAACGACGGCAAAGATGTGGATCCCAAGAACGCTTGCCAAGTGGTCGGCGTGGCCGAAGATGCGCGGTTTATGTCGCTGCGTGAAGCCGCGCCGCGGATGCTCTATCGACTCGCCGCCGCGGGCGACTGGGGAACGTCTTTCACTCTGGCGGTACGGAGCTCTGGCACGGAAAATGGAGCGGCCGCGCTCCGTAAGGCAGTTCACGATGTCGTACCAACGGCCTTCCCACCAACGCTCTTTACCTTCAACGAATTGGTCAACTCGCACCTTCAACGAGAGAGGATGCTCATGATGCTTTCGTTGGGCTTCGCCGGGATCGCTCTGCTTTTGACCGCTCTCGGGCTCTACGGCGTACTGGCCCGAAGCGTGACGTTGCGCACCCGGGAGATTGGCGTCCGCGTGGCGCTCGGCGCGCGTCAGCAGGACATGTTCGTCTTGGTCATCCGGGATGGCGTGAAGCTGGTCCTGCTAGGCGGGGGCTTGGGTCTGGCGGTGTCGCTGGCCGCGACGCGCCTGCTACGAACCCTGTTGTTCGGCGTCAGCGCGACCGAGCCTTGGATGCTTATCGGAGTTGTGGCGGTGCTCCTGTGGATTGCCTTCCCTGCGTGTTATATTCCGGCGCGCCGCGCCACGCGGGTTGATCCGATGGTGGCCCTGCGACATGAATGAGTCA
>QHZN01000351.1 GCA_003225365.1 Acidobacteriota bacterium
GCATTGGGCGCCGGATAGGTCGCTGTAATGGGGATGCCGGAAACGTTCTGGTAGGTCGCGCTTATTTGAAATCCCCGCGGTAGCGGGTATACCCCGAGGAATTTGAACTGCGTCCCGGAGGACCACGGCGCTTCGACGTGGCAGAATTGGGCGGGACTCCAGGACCCGGCCGTCCCCGCACTCAACGTGCCGGGAATTGTATTTCCCGTCGGCGCCTGATTGTCCAAACTAAACAAAGTTTCGGGCGCTTTCTTCACAATCTCGCAGGCATCGGTGACCGCTCGCCCGATGCTGACGCCTCCGGAAAACTGCCCGCCCCGTGCGAACCGGCTATTTAACGTGATATCGAAGCCGTTATAAACCTCAGTTCGTTTTCCGAAGTTCGATGCTTGTGTCCGCAGGTAGTCGTTCACACCGAATAACGCGGGTTTGACGTCGTAGAAGCCGCATAGCCTCTCGCCGGCGTTGCGCAGCCGGCTATCGGCCGGCTCGGTGATGCAGTATGAATCGAAGTCTGCCGGGGTCACGGCCATATTTTTCGTCACCAAAAAGCCGCCGTACCAGGTGCGGAAATAGCCGACATTGAGCGCCATCCCCTGCCGCAGCTCCTGCTGAATCGAAACGGATCCCTGCCAGTTGTGAAATTGTTTGTTGAAGCCGGTCAGCGCGTCTTCTGCGAAGCGCGTATTGCCACCTCGTACCTGACCAAATGTCTGGTCCGACAGTGCACCGCATTCCCCATTGGCTCCGAGGACGCTCGCACCGAGTACGCAGTCGGGAATGTAGTTTCCTCGCCGAGGGTCGCCGACAGGGAACGTGTAGTCATTCCAGGTCCGCGTCGCGCTGGCGGCCTGATTGGCCGCCGGGTTGTTTGCAGCGGTTACGCCATAGGGGAGGTATCGGCCTAAGCCGGCTTTGAGCGCAGTCTTGCCGTTACCGAAAAGGTTGTAGGCCAGGCCCAGGCGCGGATTGATGTTTTTCCAATTGGGCACATCCTTCACCGCCGGAAAGTCACGTGCGGGTACAAAAATCCCCGCCGGCAGGCTCTGCGCGGGTACGGCTCCGTTCGCGTAGTCGTAACGCAGGCCAAGGTTGAGTGTGGCTCTTCCTAGCGTCCACTGGTCCTGGGCGAACAGCCCAACACCGCTCGTATGCTCTAGGAATTCGAACGGCGTCGCCCAGATCGTAACCATTGCTGGAATCCTGTCGCGAAAGGTGTAGGACCTGGCTTGGTTGATCTGGTTGAGATCCGTGTACCGGCCAGGGCGCCCAAGGTTGTACCGCTGATACGAGAAGCCGGTCTTGAAGTTGTGTGACCCTGTGACGTACGACGCGTTGAAACGGCTGTTGTATTTGGTGACAAACCTCCTGGTGTAGCTGCCCGACCACACATTGTTGTTGGCATCGGAACCGTAAACAATGTTCAGCGCGAGGTCCGTGACCCGGATGTCATTCGGCCCCACGTACGGCTGCCGCCGGGAGTCCTCATTTAATACGAGCGCCGACTGCCCGGCCTCAAAGGCGAGCTTGTTCGTGGCCGTATAATTCCAGGTGACGAGCGGCAAATACTGAGGATTGTAAACATGCCATGCGCGAGATTCCGGCGCGGGCTTGACCGCGTTGATGCCGCCCACGCCAGTCAGGCCGAATGGACAACTGCAATTATTCTGGTGAGAGAAGGAACCCACGATTTTCTGCTTTGGCGACAGCTGCCAGGTCAAGCGCAAACTGTGGTCTTCGAAGTATTCGTTGTTGTGGGACACGCGGCTCGAATCGGGTTCGTAGAACAAAGTGCCCTGAGCCTTGTTGAAGTAGCTGCCCTGGATGTAGCGCGACGCGCCCCACCATCGATGAGCCATAAAGAACCACAGCTTGTCCTTCTTGATCGGCCCGCCGAGCGCTCCTCCGTAGTCGTAAGAGCTTCGAATCGAAATGTCATTCTGCAGGCCGCGGGCGCGCAGCGCGTCGGTCAAGTTGCCCATCTCCAGACTGGGCCCGGTATAAGCCGCGCTTAAGCTTCCCGAAAGTCTGTTGCCTCCATCCTTGGAGACGATGTTCACCTGGACGCCGCCCGATGCCGCCTCCGCCGACGTGCCGCCGGTCTCCACGACGACTTCCTGGAAGGCTTGAGAGTTGAAGCTGAAGACGCCCAGCGCCTGCTGGTTTTGATTCAGACCTTCAAAGTTTAGGCTGAGATCTCCTGGCCGCTGCCCGTGAACTCCAAACTGACCGCCTTCGCCCTGATTGCCACCAACGTCCTGGAAGGTCGCATTTGTGTATGTAGCTCCGGGGATGATCGAAGCATATTGCCCGAGACGCTTGGTGGTGGGGATCGCATCCAGCGTCTCACGCACGAAAGTGTTCTGTGTTCGAACGTTCAGACTGTCGACGACCGGGGTCTCCCCCAAAACCGTCACCGTATCCTCGACCTGTCCCACCTTCAGCTCAGCATTGATCGTAGCCGTAAAGGACGTCGTCAATTCGACGCCTTCGCGCTTGAAAGTGCT
>QHZN01000352.1 GCA_003225365.1 Acidobacteriota bacterium
TCGTTCCCGAAGAAGAGCGGCTCTACGTGGCCGCACCGGCGGTCGGAACATCCCCCGCCGGGCTGCTTGTTTATCGGCTTCGTTGAAATGAGACCAGGAACGCTTGAGTATCGCAACACGTCACGGGGCCGTACTGCCCCGCATTGATAAGGAGGCAAATCATGAAACACAAAGAACCCCGGTACTTCCACATTGTTCCCTTGATCGCCGCGATGGCCGTGGTGGGATGGCTGTCTTGGCAGCCCGCTCGTGCCGAAGGGGAATCCAAAGAGCTGCAGGCGGTCGCGCAGGCGTTGGGCAAGAGCAAACTCAGCTTGCTTGCGGGCATCCGGCAGGCGAGTCAAGGAAGCGCAAAAGCCATTTCGGCCAAGTTCGAGCTGGAAGACGGGAAGTTGTCGCTTTCCGTGTATACGGCAGAAAAGGGGCTGGCGGTCCCTGCCGAAAAGAATGTGCTTCAGGAGTTGAGCGGCAGCCCCGAGCAGGACAAGTGGACACCGAAAGTCGAAGTCTTCAGGGACGTACCCCATGTTGCGAGGTCCGCGGAACAGCTCGCAGTGATGTCGCTTGGCCGCAAGAGCCTTGCTGCCGTCATCGCCGAAGTCCGGAAAACGCATCCCGGCACTGTTTTCTCGATTACGCCTGCGATCAGGAACCACAGGCCCGTCGCGGTGGTCCTCCTCGCTAACAAAGGCAAGGTTACGACGGTGACCCAGCCTCTATGAGTTGCCGGACAGTCTTCCAACACCACTCCCTAGGAGGTCACGCTATGAAGCGCTTTAATCTAATTTTGGCGGGCATCGCGTTCGCGCTCGGACTTTCAACCGCCGCCTTCGCAGCCGACGACGACTGGGCCCCAGTCGCGCAGGCGCTTGGCAGATCCGGCGCACAGTTGCCCGGCGGAATCTACCGCGTCGGTCTGGGGCGGAGCGACCTGAAGGTCACAGTCGACGAGGTCACGATCAGACCCACTCTTGCCCTGGGCTCCTATCTCGCATTCCAGAAAATGGGAAGCGAGGGCATGGTGATGGGCGATCTCGTGCTGCTGCATGAAGAGGTCAACCCCGTGATGAAGAAGCTCATCGAGGGCGGCATCGAGATCACGGCGCTGCACAACCATTTGCTGCGCTCATCGCCTGGAACCATGTACATGCATTTCTTCGGCCGCGGGGACCCCGCCAAGCTCGCCGCCGCGCTACGCGCTGGCCTTGCCGAAAGCAAGACCCCATTGGCGGCGCCGGCACCCGCCGGTTCTCCGCCGCCGCTCGACCTTGACACCGCCGCAATCGATCAAACGCTGGGCGCGAAGGGCAACGTCAACAGCGGTGTTTATGCGTTCAACATCCCCCGGGCCGAAACCATAATGGAAGATGGAATGCCGATTCCCATCGGCATGGGTTCGGGCATCGTCATCAACTTCCAGCCTACCGGGGGTGGCAAGGCGGCGATCACCGGGGACTTCGTGCTCATCGCACAGGAGGTCAACCCCGTGCTCAAGACGCTGCGTGAAGGCGGGATCGAGGTGACGGCATTGCACAGTCACATGCTTAGCGAGCAGCCGCGGCTCTTCTTCATGCATTTCTGGGCAAACGATGACGCCGGGAAGTTAGCTAGAAGCCTGAAGGCGGCGCTGAACAGGGTCAGGCTAGCGAAAAACTGAGCAACGAAAGGAGCCGCATCTTGAAAAAAGCCCTCGCATTGATCCTTCCAACTCTCGCATCGGTGGCGATCATGACTACGACTCATGCGGAAACTGTTTCATTCGACCGCGACGCGCCCGGTGCGCTGCCGGCCGGCTGGCGCGCCGGCGTCACCGGTCGCGGCTCGCCCAAGTGGTCTGTCGAAGCCGACGCTTCCGCGCCGAGCAGGCCCAACGTCCTCAAGCAGTCGGGCAGCGGAACCTTCCCCTGGTGCGTCAGGTCCGATACGTCGCTCGCCGACGGCTACGTCGAGGTGAAGTTCAAGCCCCTCACGGGCCGCGAGGATCAGGCAGGCGGGCTGGTATGGCGCTGGAAGGACGGCGACAACTACTATGTCGCGCGCGCCAACGCGCTCGAGAACAACGTATCGCTCTACTACACGGCGAACGGAAGGCGCAACACGCTGAAATACGTCGATGCGGCGGTGCCCGGGAACGCCTGGCACGCGCTGCGCGTGGAGTTCTCGGGCAATAGGATCCGCGTTGTCCTCGACGGCAAGCCCTACATCGAGATGGATGACGACCACATCGCTGGCGCGGGCGCGGTGGGCGTGTGGACCAAGGCGGACAGCGTGACGCTGTTTGATGACTTCGGCTACGGCGTAACAGCACGTTGACGATTCATAGGAGGACCCGACACGATTTGAAGACTTAGCGCTCAACGACATTTGGTTTTGTGGATGCGCCGATTCCGGCGCACCCGGCCGGGTCGGTAGCAGGCACCCGGTCCCAAAGACGCGTTTCGCGTCCAAGCACTGCTCCGATTCCCGATTTACTGGGATCGCAGGGGACATAGCAGCCTCCCCTTGAGATGGCTCCATCCATCCAAGCGCTGGTCACTTCATTTTGGGAGCGACCTATGGATGGAATGGTTCTCGGATTTTTTCTCCTGGCGGCGTTTCTCGGCGCGGTGACGACCGGTGTTGCCGGTTTCGC
>QHZN01000135.1 GCA_003225365.1 Acidobacteriota bacterium
AAAAGGGGACAATGCTCGGCGCAAGACTCGCGACAGGCGCGACTCCCGTGCCCGTCAGCGCGACCGTCTCGGTGCCCACGGCCACGGCGATGTTGTTATCGGTGATAGTCAACGTTCCGCTTCGGACTCCGATAGCTGTCGGCGTAAACGTCACGCTGACCGAACAGCTTGCCCCGACGGCGACCGAGCCGCCGCAGGTGTTAGTCTCGGCAAAGTCGCCGCTCGTGGTGACGCCGGTGATCGTGAGCGCCGCGGAGCCGGTATTGTTCACCGTCACCGTTTGCGCGCTGCTCTTGGTCCCGAGATCCTGGTTGCCAAAAGCCAGGGTCGCCGCAGAGAGATTGACAATGGGAGCTGTGCCCGTGCCTGTCAGTGCGATAGTTTGAGGGCTAACAGGGGCGGTGACTGTCGCATCGTCGGTGATAGTCAGTGACCCCAGTTGTGTGCCCAAGGAGTTGGGCGAAAACGTCACACTAATTGTACACTGGGCGCCCGCGGCTAAGCCTGAGCCGCAAGCGTTTGTCTGGGCGAAGCCGCTGCTAATGGAGTAAGAACTGATGGATAGAGTCGTGTTCCCGGTGTTGGTAAGGGTGATGGTCTGCGGCGCGCTGGTGGTGCCAAGAGGCTGATTGCCGAAGGTCAGACTAGCCGCCGACAAATTCACGATCGGTGCTACCCCGTTCCCGCTCACGTTGATGACCTGGGGACTACCTAGTGCAGTGTCAGCGATGCTCAGAGTCCCTGTTCGAGTTCCAATCCGGGTTGGGGTAAAGGTCAAGTAAACTGGGCAGGTGGCACCGCCCCCTCCCAGAGTGCTGCCGCAGGGGGTGGCATAGGCGAAGTCGCCCGTCGTGACGATGCTGTTGAATATCATCGTCAGGCTGCCCATGTTCGTCAGTAGAACGGTTTGGGTCAGGCTGGTCTGGTTGACGTTCTCGTTGCCGAAAGAGATCGACGTGGGATTGTAGCTGAGGCCTGCTGCAGAGGGCGGGGCGATTTTAGCCACAAAAGCGTCCAGGCCTCCGCCGCTATTCTGCTGAAAAGCGCCTATGGTGGGGAAGTCCGTCGAAGCGGTAAAGCCGACGAGGTAGATATTCCGGTTGGAATCAGCCGCAATTCCCTTCGGGGTAGCACCTTGGCTACCTCCCAGGTAAGAGGAGAACTCTATATTCGGATTGGTACTCATCTCCATCACAAACCCATACGGCCCGTTAAAGCTGCAGCTACAGATGCTCTGAATGGGCAATACCAGCGGGTAGTTGACAGACCGCGTAGTCCCGGTGACATATGCGTTCTCAAGGTTGTCCAACACTATCCCATAAGAAATTTCTGCGTCTATCCCGCCCCAGAAAGTGGAAAAGGCGACTGCGTTGCCTGACGGTCTTATCTCGCTGAGAAAAATATCCGGATCATGACCCTCGCCCTGCTGGGCATTGAGCGTGCAACTGGCGCACTTTGGCTGTGGGGCATTGGGTGTAACCGGGAAATCGTTGGAGACCGTCGGGCCGGTTACAAATGCGATGCCGGAGGGGGCGACCGTAATGGCTTCCACCTCATCAATTTCGCTCCCACCCAAGTAGGTCGAGTAAACCAGTCCGGTTCCGGTTGCGTTCAGCTTGGTGATGAATCCGTCCGGCAGATTCGATGAGCAGCTATTACAGGTAGTCTGGGCGGCGCCCGGCGTTGTAGGAAACGTGCTCGAGTAAGTGACCCCTCCTACGTAGGCATTGCCACTTGAATCGATCGCGATGCCGTTGGCCTGGGAAAAGCCGGACGCACCTCCGAGAAACGTCGCATAGACAAGGCTGGTCCCCGTCGCATTCAGCTTCGCAACGAAGCTCGACTCCAGTGCGGGGTTGGTGGTCTGAAAAGCTCCGGCCGTGGCAGGGAAATCGGCGGACCTGGTGAGGCCGGCAAGATAGACGTTGCCGGAGGTGTCGAGTGTAATCGTTCCACTTTGATCGGTCCCGCTCCCGCCCAAGTAAGTGGAATAGACTAGGCTGTTGCCGCTGCCGTTCAGCTTGGTCACAAGCGCGTCGCCATTCCCGTGGTAAACCGTCTGAAAGGCTCCTGGAGTAGTCGGGTAATCACCTGAGGTTGTGTATCCCGTAATGTACGCGTTGCCTACGGAATCGACGACAATGGCGCCGAACAGGTCCGGCCCGGATGCGCCCGGGATCACTCCCTCATTCGAACTCCCCCCAATATAAGTCGAGTACAACAACGCATTTCCCGCAGCGTTCAATTTGGTCACGAACATGTCGGTACTGCCGGCATTAACAGTCTGGAGTGGACCTAGGATCGGGAAATTGAGCGAGGAGGTGGCCCCCACGATATACGCGTTGGCGGAAGAATCGACGGCGATGCCCAGGCCGTAATCGTCGCCGCTCCCCCCCAGATACGTCGAGTACGTAAGGACTGGATCGATCACGAGCGGGCGCCTGGTGTCGTATGGGCCGAGCTGAAAAGACACGATCCGACCGGCTCTTACCATGTAGTCGCTCTGGACCTCGGTCTTCACTCCGTTTCCTAACTGGTAGGCGCGGGGTTTGCGCAAGCGCAGCGAACTCGGGCCGGCAGGGACCTCGAGGTTCCCATGCGAATCCAGTCCGATATGTTGCGCTCCTTCGATACCCCGGCAATTCTTCCTGGCCCGTTACCTCTGGAGAAAGATTGGAATGGAGGAAACTCAACCGTAGCGCCATCGGCTTGGCTGGCCCCGGACCCCTGCCGGCGACGGCGTCGTGGTTAAGTTTCCATCCGTCAGCATGAGGGGCACCCAGGGGGGGCGGGAGATTGATCACTGCTCCGGCAGAAATGAGAAACAAGGCATACCCGCTCCGGCGGGCAACGAACCTCACACGGCTGTCGGTTTGCCCGCGATTCGCCTCGAAATTCAGCGGTAAATTCCCGTAGCCTGCCACCCACTTGGGTCGAGAAACCTCGCTGCGGGTGGGGCTAGCGGGCTTGCCGATGGTGGCCGCGCGCGGCCGGAGGATCTTCGCCTCCGTAGCCAAGTGACTGCTAGAGGATCCCGCGTACAGGAGCCATAAGGAGGGAACAATGAGCACAGCCAGCGCGGTTAAGAAGGTGAGCCGCCGACTTGGGCTGCCGGTAAGAGGCCGCTGAATTTCTTCGCACGACGGAGTTGTTATCACATCAACTTTTCGTAGAAGCAAGTTGCCGCCCATCGGAACCTTGGCCCCTTGAATTTATTTCTGTCGAACTTGTCTGTTTTATATAGCAGATTAATGCAAGTTTTTCATCCCAAATCTCGCTATTAAGGCCAAAGAACTTGCTCGATTTCTTCACCTTGCGAGGCAGGTTGGCTTACCACAAGCGATTAACCTGAACGCGGCGGGCTCGGAGCGAATTCCAAACGCCTGACAACGCGTCTTGACCATGTGCCCCGAGACGGATACGCGACAAGCCGGCGCCCTTGGATTGTTCGTGTGCGGTAAAGGCCGCCGCGGGCGGGGAAAATATACTTGTCTCCAGCCCGGCGGATCCCTGTCCACCTCAAGCCTCAGCGTCCAAGGTAGGACGGAATCAGGACGCCGGCAGCTGTATTTCCCAAATGCACTACATTTCTCAAACCAGCCGACCCCGTCACTAATTGCGCTCCGGAAAACTGCAAGTCGTTTCCATAGGCAAAAATCTTTTGCGCCCCGTCGTTCTCCACAAGGTATCCGGAGTTTGCATACCCTGCCATATGGTTGTCACCAAGATTGAGCTGCGACCCCGAAAAGCCGCTGTGGACCGCAGCCCGCGAAGGAGTGCCCACCACGCTCCGCATCGTCGTATGAGTTATGGAGATATTACGCGCGAACACTGCGTTGCTGGGAATGTCGAAGCAGTATTCCTGCTGACCCGAGGCGGCCGCCTCTCCCTGTTCGCAATATCCCCCGTCGAAGCTGACGCTTTCCCCCTGGTAGATCACGAAAGAGGACAAGCCAGGGAAAGACTCGATGGTAGACCCGTAGAAGTGGACGCTGATGGCTTGCTCCCCGCCGCCTGTTCCGCCGACTTCGACGTTGTGCAGGCTGTTCTCGAAGATGCGAGAATCAATGATCACAGCATGTGCCGCGACGTGCATGATCTTCAGCCCCACCGGCCCGGCCCTTCGCACCACTACACGCCGCAGCATCACATCAACGGGCCAAGTAGCGTGGGAGCCGATTTGGATGCCGGCCACGGAGAATGGCACGTTCACGTCGTCCAGGACGACGTTATCAAGGAGAACGCTGTTAGCTCCATGGTCTATCAGGATCCCGAGACTGGCGCGCCCCGAGTTCCCCAGCATGCAGCCGATGATCTGGCTTCCGGTAGTTCCAGGGCCTGTCAGCGTGAGCACCGCGCCGGACGTCGAGCCTGTAAATTTCAGCCGCGTCGTCCCGTGCACCGTGACGTTGGAAGTCGCGCTTGCGCCGCACCGTAGGATTACCGTCCGGTCGGTGATCAAGATAGGCGTCGAAAAGCTATACGCGCCCGGAGGAAGATCCACTTCGCCGCCGGCCGTCGGAAGTTGGGCAATCGCCGCATTCACCAGGGACCCGAGTTCCCCGGCACCTGGGTTTACGAGCAAGGCCCCATTGGGGGCACGGGTGGCTTGGGCAGCCGCCGGCCTGGGCGGGCACAGGAATACTGCGAGAAACATTAGAGCCGCGCCGCGTGTAATTGGGCTAATGCTCATCGCCATTGATTTTTCCTCCTAGTTCTCGTTTCCTCCTCGGGGTCTTTCGCTGATTCAAGTCAGCGATCAGGCCGCGAGAAAGAGAGTGTCTTGTGCTCTTATCTCCGCTGTTTGGCCTCAGTGCAAGAAGTCCGACCCTAAGTCTACCGTAAAGGATCATCAGGGCCCAAGGCGAGCTCCTGACATGCTCCTGACTTTCGTTCTAATGATGATAGGAGTTCCAGCAAACAGCCGCAGGGCTCTACTGGACGACATTCGGCGCGCCGCTACTTTTCAGAGGCGGGAATCACGGTTCTCAATTTTCCCTCCTGCATGGAGTATAGCTCTCCGCATGCCGAGCAACGAAAAATTTCACCGGATTCCGTTAACCTGACACCGCATCGACACATCCATCCGACTTGGCGTGCTGGAACCCCCATCACGAGCGCGTAAGGCGACACATCACGTGTAACCACAGCGCCCGCAGCCACGAAGGCGTATTCTCCTATGACCACTCCACATACAATCGTCGAGTTCGCTCCCAGCGAGGCCCCCTGCTTCACAAGCGTCCGCTGGTATTCGAGCTTTCTTTCGATTTGACTCCGCGGATTAATTACATTGGTGAACACCATGGAAGGGCCACAGAATACGTCATCCTCGAGCTCCACGCCTGTATAAAGCGAAACGTTGTTCTGGATTTTGACGTTGTTTCCTATCTTCACATTCGATGCCACATGTACATTTTGTCCCAAAACGCAATTTCGACCGACCTTGGCATGAGGCATGATGTGAGAAAAGTGCCAGATCCGAGTCCTCTCCCCGATTTCAGCCGGCTCATCCACAACGGCGGTGGGATGAATAAGACTCCGCGCGCTCTTGGTTTCCAACTGAACGGGATTTCCTTGATGTTCTAGAGATTGCTGGCACGCCTCCAAAACCTTCAACACCTCCAAAGCGCTTCGGCCGTCGGTCCGAGGGATTCTCCTTTCAGCGATACACTCCAGAAAGTGTTGACATTCCAAGCGGAGCGGCTCCGCATTCTCCACCGGAATACTTTCTCCCTCCGCTTTGCGCGCCACCGGGACCCTTTCCACCCAATCAATCCTATGAGGATAGACGACAAGCTTGCGTTCGGGCTCCGTGTCATCGAACACCGCCATTTTGTGGTCTGCCACCACCACCAGCTTCTGTTCCTTGAAAGGATGCAGCCAGCTGACAAAGATATGACCTCTGACGCCGCTGGAGAAATCGAATGTCGAGAGCGTGATGTCGGTAACATCCGAATTGAGGTAACTGCTTCCATGCGCCGAACAGCTCCGGGGAAGCTCCCTGAGCAAGTAGAGGAGCACCGAGATGTCGTGCGGCGCGAAGCTCCAAAGTATGTTCTCTTCCGTTCGAAGTCTTCCCAGATTTAACCGCGACGAATAGACATATTGAACCTTCCCGAGGTCGCCCGAGTGGATCATTTTCTGAAGTCGGAGAACGACCGGATGGAAAAGCAGGAGATGGCCGACCATGAGAACCCGGCTGTGAGTCTCGGCCAACGCGATCAATTCCTGAGCGTCCTCCGAACAGAGAGCCAAAGGCTTTTCGACGAACACGTCTTTGCCGGCAAGCAAAACCTTTTTCGCCAGTTCGAAATGCCGGACTGCAGGGGCGGAGATGACGATGGCATGGACGGATGGCTCGCTGAGCAGATCGTCAAAGCTCGAGGCTGACCTGACCGGGTACTGCTGGAGAATTTGGCTCGCGCAATCGCGATCAGGATCGTAGATGAAACGCAACGCCCCTTGTTCGTAAAAATTGCGGACCAGGTTCTTGCCCCAAGTCCCGCAACCGACGACAGCCACACCAGGGACCTGATTTGTCATTGTCGAGCGCTCCGGTCTCTAAGTCCGGCCTGCAAAATAATTGGCGATGGCTTGGACTGCGGCAACCTGCTGGGGCTCTTCCAGTTCGGGATAGATCGGAAGAGCGAGAACTTCCCGCGATGCCCGCTCCGCCTTGGGAAAATCGCCAGCGCGGTGGTCGAGATAGGAAAAAACCGGTTGCAGGTGCAATGGCAATGGGTAATAAATTTCAGTCGGAATTCCTCGACTCTTCAAAAATCCCCGCAAATCATCGCGCTCCGGAGATCGGATGACAAATTGATTGTAGACATGGACCGCTCCCGGTGGAGAGGCCGGGAGCCGTACGTGGTTCGTGAGGCCATATTCGGCGAAGAGCCTCCTGTATCGCTCGGCTCGCAATTGGCGCATACGTGTCCAGCGGGGCAAATGGCCCAATTTCACACGCAAGATCGCGGCTTGTAGAGCGTCCAAACGACTATTCATTCCCAGTACCTCGTAATAATACTTTCGCCGGCTGCCGTGCGTCCGAAGAATCCGGACCCGCTCCGCCAAAGCAAAGTCATTCGTCGTAACCAGTCCGCCGTCGCCCGCGCCCCCAAGATTCTTGGACGGAAAGAAGCTGAAGCAGCCGAGTTTCCCCAACGTGCCTACGGCCGCGCCGGCGTATGATGCCCCGACGGCCTGGGCCGCGTCCTCAACCACCGCGAGGTCATGCCGAGCAGCAACCTCACGAACCGTATCCATGTCGGCCGGGAGTCCGAAAAGATGAACGGGAATGATGGCTCGCGTTCGAGGCGTCACTGCGGATTCCAAAAGTTGCGCGTCCAAGTTGAACGTCTCTTCATTGATATCCACGAAAACCGGACGGGCTTTGAGCCTTGCCACCGCTCCCGCAGTCGCAATAAAGGTAAAGGGGGTCGTTATGACTTCGTCCCCCGGCCTGATATCAATGGCCATTAAGGACAACAAAAGGGCATCGCTTCCCGAAGCACATGCGACCGCGGAAGCGCAGCCGACAAGACTGGAAAACTCTTCTTCAAAGGCACTGACTTCGTGCCCGAGGATGAATTTCTGGCTTTCCATCACCCGTTGAACGGCGGAGCCAATCTCGACGGCGATTTCAGCAAACTGAGCCCGGAGGTCTAAGTAAGGAAAGAGCGGAGCGTCTCCATCCATTGAAGGCGGGGGCTCCACTTGCAGTCGGTCTGTTCCGCGTTTAAGGTTTGTCATCACCAGGTTTTCTCACCCGCAAGAGCCTCCGTCTCCAAAAAAGGTTTGACGATGCAGCGCGCCCGCCAAGGAACGATTCTTTCTACTCTTCTTCCCAGATCACACGAAGCCTCCTATTCACCGTCCGAAGCCCCCTTGTATGCTTGCTGTGTATGAGAGGAGAGAGAAGGATTGTCGGCCCAAATAAATGACGTCACAAGCCGGATTTCAACGAACCCCATCCGATGAATTTTGTGTCCCGGCCTCTGTTGAATCTTCAGAATCCGCCCCGTAGCCATAACCATACCCATATCCGTAGCCGTAATGATAGCCGTAACGGGAACCGTAGCCGTAGCCGTAGCCGTCTCGCCGGAGATCCAGTCCGTTGAGTGTCACCCCCAGAATCCGCGCCCCAACGCTCTTCAAAGACGCACACGCCTGGCGCACCGCTTCGATGGGAGTATGGCCCGCCCGGATCGTTAACACCACGGCATCAGTCAGGGTGGCGAGGATTCGCCCGTCCGAAACACTGAGGAGAGGAGGAGAGTCGAGCAACACGTAGTCAAACTGCGAGCGCAGGGCGTTAAGGAGGTCCATGGACAATTGAGACGACAGCAACTCAGCGGGATTGGGAGGGATCGGACCGCAGGGAATCACAAACAGATTCTCGGTCCCAGGAACGGGGAAGATTGCCTGCTTGAGCTCAACTCGGCCGGCCAGACACTGGACAAACCCGGGTCGGTTCGGAACCCCAGTTGCGCGATGGCATGTCGGCCGCCGCATATCACAGTCCAGAACCAAAACCTTGCTCCCCAGACTGGCGAGTGTCGCCCCCATATTCACGGTAATCGTGGTCTTTCCTTCGCTTGGCAACGCGCTGGTAACAAGGACTATTTTCGGCGAAGGATTCGCAGAAAGGAGAATAGAGGTTCTGAGCGACCTGAAAGCCTCCACGGCCGCAGGATCTCTCCGAATGACAATGTCACTTTTCCCTCCGGCTTCGCTCCCCTTAGTCAAGCGCGCCTCACCGGACTTCCTCGCTGAAAACAAATCAAACTCCAGTATTACACCCAACGAGGGCAAACGGAGCAAGGACTCGACCTGAGAGGGGCTCTTCAGGGTGTTATCCAAGTACTCGAGCAGGATGACGCCTGCGACTCCCAGACCGAGTCCGAAAATAATTCCGAGCGCCAGATTCAGGATTACCCGCGGTCGAACAGGCCGCCGGGGAACTTCCGCCGCATCCACAATCCGGATATTGCTGGCCCTCAACCCCGCCGAGACCTGTGCTTCTTTCATCCGCTGAAGGAGGCCGTTGTAAAGGTCTTTATTCGAATCCGCTTCGCGTTTCAGGATGTTGTATTGAATGGTTTTTTCAGCAATGTCGTTAACCTGCTTCTCTTGGCCCTTGAGCGCCTGCTCCAGGTATTTCTCTCGGTTCACCGCCGAACTGTATGCATCAACCAGGTTCTGGACCAGAGTCCTCTTATCTTTTCCCAGGATGGACTGCAGCAAGTCGATTTGTTTCTTCAGCCGCACCGCGCTGGGATAGTCGGGTTTGACCACGGCGGTCAGCTGCGCGTATTCGCGCTCCAAGTCTGCAATCTTAAATTCCAGGTCTTGTATGAGTTTATTAGACAGCGTTCCAGGCACGTCCTTCGCCGCATCGGGCTTGACCAAATTGTACAGTGATTCCGTTTGGAATCTATCTGCCTGCGCCTTGGTGTATTCTTGTTGCAGTTGCCCCAGCCGTTCGTTGGCAAGATTTTTCCGGTCGTCAACGAACAAGATCGAGTTCTTCTTGGCGTACTCCTGCAACGCGTTGTCCGACTTTTCCAACTTACCCTTCAACTCGTCAAGACGGCCCGAAAGCCATTCAGAGGCCTTGAGAGCGGCGTCCCATTTGACCTGCAGATTCTGTTCGATGTAGTCGTCCGCAAGGCGATTGGCAATTCTCGCGGCCAACTTCGGATCGTTCGAATAGAACGAAATCTCGACCAAGTTGCTGCGCCGGACTGGACCCACGCTCATCGAATTCATGAAGTTCGCAATGCTGTTGTTAAAAGCCTCGCTCGAGGGGTCCAAATCCTCAGTAGGGGAAGGGATACGAGCGGGGTCACTCTCGAAGAGCCCGAAAAGACGCCGACTCCGGTAGAATTCGGGCAGCCGATACAGCTCGAGGTCCTTTACGACGCTCTCGGCCAGCGACCGGCTTTCAAGGACGCGGTATTGGGTCTCCCGGTAACTCTCCACGTCAGCGGATGCAACCTGAAGGATTTCCTTGAAGTTAACAACGCTGGGAGGGTCCGGATCGATTTCAACCAGGATCGAGCCCTGAAACGACGGCTTCTGCTTGAGCGTCCCCACGGCAACGATTGAAAAAACGATCAACAGTGTTGAAATCAGGAGCCAGCGGTGCTTGAGGATGATTTGCCAATAGTCGAATAGGCTGGGAACCTTCTCCGGGCCAATATCCAGGACCCTTGAGTCCGGAAGAGCGGTAGTGCGAGGGGCTAATGAAGCCCCCTGAAATCCGTTCGAGTTCTGAATCTCATCCATAAGACCACGATTGCACAGGCTGGGAGTCTACAGCCTACCGAATATTAACAGACCTGAAAGAGTCGATACTACGACATCGACGCCGCGTTTCAGTGCCGCTTTCTGGGCGTTGTTGGGAACGAAAAGGACGTCATTCGCATTCATGGCGACGTCCGGAGACTTTCCATTCATGATGCCTTCCAGGTTGACCGGGATCTTTGTCCTTGTCCCATCCTCGGCTTGCCGCATGATGAAGCCATTTTTCTTGGCAGCATTAGCGGAGAACCCCTGCGACATAGCCAGCGCCTGCGACACCGTGATGCCGCCCCTGTCCTCAAGAGATAGCTGCCCAGGACTTTGGACACCCAGGCCTACAACGTAAACATACTCGCCTTTCTTCACGCTGATCGTATCGAGAGGATGCACATCTATATTGACCGAATCGTCGTGCGAAAACAATAACCGGCTCAAGTTAACCTCTAGCTTATCGGGTGCGATCAGGCGCATGCCCTGTGATAATTCTAGATTCCCGAAGCCTCCGGGGCGTGTCACGATCACGGCGTTGCCGGCGCCTCCATTTTGCCGAGTAGCCAAACCCCCGGCCATCGCGAGCACGTCTATCAACTTCCGCGGCGCCGTAATAGTATAAAGACCGGGATGCTCCACAGCCCCAATCACCGATACTGGCCTGGAATGAAACTCCTTGATGAAGACTGAGACTTGAGGGTTGACGACATACTTTTGACTGTAAAGAGCCTCCAGCTCCCGCTGCAAACTCGGGGCGGTGAGGCCAGATGCCGGCACCTTGCCAAGAAGCGCCAGGGTAACACTCCCATCATTCGCTACCCGCACAGTTGCATTAAGGTCCGAGACTTCGAACACCTGAATCTCCAGCATGTCTTCAGGCCCGATGACGTAGTTTATTCCTGGAGTCGACGGCGGGTTCCCCTTCTCCGCAGAAGTGGAGGCTAGACCAAGTGTGCCGGCAGACTGGGATTCTGTGGCGGTTGACGGGATCTCTTCTGAAGGAGTCTGCGCGATTGTGGGATTTACTTGTAGGGTAAAAGCCGTCGCCACAACAACTCCAGCCAGCCAGCCCCGTAATCGGAATCCGCTTATCGCTTTTTGTGCCGCGACGAATAAATCTTTGCGGCTCGATATAAACAATTTGAACATATGACCCACCGCCTGCATGTTCGTTCCTTACCCAGCCCCAAGGATACCCAGAGACCATACACGCGTATGTTGTCTGGTGTCAAGGGAATATGCTCGTTTTTGTGGGGGCAGGTTTTATCTCATTCGCTTTCCGTTGACCGCCACCTGGGACTCCTATCTGGTGTTGTGCGGAGGGCGCGGAATCGTTATCCGCAAGGAGTTGCAGACTCGCCATATGCGTACAAGATTTGCTCGACGTTCCGCAAAGGAGTTTCGCTCGGTCAGTTGTACCCCACTTTAAAAAGGAATCTCGTCTGGTTGCTGAGGAAGGTTGGGCTCGTGCTTCCTCGAAGGCTTGCAAGCCGGACTGCGCAGTATCTCTTGTCTGGGTACGGGGTAGGTGTTTTCCAATGCCCAGAAGCCCTGGCCAGCCTGTATGGCGATCCTCGAACAACGCGGTTCTGGAATCCAACCCCATGAGGCGCTGCAGCTTTACCTAGCGGTGAGGGCCTCGGGGAAAAAAAAGTTGAAGGCGAACTGGCGGAGACGGGAGTGTTTAGCCATGACGCCCCCTCTGCGCTCAAG
>QHZN01000353.1 GCA_003225365.1 Acidobacteriota bacterium
AAGTCGAAGGCTTGAGCAAACAAGGTAGTCTGCCGCGGGAAGAGCAGGAAGCCCGAAGGAGAAACCACGGCTGCCGTATCCGCATTGGTGAGCCGCTTGGACGAGCCTCCATCGAGCGAACCGGCGTAGACACCCCGCGCCGGAGGACTCGTGACAAAGTAGATGAAATGCCGGCCATCGGGTAGAAACTGCGGAAATCGGTGGCTTCCTTGTCCCGCTTCAAGTCGTGTGACGGCCATAGCCTCACCCCCCGTCGCGGGCACTTTCATAAGAGGTCCAGAAGTTATGGGAGCGAATAAGATGGTTCCCTCACGATTCCACGCGCCTCCCTGTCCGTTAGCAGCGGTGGCTAGCACCTGCAGCGCGCTGCCCACGATGTCGACCCGTTTCAGTTTGCCGTCCGCAAAGAATCCTATTGACGCGCTGTCGGGTGACCAGAATGGATAGCTTGCTCCTTCCGTTCCCGCCAGCGGCTGTGCAGCCACGGAATCTAATGGCCGGAGCCAGAGTTGGGATTTGCCTTCATTTGATACTACGAATACTAGCCGACGACCATCCGGCGAGACGGCAAAGGAAAGCGGATCGGCTGTTGAAGGCGTATTAACCTCAAAGCGGATTTCAGGCGGCCCAGACGGCGTGGCTTGATTGAAGTAGAGGACTGAAATGGCGGCCAGTGCTGTGGCAAGCGCAAGAGTGATCGCGAACATGGCGGCGAACCATGTGACCCTCACCCGCCGCGCGGGACGCTCGGCGGCCGTCAGCCCGCTGGCTGCTCCCAAAGGGAGAGGCGTTGCGGCTTCTTCGATCTCAATCCGGGCGTCGCCAATGTCGCGAAGACGGCGGTCTTTGTCCTTTTGCAGGCAGCGCCGCAACAAATCTCGCACTGCGGCGGGAGTGGACGGAGGTAGTGCTTGCCAATCGGGCTCCCGCTCCAGCACAGCAGCGATCGTGTCGGTTAAGGTCTCGCGCTCGAAGGCGTGCTTGCCGGTCAGTAGCTCATACAGCACACAACCAAACGACCAGATGTCGGTCTGCTTGTCGACCGCCTGCCCTCTCACCTGCTCTGGGCTCATGTAGCCCGGTGTTCCTAAAATTCGTCCGTCCTCGGTCGTCATTCCGCTGGCTGTGGGCAATTCCGAAAGATCGACTTCCGATTGCTCCCACGCCAGCGCCTTCGCTAAACCGAAATCCAGGATCTTCACCGTGCCGGAGGGCGTCACCTTGATGTTGGCGGGCTTGATATCGCGGTGAGTGATGTTTTTCCGGTGGGCCTCCTCCAAACCTTCGGCGATCTGGCGGCAGATGGGGAGCGCCTTCAACAATGGCAGAGGCCCTGCATTCGCCAGCGTCTCGCCCGGCACCAACTCCATTACGAGGCCATGCAGGCCGCCGGATTCCTCCATCCCGTAAATGGCGGCGATGTGGGGATGATTCAGTGACGCCAGCAGACGGGCCTCGCGCTGGAAGCGCGCCAGGCGCTCGGGGTCACGCGCGAATGTCGCGGGGAGGAGTTTGAGAGCGACATCGCGACCCAGTTTGGTATCGCGGGCGCGGTAGACTTCACCCATCCCGCCCTTGGCAAGCAACGACACCACAGAATACGGCCCGAACTGCCGCCCGATCATCGATTGGCCGTGGTCTTCGCCCGACGTCTTTCTCGCTAACTCGAGCGCCGGTGTCTCCAGAAAGCTGTGCACACCGGTATCTTCGGCCAATAGCGACTCCACCTCGCGGCGCAGCGCATCATCGCCGGCACAGGCTTGCGCGAGAAACGTGGCGCGTTCCCGCGGATCGCGCTCCCGGGCGGCATGGTAGAGCTGTTCAACTCGTTGCGATCGTTCCGCAGGCATGCGATTCTCGCTTTTCAGTCCTCGGGCCGCTAGCTTTATTCTTCAGAAGATAAGCTGCTTTTGCTTTCTTATATCCAAACCGAAAGCAGAGATCAACGATCGTCTCGCGGCGGTTTGATGCTGAAGTTCAACTCCGATGTCGGGTGGACTTTCTGCGGGTCAGACGCAGTTGTTCCAACTCACGCTTGAGCGGCGCCCAATATTCGCGATCGGCGGCCCTTTCGGCTCGTTCTTCTTCCAAAATAGCGTCGGCCAGTGCCGATTCGTTTCCCGTTTGAGCCAATTCAAGCAGAGGCCGTTTACGCTTGAATCGGCGAAGCTCGTTAGGATGGATTGACGCCAGCTCAATCAGTAGTTCCGGCGTGCGTAACTCCATCAACCAGAAACGCC
>QHZN01000354.1 GCA_003225365.1 Acidobacteriota bacterium
TGCCGAATGCCTCTGCCGGAACTTCGGACAGCGCCTATAGATTCATCGATAGGCAGTAGCCGACAAGGCTAGGCTGATCCGTCGGATTGGTGGCACATCTTTATCGCCAAGGGCATTACACGTCCGCGGTGGTCTGAGATATCGGTGGCGGGCAAACCTGGAGCTCCCGTCGATCGGGATCCTGCTGGAGTTCGACGACAGTATCGATGCCCCCTCCACGATAGAGGGAGACGGACATCCCAGGCTAGACTGCCGGCTGCGAACCGGCGCAGAGCTCCTTTAAACCCGGGCAGTGCTGCGTGCCTGTCTGAACGCGCTTAGAGCAGTTTCCCGGTACAACTTTTTCAAGACATCGTCCGGCAAGCCAAAACCGTGCATCGGCCAATGGTAATTGAAGTTGAAGAAAAGGTCCTGCTCGTAGAAGTGCTCGTCGAACGATTCCAGAACTCGGAACGTGGTGCTGAATATCGGCTGGGTATACGGCATATCGGTCCCGTAGGTCACCCGGTCTGCATGCTCCCCGATAAATTGCGCCGCAAATCGCGGGATGGCCGCGGTCTCTGCGAAGCGGGCCGCGATGTCAACGAAGAGATTGGGACATCGGTTCAGCATCTGGCCGAGCCGGGTGAGGTCATAGTCCAAGTTGGCAAGGTGGCATGCAATAAAGACGGTTTTGGGGTGTCTTTTCAACGTGGCTTCGAGGGACTTGATCAGATCGTCGTGTCCCATGATCCCCGGTTTGTTGTCCAGCCGCCAGCTGAAACCGTTCATCAGGCCGTCGTTATGTTTGTTCTGAGGGAGGTAAGACCAATAAGGATCGGATATGTGGATGTTGACGGGCAAACCAAGGTCCGCGCATTTCTGCCAGATCGGATCCATGCGCGAGTCATCGGGATGGAAGCCTTTTTTCGCGGGCCCACCACGAGGGCCGGCGCCGCCTCCTCCCGGAGGACGCGTGCCCTGCCAGTTCGGAGGCCCGCCAAACTGACCTCCGATTCCCATCCCCTTATCCGTGATCTCTCCAACGCCAACGGCACCGCCTTTGCAGCATCGCTCCAGTTCCTTGAGGGTCGCAGGCCCAAATCCTGCCTGATCGACGTCTGCCATGTTCAACCCGCACCAAACCTTAAATCGTTTCGGATACTTTGAATAGAGCCGGTAACTTTCATCGAAGGCCGGGCCAACCTCAGAGAACGCGATGGTTGTCTCTAGGCCGACGGCGTCCATGATTTTCACCATCGCGTCAACGTCTTCAGGAGTTTTGACGCGCGCGTGATGGTGAACGTCGATGAACGGGAATTTAGCCTTCCTAAACTCGCTCACCGGGATCTTGTACACCGACTTCGGACGATAATCTTTCAGAAGCAACTGGTCCGGCAGTACGTGCACCGAGTCGGCGGGGACCGGCTCACCGACTCGCTCTTTCTTGGTGAATCCAATCCGGGACGCCATTGCCGCACCCGGGAGCATGATCATTTGCCTGCGGCTTATCATTGTTCGCTCTCCACTCTGCGCGCCTTTAGCTGCGCGACTATGCTGCTGGCGGGTCGGAAACCCCTTGCCTGGTACATTGGCGGACACTTGCCGATCAGTTGAAGTATTTATCCTCGACTAGTAGTGAAGGACGGCGAGCTCGCGACCTCTTGATGTTCGAAGCGCTGGTCAAACCGGGTCTTGTCCTGAGAGGATCCGGTCCATGCGGGCGCTGACCTCCTTCGCGTAATTCTCGTCTCCGCTCTTGACTTCGGCGGTGATCCAGCTGCTGTAGCCAACCTCGCTCAAGGCTTTGCGAACGTCAGGCCAGTCAATCCCCTGGGTCCGCCGATCCTTGGGATCGAACTTCGGATAGTCGGCACCCGGCTCGAATCGCTTGATGTGCATTCTGCAAACCCGTTTGCCGAGAGTCCGGATCCAATCCTGGGGATAACCGTTCGAAACGACGTTGCCGATGTCGAAATACGACCTGACCCAAGGGCTGTTGAATTCGTCCACGTAGCGCGCCATTTCGAGCGGGCTCAGCAGAAACCGATTGCCAACATTTTCAATTGCGATGATGACCTTGAGCTCCTTGGCCAGGGGCAGGAGCTTTCGAATCTGATCCTGAGACCGACTGTACACCTCGGCATAGCGGATGTCTGCCGTAACAACTCCAGGGACAAGCAGGACGGCCCCGGCGCCCAGGTCATGCGCATTGTGCAAGGACGTCTTGAGGCCCTCGACACACTTCTGGACGACCTCCGGATCGTTGTCGCTCAGCGGATACTTCCAGTGGTCGGAGTTCATGATCGAGGTAATCTTGACCCTAGTTTTCTCGGCGGCTTCCGCATACTGCCGCACTTCGTCCGCGCTGTTCAGGGTGATCGGTTCGATGCCGTCAAATCCGGCCCGCTTCGCCACCTCGAACTTCTCGAGGACAGTCATTCCCTCCGGCAGCGCGCCGATGCAGGCGCCTTTCTTGACGCCTGCCGCGGGAGCGGCCGCCCTTCCCATCGGCTTCGAGCCAAGCGCCGCTCCCCCGATGGCAATGGACGACGACCTGAGAAGGAACTCTCTGCGATTGACACCGGTGTTCATACGAATCATCTCCCCAAACAAGTTC
>QHZN01000378.1 GCA_003225365.1 Acidobacteriota bacterium
TTCATGGTCGGAGCCGTAATGAACTTCGGGAGATAGGGGATATAGGTGTAGGTCACCGTCACTCGTACGCGGTTCGGCGGGGCGGAGTTGCCATCAGGAAAGGTAACCGATGGGGTGATGGCGCTGACGTCGTGCAGTGAAGTCCCGGCGAAGGCCTTTACCTTCGCTTGGGTGCCGGCCACATCTCCACCGCTATGGACAATGGCATAACGAACACCCTCGTTGACGGCGTCGGCCAGAACCGAGTAGGTGTACATGAGCCATCCCAGTTCAAAAACCCAAAAAACAACCGTGAAAATCACCACAATCATCAGCGCGGTTTCCAGAAGGCTCTGGCCACGTTGACGGCGCCATCGGGTGTGCCTCCTCGGCCGCATGCTAGTACAGGGACCTCATGGAGACTTGGCGGTGAAATTTCAGGTTGGCGGGCAAAAGTACGTTGAATGCAGTGCCCGAGATAATCGGCGTAACGGTGTACTCCACATCCACGCGGTCGAGGACATAAACCGGCTCCTCTGGATCGGCGGCAGGCGCTGAAAACGCGAATGCTGGGCCGAATTGATCACATAGCGCAACGCCAGTGCTGGAGTTGACCCCTTTGGCGCTGGTGCACACCTGGACGGCAACATTGGAAGTGGTGGCGCCGCGGACCGCATTGGTCACATTCTCCCAAACCAGATCGCGCACCACGGTGGTTCCGGGAGCCGTTCCCGTGCCTGCCGCCCCACCTTGGGTGGCGTATTGCGCGCCCATTCGGGGTGCAGCCGAAAGAGCCAGCACCATAAACCATAGGTAACCCCAATTGATGATGTTGAAGGCGAGCCCGAGCAGTAACGGCATTGAGATTGCCGTTTCGAGCAGGCTTTGTCCGTCCTGGCCCTTGGACCGGCGTTGGCCAGCCAATCTTCTCCGCCACATCTTCATTTCTCCAGCGACTGCGCCGCCATATCCACGCGATCGAACTCAATCGCGTCACCAACACGAGTGGAAGTTGAATCCAACACGCCCGATGGCAGCTCGAGCACCGCCGCGGCCTTCCAGAACATCCGAGTCATTCGGAACGGGCGCATATCACGCCTCATGGCAATAACCCTCCAGTCGTCATCCAGAACCGCAATGTCTATGGGGAACTGCATTCCCAAAGTATGCACGCCTTGCGAAGGCACGATTAGCAGCCCATCGCCCGGCTGGAGTTCGCGCTCCCCGAGCAAACCGACAATCCGTGTCATTCCGGTCTCCGCCACTCGAATGCGCTGGCCGAGAACCGTTCCGCGTGTAGCGTTTGTTGCGCATACCGCCTTTCTTTGCCATCGCATCGCTATTTGGCGAAATCCGCAAATATCTTTTGCATGCTGATAATTGCCGGTCCCAGCGCCACGAAAATGCTGGGAAAGACGAACAGGACCAGGGGGAAAAGCAGTTTGACCCCGGCCTTGGCCGCCATTTCTTCGGCCTTCTGCGTGCGGCGCACGCGGAGTGTGTCCGCGAATTGTCCAAGCGCATTCGCAATGGGCGTGCCGAAGCGCTCTGTCTGCACCAGCATGGTGACAAACTGTCTGACGAAATCGATATCAACTCGCTCTGCCATGCTGCGCCAGGCATCCAAACGCGGCTTTCCGGCGCGCTGCTCACGATTGATGATCTGGAGTTCGTCGGCCAAAGCGGGCGAGGTCAGCCTGATTTCGTCGCCAACCCGTACCATGGCCTGGTCAATTCCCAAGCCGGCCTCCATGCAGATAACTAGTAAATCGAGGGCATCGGGCAGGGCGCGGCGGATACTCTCCTGCCTGCGAGAAATCAACCGTGTGAGCACAAGATCCGGGGTCATAAAACCGAGAACGGCGCCCACCAAAATCGCTGCTAGCATATTGCTGCCGAAGAAAGTTCCCGCCCCGATGGCAAGCACCGGCAGTAACATCTTCGTCGCCGTAAAGATTTCGATGTGCTCAGGCTTTCGAAACCCTGCGAGCGCCAGCCGGTAGGCCATATTCTCATCCGATCCGGAGACCAGGCCGCGAATGGGCTTGAAAACACTGGTGACCCCGGCCGCCGCTCGGGCAAGGCCGTTTGTAGGCCCCGCTACGAGGTCAGGGGAGATGACCGGGGGAGGAGCCGAAATTTCCATCAAGCGAGCATCGATCGTTTCTTTGCCGCCCAACAGGACGATGAGCACAGCGGCGATTAGAAATGCCGTAATGGTTACCGATATCAGAAAAAGGAATATCATGAGACTTGGTCCTTAGTACTTAACTTTTACAATCCTGCGTATCAGCACAATGCCGATTGCCATCATGACCGCCGCGTAGGTCACCAGCTTTTGCCCCAGCGGATCCTGGAACAGCTCTTTTCCGTAGCCAGGATGGAGGAAGTTCATTCCGATGAACATCGCGAATGGCAGCCCGCACAAGATCCAGCCGGTCAACCGGCCCTGCGCGGTGCGAATCCGGAGCTGCCCTCCTACACGTATGCGCTCGCGAATCACGTGAGAAGCCTTATCGAGGACCTGCGCGAGATTACCGCCGGTCTCCTTTTGAACAAGAATCGCGGTGACCAGAAACTGAAGATCGGCGACGGGCACACGGCGACTCAAGTTGACCATGGCCTCGCGAAATGGCAGCCCGAAACTCTGTTCGTCGGCCGCACGGCGAAACTCTGAACGTAAGGGTTCGTCGGATTCCTGAGCTATGGTCTCCACGGTCGCCGATAGCGCCTGGCCTGCCCGCA
>QHZN01000136.1 GCA_003225365.1 Acidobacteriota bacterium
GTGGTGACGGTGGGCAATGCCATCGTTAGGAAGAGCGAAATATCGAAACTCGATATCCTCGCCTACACACCTCTTAGTGACAGCAATGAGTATTGGGCGGAAGAATGTGCAGTGACACCGATTTGCTTGCTCAACGCAAGCTTGTGGCCGCGCGCCCTTGGCATCGGACTTAGAATGCGCGTCCGACTCTATGATGCCTCGCTGCCTGAGGACAACGGCGCGGTCATCTGCAAGAGCCAGCTCTAGTCCAGCGCCCAAAGGGGGCCTTCTTTTGTCGCTGCTCGATGCAACCGTCATTGCAACACGCCCGCAGCGGGCTACGATGATCCTTCATCCGGAACCGCGTGCGAACTCAATTTAAGAAGGTGCGAATGGAAGGGAGCGGCGAACGAAGACGGGCCGGTGGCGGTGGTGCTGCCTCAGCTGGGCGGGACGGACTCAGTCGATGCCGTCGGGACGGTGCTCATCACTTTGTGCGGAGAAAAAAGGGGGGCTGTGGCAAGAACATGACAACCTCGACGGGTGCACATCGCGCGGAGATGATTTTTCGATGGCGACCAAACTAACGCCCAGCTTCGGAAAAATTTCGATGGAGCCCGGTGCAATCGAAAAGCTCTCGGTTGAATCCGCCGCTCCGCCCGCTTCGACACGCCTTGCATCCCTCGACGCTTTTCGCGGCTTCATCATGTTTTGGATCGTCGGCGGGGCCGAGCTGATGGAAGGTTTCCAGCGCCTCGGCCATAATTTCGTGACCGACGGGATCGTCGCTCAGCTCAACCATACCCCCTGGCAAGGGCTGCGGTTCTATGACTGCATCTGGCCGAGCTTCATGTTGATGGTGGGAATGTCGGTTCCGTTCTCCTACTCCAAACACGCGCAGACAGAGACCCACCGCGAGATGACACTCTGCGCTTTTCGGCGAACCGTGGTCTTGTTTTTGCTCGGCTCGCTCCGTGAATCGGTATCGCTCGGCTCGCCGTATCTGGTCGAGCTGAGCAGCGCTCTGCAGCCCATTGCCATCGCTTACTTCGTTGCTTTCCTGGTTGTCCGGAAGTCGCCGCGCTTCCAGGCTGCGCTCGCGGCCCTGATCTTGGCGGGCCACGCGCTGCTGCTGGCGCTGGTGTCCGCGCCGGGGATACCCGCCGGGACCTATGAGCTTAACCACAACCTCGTCAACTATGTGGACGTGGCGCTCTTCGGCTCGCACTGGGAGGCGTGGCGTTACGCGGGCGTGGGGAACTGTCCTGAGCACAATCCCAACGATTTCGACCACACTCTTGGGAGTGCTGCTCGGAGAGCTGTTGAGGAGTAAAAAGTCGGCCGCATTCCGGCTGAAAGTCATCGCCGCCGTGGGCTTGGGCGGCTTGGCCCTGGGCTATGCGCTCTCGCCGTTCGTCCCCACCATTATGAAGCTGTGGACGACCTCGTACGGGCTGGCCTCGGCGGGTGTCGCGTGCCTGATGTTCCTGGTTTTTTACGGCATCATTGACCTCGTCGGCTGGCACCGGTGGGCGTTTCCATTTGCGGTGATTGGCACGAACGCGTTGGCCGCCTATCTTTCCAGCTCGGTGGCGCGGCTAGGGCAGATCACCGGCATCTTTACGCGCGCCGGGGCGCCGTACTTGGGGGATGCCGATGCGCTTGTCCACGCGATGTTGCTTCTTGCCGTCGAGTGGGCGATCCTTTACCGGCTGTATCGCCGCAGAATCTTTCTGAGCGCTTGAGGTAGTTCCGGAGGTGTTTACGAATGGTCGTCATTGATTCCCATCTCGACTTGGCTTGGAACGCGGTGAACTGGAACCGCGACCTGTCGCTGAGCGTCGCCGAAATCCGTCGGGCCGAAGCCGGCATGAAGGATGTGCGCCGGGGGCACAACACCGTGGCGTTCCCCGAGATGCGGAAGGGCGAAGTGGCGGTGTGTCTAGCGACGTTGTTGGCCCGCTCGAGTGGGCTCGGCGAGCCCCTGCTCGACTGGTCGAGCCGGGAAATCGCCTCGGCGGTGGCGCGCGGGCAACTCGCTTACTACCGTATCCAGGAGCGTGCGGGGCGGATGCGCATGCTTAAGGATTGGCCGGCCTTGAAGAGCCACGTCGAGGCCTGGGAGGCTTCCAAGGGCGGATCGGTGCCACTCGGGTTCATCTTGAGCATGGAGGGCGCGGACCCGATTCTTTCCCCGGCTGACGTCCCTCGGTGGTGGGAAGACGGCTTGCGAGTGGTGGGGCCGGCGCATTATGGCGCCAACGCCTACGCCCACGGCACCGGCCCCTCGGGGGGGTTGACCCCTGCGGGGGTCGAGTTGCTCAAAGAGATGGCGACAGCGGGGATGGTGCTCGATGTGACGCACCTTTCCGAGGAGAGTTTCTGGCAGGCCATCGAGCATTCGCCCGGGCCCGTCCTCGCCAGTCACAACAACTGCCGCGCGCTCGTCCCCGGCAGCCGACAATTCTCGGACGAGCAGATTCGCGCCTTGATCGCGCGCGACTCCGTGATTGGGGTGGCGTTCGATTCATGGATGCTCTATCCCAATTACGTCAAAGGCCAGACCGACAACTCGCTGGTGGGCCTGGAGGCTGTTACCGACCACATTGACCACATTTGCCAGCTTGCCGGCAACACGCGCCACGCCGCCATCGGCAGCGACCTCGACGGGGGCTTCGGCACGGAACAATCACCCCGCGAGCTGGATACCATCGCCGACCTGCAAAAGATTCCTGTGCTTCTCGCCCGCCGGGGTTTCAAGCCTGCGGACATCGAAGCCGTCATGCACGGAAACTGGCTGAGGTTTTTTGAAAACGCTTGGGCGAAACACGCTTGAAAGCGGGGGCGGCACGCAGCGTACGCCATAAATTGGCCGGCGAACGATATCATCGCGGGAGGCCAATGCGGCGAAGCAGGTCGTGAAAGCCAGAAAGGCCCGAGAGTGGTTTGAACCTGGGGTCGGTTCTCAAGAAAACCAGAAGGGGGTCGCGCTGCTCGTAAGCTTTATCGAGCCATTCCAGCGTTTGCTGGTTCTTCCCCATGGCGGCTGAGGCCTGAGCCAGAAATATGTACCGCGTGTATTCTGTCTCCTTCGCAGCCATTAACACCTCAAAGAGACGTTTCGCAGACTCTCGTTCCCCCGCCAGGGCATAAATCGAACAGGCTCTGGAGGTCTGCGAGATGGAGCCGCCACCGAGTTCTGTGGCCCTCTCGCAATGGCTCAAGGCGGCACGAGACTCGCCTTTCTGCGCGAGGCAGAGCCCAAGGACCATATGAGCAAATGCAGAGGAAGGGTCAAGCTGAAGGATCTCCTGAGTATGCTCTATGGCTAAGTCGTAACGCTGGGCAAAATAAGCGAAGATCGCAAACCAAAGGCCCGTCTCCAGAGATTGCGGATCGAGTCTGCGCATCCGTCCTAATTCTTCCACCGCTTCCGGAATCTCACCAACCACCAAGTGATACGAGGCTCGAATGGTCCACGCCCATGGATCGCTGGGATTCAACTCGGTCGCCCGTCGGCTGGCCGCCTCCGCTTTGGGCCAATTCCGGGCGCCAAACAGGTGAAAGGCCGCCAGCATTGACTGGGCGCGGGCCAGGTTCGGATCTAACTTCAAGGCCTTCGAAGATAGTTCCTCAACCCTGCTCATGATCACAATGGGGGGATAGTCGAAGATGAGGCGGCGAAAATAGGTCAGGGCGAGCTCCGCGTAGCTTGCCGCGAACTTTGGGTCTCGCTGGATCGCCAGGTTTAAGTGCTCGATGCTCTTCTGGAGATCCCCCTGGGTGGGCAGGAAATGGGAGCTCGCTTCGAGGTAGGCATTGTGAGCCTCAACGCTTCGGGGAGCTGTTCGATGTCGCCTGCACTCGGGCGTTACATGAAGCTTGGCGAAAAGGGAATCGGCGAGTTGCTGGGCCAGCGATTGCTGCAAGGAGAAAACTGGAGGAAGCTGAACTTCGTAGGTGTCTGCCCAAATATGGGCTTGGTCGCGTGCCGCGATCAGGCGCGCGGTCAAGCGCACGCGCCGCCCGCAGCGACGAATAGCCCCCTCGAGGATGTAATCCACGCCCAGTTCCCGCCCGATCTGCCCGATGCTCTTTGGCGACTGCTTATACTGCATGGCCGAAGTCAAGGCGATAACCCGGAGTAAGTTTGGACAACAACGCCCGATCTCCGAGATGAGTTCCTCAGTGAGGCCATCTGCGAATCGCTCCTGTTCAGGAGCGCCGCCGAGGTTCCGAAGGGGCAAGGTGGCGATTACAACTGGCGGGTTGCGGCGGTCTTTTCGGTCCGCTCCCGAGGCGGGCAACGTGGCGGCATGCGGTGCATGGCCCGGAGTCAATTGGTCCGCGCGTTCCGTCATACGGCGGCCCCCAAGCCACGCGTCGAGCTCATGGGGAAAGGTGTAAACCGTCCATTTCTTCGCGTGGAGATGGCGATGGACGGGCAACCCCTCGTGCCGCTCCCATCGGCGAACGGTTCGCGGGCTGCGTTTCAGATAACTAGCAATTTCCTTCCAGGAATCTAACCGCAATCCGGATGGCGGACGCAAAGTTTCGGAAGTTGACACTGTTTCTTTGCCTGGCATCGCCCACACCCGCGTCCAGTATATGAAACATCGTAGATGCGTACATGTATTACTACAACTGGATTATTTCCTGAAACAAATTGCGGACAAACGCGGCCAAAGCTGGACGCGAGACGCGTGGCCTGCCTTGTCCATTGCGGGCCGAACTCTGCTCGATTTAGCTTGAAGGCGGAAAAGGAGGAGGTGGCGCGAGCGGGCGATTGGTCTGAGGCCCCTCGATAGCCAGCGAGATGCGGAAGGGTTTTGCCTGTCATCATTGTGCGACAGTGGATATGCACCACTCCAGACGGAGAGGATTCCTTGAGAAGTTTTTCTTGCCTCTCCTGTTGCTTCGACCCTTTCGCTGCCACACCTGCTCCAAACGCCAATATGATTTCTTTTGGAGGAGGACCGGCTCGCTTCGGCGCCATGACCGGCCTTCGGAGTTTCTGTCGGTGAGGAATATGGCCAAAAGACCGCAACTGATTGTTTCACAATGGGTCCGAGGGCAGCCTCTGGGCTACGAGTGCTCTCTATGCGCCCGAGTGTTTACGCTTCCTGAAGACCTGGAGCCTAAGGAAAGCGCGGCCCGACTCATCGCGGAGTTTCAAGACCACATTGAAAAAATGCATCCGGAAAAGAAGTAGTTGAACAACATGATAGTCATAGAGCCATAAGGATATGGAAAAGTCGCATGCAAACGTTGCGGCACCAATACCCCGCAGCAAGCCGCCCGAGCCGATAAACCAAAGGCATACAAAGGAGGCCGATCAAACCGGCGGCCGCGACCTGAACCCATACCTCTACGAAAACCTGGTGAGCAATTTCGAGGGGCAGATCGATCACTGGGAGCGCCAGGCCGCGTGCCTGCGCGATGGTGGCCTCGCGACGTCCTATCGGCTGAAGGTTGAGGGATTGAAATATGCGCTCCGGCTCCTCGATACCTTCGCAGAAGAATTTCGTGAGCTCACGGACTGCGCCCTTAACCATGCGCCACGCGGGAAATCTCAAACACTTACCGTACATGCGCTGGTTGACGCGCGGCGCGCCTCACTGGGCCGAAAGTCGTGATTCAAGTCCACAGTCCGCGAACCTGCGAACGCTCATCGGCGGCGAGCCGCCACGCCGCCATCGGCAGCGGCCTCGACGGAGGCTTCGGCACCGAGCAATCGCCGCGCGAGATTGATACCATCGCCGTCCTGCAAAAGATTCCGCCTCTGTTGGCCCAGAAGGGTTTCAAGCCCGAAGACATCGAAGCCGTCATGCACGCGAACCGGCTGCGATTTTTCGAAGCGGCCTGGGCCAAACGGCCGTGACGCGAGGCGCGGATTCCGGCGCGACGTGTTACGATGGTTTTTCATCCGAAACTGCGCGAGTGGACGCGCTTCGAGGAGGCGAAGGCAGGCAAGTGAGTGGACCCGACAGCGGCGAGGGGCCGGTGGGCGTGGTGCTGTTTCAGTTGGGCGGGCCCGACTCGCTCCAGGCCGTCGAGCCGTTCCTTTACAATCTTTTCTCCGACCCCGACATCATTGATTTTCCGATGGCGCGCATCGCTCGCCCGGCCTTGGCGCGGTTGATCGCGGCGCGCCGGGCCGACAAAGTCGGCCAGCACTACGCTCGCATTGGAGGGAAATCTCCCTTGCGCGAACTCACCGAGCGGCAAGCCGCGGCGCTCGAGCGCGAGCTTCGGAAACACCTGGACGCGCGCGTCGTGATCGCCATGCGTTATTGGCATCCGCTAACGGAAGCTGCTGTGCGGAGGGTTATCGAGATTGATTCGCGCCAGTTGGTACTCTTGCCGCTCTACCCGCAGTATTCCCGCACCACCACAGGAAGCAGCTTGAACGAGTGGGAGCGGCAATTCGCCCTAGCCGGACGAAACCATACCAAGATTTACATCATCCGCGAGTTTTACAGCCACCCGTCTTACCTGGACGCGTTGGTCGAGAGAATCAACGAGGGCTTGGAGAGATTCAGTTCAGGAGTTCGGAGTGCGGAGACTTGTAGCGGCGATGTCCCCATCGCCGCCCCCCCCGTAGTTGACCAAGCAAAGACCGATGATGTCCATTTGATTTTCAGCGCCCACGGCGTGCCCTGCGACGTCATCGAGGCCGGCGACCCTTACCAGCAGCAGATAGAGGAGACGATGCGCCTGGCGATGGAGCGGGGCGGCTTCCTCAATCCGCATTGCCTCTGCTACCAGAGCCGCGTGGGGCCCGGGCAGTGGCTCGCCCCGACGCTCGAAGAGACGATTCGCCGGCTCGCTTTCGACGCCGCCCGGAACGGCCAGCGGGCGCGCTTGCTGGTCGTCCCGGTTTCGTTCGTCTCCGACCACGTGGAGACGCTCGCGGAAATTGACCTCGAAGCGCGGGCGCTCGCCTCTTCTCTAGGCGTTCGACAGTTCGAGCTCATGCCCGCGCTCAACGACTCACCCCGATTTATTCAGGCGCTCGCGGAATTGGTCCTGGCGGGAGTCGCGATTTCCAGTCCGCAGCAAGTGTAGGGGCCACACGCGGGCTTAGGCGGTGCATTGATGAAGGTATCGGCCACGAGCAAGAGCGGGGGAGCTGCGGTTGGGACTTCCGCGCTGAGCCGATTTTTCATCGCGCAAGCTTCTTGACAGATTTGTTCACCATCATATAGATTTTCCTCTCTGGGGCTGCTTCCACAATCGCTGCAGTAAGTCAGTTCCGGCCTGCCTCCGCAGGCAGGCCTGCCGGGCAGGTCGGGTTCCCGGAGGGGCGGACGAATGGCAAATCCTGAAGAGGGTCACGCCCCGACTTCCGTGAAGTCGGGCGCGGCCACGGTAACCGAAGCTCCCAGCAAAGCACAAACAGCGGCGGCAGCCGTGAAAAAGGCGCCGGATGGCGGGCCCGATCCGGCGAAAGTCCGCCGGCGGATTATCTGGACCTGCATCTGGGGATTCCTGGCCGCGAACCTCCTGATGTTCATGCGGTTTTTCTTTCCCCGAGCGCTTTTTGAGCCGAGTACGATTTGCGACCTGGGTCCGCCGTCGGATTACCTGCTTGGCGTCAGCGACCGCTTCAAGCAGAAGTGCCGGATTTACGTGGTGCGCGAGCCCACCCGGATTTTCGCCATATTTGCCAAGTGCACGCACCTTGGCTGCACGCCGGACTGGAAGCCTTCGGAAAACAAGTTTAAGTGTCCGTGCCACGGCAGCGGCTATACGCCCGAGGGAATCAACTTTGAAGGCCCGGCGCCGCGGCCGATGGACCGCGCGCACATTGAGATCGATTCTTCAGGCCGCATGATTGCCGACACCAGCCGTCTCTATAGCTGGTACAAGAGTCAGGGTGGAAAAGACGAGTTCGAAGAGCCCGGCGCCTATATCCAGGTGTAGGATAGCCGATCCAGCCGGCGGGAGCGCTCCCGAAGCGAGGGAAGAGGATGGCAGACCAGAAGAGCGATAACGGCGGAAAAGGGGCACCCGTCCCGCCGGGCGGGAAGGGTCCGGGAGTGTTTGCAAAATGGCTCAAGGAACAGATCCAGAACCTGAAGGGAAGAGTTAAAGAGGAAGGCGAAAGCCTCAAGCGGCCCGAGAAGACGCAGCTTTTCAAGTCCATGTTCCGGGTCAAGCACGACGACTCGGACCGCAGCCGCGCCCTGGGCGTCCTCTCGAATGTTTTCTTCCACCTCCATCCCGCCAAAATCAACCGCGACGCGGTCCGCTACCGATTCACTTGGGGCATGGGGGGCATCACGTTTTATCTCTTCCTGGTCCTGACCCTCACCGGCGTCCTGCTCATGTACTATTACCATCCGACCAAGGGCCAGGCGTACCAGGACATCATTTATTTGATGAGCGACGTGCCGTTTGGAAAGCTCTTGAGGAACATGCACCGCTGGGCCGCGCACCTGATGGTGATCACCGTCTGGCTGCACATGTTCCGAGTGTTCTTGACGGGGTCGTACAAAAAACCCCGGGAATTCAATTGGTGCGTGGGCGTGGTGCTGTTGGTGCTGACGCTGCTGCTCTCCTTCACGGGCTACCTTCTGCCGGACGACCAATTGGGTTTTTGGGCGGTGACGGTGGGGACGACCATGGCGCAAAACACGCCGCTGCTGGGGTCGCTTGGGCCGCTGGGGCGCCAGCTCCACATTACGCCTTATAACGACGTGCGCTTCGCCCTGCTCGGCGGCTCCATTGTGGACGCGAACGCCTTGTTGCGCGCGTACATTTGGCACTGCATCGCCATCCCCATCATCGCTTCGGTCTTCATGGGCGTGCACTTCTGGCGAGTGCGGAAGGACGGCGGAATTTCGGGGCCGGCGCCGGTGATGCTAGCCTCCGATATGGATAAGCCCGTGCCGCCGTACAACCCGCCCAAGATGTGAGGTTCGGTCATGGACTGGCACCAGCTCTGGGAAATCGTTTCGACGCCGGACAATGTCCCTATTGTGGCCCTGTTGTTTTTGGTGCCGTTCTTCGCCTGGCTGGCTTGGCAGCAAGCCCGCGCCAACGACCAGCTCATCGCGCAACTGGAAGCCGATCCTAAGCTTGCCAAGACCGCGCACCGGAAGGCCTTCCCCTGGAAGCCCGGCTGGCCAAAGGAAATTCAGACTTGGCCCTATTTGATGCGCGTGGAATTTTTGGCCGCCATCATCGTGACGGTCATCTTGATCGTGTGGTCCATCACCCTGAACGCCCCGCTCGAGGAACCGGCCAACCCCAACCTCACCATGAACCCGGCCAAGGCGCCGTGGTACTTCTTGGGGCTTCAGGAGATGTTGGTCTATTTCGACCCGTGGATGGCGGGCGTCGTTTTCCCCACCCTCATCATCGTGGGTCTAATGGCCATCCCTTACATTGACACCAATCCGCTTGGCGCGGGCTACTACACGATCAATCAGCGCAAGCACGCGATCGGAGCGTTCTGTTTCGGGTTCTTCGTGCTCTGGATCACCATGATTTTCATAGGGACATTTATCCGCGGGCCGAGCTGGATGTGGTTCTGGCCGGGCCAGACCTGGGACCCGACGCGGCAAATCTACGAGACGAACCGCGACTTGCCCGATATTTTCGGCATCACTTCCATGAACGGGAAGATGATATTCGGCGCCTTCGCGATGGCGCTCTATTTCGCCGTTGCCGGCGCCTTCATCCACTGGCTGATGACGCGTACGGAATTCAACCGCAAGATCCAAAAGCGCATGAGCTTGATTCAGTACCTGACCGTGCAGTTCTTCTTGACCACGATGCTGCTGCTGCCCATCAAGTTTATTATCCGGCGGCCGCCGTTCCGGATTAAGTACATATGGATCACGCCGTGGTTCAACATTTAACCGCCCTCCGGCCCCAGGCCCTGGAGGTTCGGGGTGCCTGAGACTCCCGAGAAGGACCCCGTCATCAGCCAATCGCTGGCGGGCTATCTGTTTATCGCGGCGGTTCTGCTCCTCCTGAGCCTCGCCTGGGCGCTCTGGCAGGAGTTTTTCGGCATCCGTCCCTGGAAGGATTACGAGCGCGAGTTCGTCAGCCGCTATTCGATCTATCTCCACAAGCAAATTCCTCTTCAGGAAAAGGCGGAGAAAGAGATCGAGAATTCACCCGCCTACCTGACACTTCAGCGCGAATACCAGGACCTCGAGAAGAGCATTCTGCCGAAAAGGGAAAGCCTCGAGTCCGAAACGGCGCTCATTGATGTGCGCATGGCGGGGGTGCTCGACCGGCTGACCGATGTGCGCTCGCAAGTGGCGGCCCGCGGCTACACCATCGAGCACGCCACCGCGGACAGCACTAAGAAGCAGGCGCTGGTGGAGGGGGATCTCCGCCCGTTCCAGGCCACGAAATACACCCTGACCCTCCAATCGCTCGAGGGGCCGGGTAAATTCGATTCGGTGACGCTTGACTCTAAGGGCCTCGAAGAGGAGCTCGCCCGCCTGCAAACGATGAAAGCGCAACTCCAGGCGCGGGAAGGCGACTTGCTTCGCCCATTGAGCGAAAAGCAAAAAAAGATTGACGATTACCTCCACACGCAGCTTTTCGTCCAGAACCGTCTGAACGGCCTCTCGGTTGACCAGTTGAGGGGTCTCATCGCGAAGATGCAGATCTTCACGATTGAGATCAAGCAAATCAACAACCCCGACGCCGTCATCGTAGATCGCTGCGAGTCCTGCCATGTGGGCATTCGGGAGCCCCTGAAGCTCGCGCCGGCGGACCTAGAGACCTCGAGCGGGAAACCTGACGTGATGTCCCAGGCCTTTGTCAGCCACCCGGACATGGAATTGCTGCGCATCCACGATCCGGCGAAGTTCGGCTGTAGCCCCTGCCACAACGGCAACGGGATGCAGGTGGATAGCGTGACGCAAGGCCACGGCGAATACGAGCACTGGCTCTGGCCGCTCTATCACAAGGGGAATATGGAAGCGGGGTGCCAGCAGTGTCATGCGAGCGACATGGTCCTGGACCATGCGCCGGTCTTAAGCCGTGGCAAGGAGTTGTTCCAGTGGCGCGGCTGCGTTGGCTGCCACCGCTTCCAGGGCTACGATCCCGAGCCGGAGGATCTGGCGGCCATCCAGCAGCAGGTCCAGCAGCTCGAGCAGGACCGCGAAAACGATCAACACGGCGTGGAGCGCGCAAACCACCTGGGCGACATCGCGACCGATAACGAGTCCGCCCGCCGCTACTACCTTCAGGCGAACGAGCTGCGCGTCGCCATCAGCAAGATAGACCAGCAAATTGACCTGCTCGATAATCGCTCGGCGGACGTGATGAGGGACATGAAGAAAGTCGCGCCGGACCTAAAGGAGGTGCGCGTCAAGATCCACCCTGAGTGGCTCCCCGTCTGGCTCACCAACCCTCACGCCTGGCGGCCCACCACCAAGATGCCGCGCTTCCGGCTGGACGAAGATGACGTTAAGCAAATTTCCGCCTTCATCTGGCAGAACGGGCTTGACGTGAAGCTCCCGGCGCAACCGATGGGCGATCCCAAGAGGGGCGAAGAGAGCTTCAAGTCGCGCGGGTGCATGGCGTGCCATTCGATTGGCGAAGGCGCCGCGCAGGAGGGCGGGTGGTTCGCCGCCAACTTGTCGCGGGTGGGCGAGAAGGATAACTACGATTACCTCGTCCGATGGATTCATAACCCGCGCGAGCGTTCCGCTCCCTACTGCCCTTACGAGAAGCGCGATCTGAACCCGGCCGATTACGAGAAGCACGGCTTGCCATTCGTTTTCGACCTCGACCATAACCGCTGCCCGAACGACGGCCATGTCCTCGAGGTCGAGCAGATGACGGTTATGCCGAATTTGCGGCTCTCCTGGCAGGAAGCTCGGGACATCGCCGCTTATCTCGAGACGCTCAAGAAGGAAGAACCCAGCTCTTTCGCCAAGGTGCCCTGGATCAACGACCCGAAAGTTGCCGCCGGAGGCAGGAAGGCGGTCGGGTTCTACGGCTGCGCCGGCTGCCACGAAATCGCGGGGCTTGAGACCGAAGGCCGCATCGGCACAGAACTGACGAAGGAGGGCAGCAAGCCCTTCGAGCAACTCGATTTCGGATTGCACGTCGCCGAGGCCCGCGACAGCGGCTGGTACAACCACAAAGGCTTCTTCGAGCACAAGCTGACCCGGCCTGAGGTGTTCGACGACGGCTACGTCACCAAGACTGAAGACGAGCGGACACGCATGCCGGACTTCTTTGAGTCAATGCACGACGGAACTGCTCAGGCAGTTTCAGTACTGAATTCCGAGCCTGTACCCGAAAGCAAGAAATGGAGTGAGTCCGACCTGAGCGGGGCCGACCAGGAGCAAATCAACGCCCTGACCACTTTCCTGCTCGGCGCCGTCAGCTCAAAGTATCCGGAGCGGTATTTTTACCTGCCGCCCGACCAGCGGCGCGACATCCAAGAAGGCTGGTGGATCGTCAAGAAGTATAACTGCATGGGATGCCATCAGTTCACGCTCGACCAGGAATCGGTGGTCATGAACCTGCCGCAATTCCAAACGCCGGAGGGGAAGGGCCAGTTGCCGCCGCGCTTGGTGACCGAAGGCGCGCGCGTGAATCCGGAATGGCTGGCCAAGTTTCTGGCCAACCCGTCGCTCAGCGACACGGACACGGACCGCGACGGCGTGCGCAGCTACTTGAAGATTCGCATGCCGACGTTTTTTTTCTCCCCCGTCGAGATACGGAAGCTCGTGCGCTTCTTCCAGGCGCTCTCCGAGCAGCCCATGCCTTACATCCCGCGCAAGCTCGAGCCGCTGTCAACCGCCGAGCTGACCATGGCGCGGGCGCTGTTTACCAGCCAAGGCGCGCCCTGCCTGAAGTGCCACGCCATCGGCCTCGCCGAGCACGACAAGAACGCCACCGCGCCGAATTTTCTGATGGCGCCGGATCGCTTGAAGGCCGATTGGGTCCGCCATTGGATCCTGGATCCCTCGATGATAGACCCCGGCACGAACATGCCGTCGAACCTATTCCGCCATGAGGGCTCGCGCTGGGTCTTCGCAGGGCCCACCCCGCCCTCGTTTAAGGGCTATAATGGTGACCATGCGGGGCTCTTGGTAAGATACATGTTTGAGATCAACTCGGCGGAGCAGCAGCGGCTCATTCAAATGACGGGAGGGAACCTCAAGCCCAAGTTGGGCGCTTCCACAACCCGCTTAGAGTCGAGCCCAAAGGTTAGAATCGCAGGCGGGCCGCGGCCGTCGGGCCGAGGGCGAGAAACTTTGGCCCCGCGAGGGCCGGCGGGTCCGTCCCGGTGAGTTTCAGCGGCCAGTGATCAATACTTTTACGAGAGAGAAGGATGGAATCCTATGACCAAGCATAAACTCTTTTGGCTGCCCATGGCTTTGGTGCTGGCCGCCATGGTGGGCTGCAGCGGAAATAAGGAGGCGACCTCGGAACAACCGGCGCCGGCGACTTCAGCGACGGCGGAAGCTCCGCCCACGCCGATTGACCCCTCCACGGTGGGTGAGATTACTGGCAAAATCTCGTTCCAGGGCGAGAAGCCAAAGCCCAAGCCCATCATGATGGATCAGGACCCTGTCTGCGTCAGGGCGCATCAGGGAAAAGGGGCTAGTTTTGAGGACGGCGAAGTAAACGCCAACGGGACGCTGCCGAACGCTTTCGTCTACGTCAAGGCGGGAGCGGAAAAATACACTTTTGCCACGCCGACGGAGCAAGCGGTGCTCGACCAGAAGGGATGCATGTACATTCCCCATGTCCTCGGCGTCTTAGTGGGGCAGGACGTCCACATCGTCTCGAGCGACCCGACTACTCACAACATCCATCCCATGCCGAAAGACAACCGTGAGTGGAACGAGTCGCAGGCGCCCGGCGCGCCGCCCATCGATAAGACCTTCGCCCGCGAAGAAATCATGATCCCGGTGAAATGTAACCAGCACAATTGGATGAGGGCCTATATTGGGGTGATGAAAAATCCATTCTTCGCCGTGAGCGGAAGCGACGGATCGTTTACCATCAAAGGCCTCCCGCCCGGCGATTACACGATTGGTGCCTGGACGGCGACCTTCGGCGAGCAGGAACAGAAGGTGACAGTCGGGCCAAAAGAAAAGAAGACTGTGGATTTCGCGTTTAAGTCGTAGCAAGGCCTTGAAACAAATGGTTTGTCATCCCTATCGGCGCGGGCAGGCTGAGCCTTTCTCTTTGCGGAACCAACCATGACGCGGAGGATTCTGGCATGGGGCTGGCGATTGCGGTGGTTGTAGCGCTGATTACGCTGATATCGACGGGTATTTTCTTGTCCCATCATTGGTGGCTTCCGCACGCCATCTCGACCATCGCGCCCGCCATTGATCGGCAGTTCACGCTGACGTTCGTCAGCACAGGCATCATTTTCGTCATCGCGCAACTGGCGCTCGCCTATGCCGTCTGGAGATTTCGCGACGGGGGCGATACACGGCGCGCCGCCTACTCCCACGGCAACACGAGATGGGAGGTAGTCTGGACCACCGCTGCCGCAATTCTCTTCATCGGCCTCAACCTGATCGGCTATCAAATTTGGGCGAGCGTGCATTTCACCGGCCCGGAACCGGGCGCCATGCAGGTCGAGGTCTGGGGCGAGCAGTTTAACTGGTACTTCCGTTATCCGGGTCCGGACAACCGGTTCGGCCCCACCCACCCCGAGAAGATGAACGACGGCATCGGCAACTTCTTGGGGCTCGACCGCTCGCACGATGCGGACTCCAAGGACGACATTGTCACCGCGACTCTGGCCGTGCCCGTCAACCGCGAGGTCGAGCTAGTTTTGCGCTCGAAGGACGTCACGCATTCGTTTTTCGTCCGCGAGCTGCGCCTGAAGCAAGACCTGGTCCCGGGCCTGGAAATCCCCATCCACTTTATGGCCACCGAGACCGGCCGATACGAGATTGTTTGCTCCCAGCTTTGCGGATTGGGCCATTACAAGATGCGGGCCTATTTCGAAGTCATGAGCCAGCCCGACTTCGACAAATGGCTCGAGACGCAAGCGGCGGCGCAGTGAGAGAAGCAAGAAGTCAGGAGTCAGAAGTCGGGAGAAAACCGCTGCCAAACGGAGGCTCGAGCGCCGCACCAGAGATTCAATGCGGCCTGGGAGATTTGGCGGCGTTATCCAGGGTTCTGACTTCTGGCTCCTGACTTCTCGGGAGGAAATTCATGGCTGACATGCACGTGGCGGCGGGCGGGTTCATCCCTGCACTTACTTTCCCCCGCCGGCGCTAAAGGGGACGTTATCCAGCCGGAGTATTACCTGTCTCTGCTGACTTTGCACGGCACGCTGATGGTTTTCTTCGTGCTCACTACTGTGCCGCAGAGCGGCTTCGGCAACTTCGCCCTGCCCATTCAAATCGGCGCCGAGGACATGGCCTTCCCGCGCCTCAACATGCTTTCTTTCTGGACGACTTTTGTGGGCATGGCGGTTTTGCTTTCGACCTTCTTCATCTCCGACGGGCCGCCGCTTTCCGGCTGGACGTCCTACCCGCCCCTGAGCGCCATCGGCAAGGCTACCGGGCCCGGTGAAGGTCTGGGTCAGACGCTCTGGATCGTCTCCATCGCCATCTTCTGCGTGGGATCGCTTTTGGGCTCTTTAAACTTCATCGCCACCACGCTCGACCTGCGCGCACGCGGCCTTTCTCTGATGCGCCTTCCGCTGACCTGCTGGGCTTGGTTTATCACCGCGGTCCTGATGCTGCTCTCCTTCGCCGTGTTGTTCGCGGCGGGCGTCCTGCTGTTGCTCGATCGCGTGGGCGGCACGAGCTTCTTCATTCCGGCCGGCCTGGTGGTGAACGACCAGATGGTGAATCACGCCGGCGGCTCGCCGCTGCTCTGGCAGCACCTGTTCTGGTTTTTCGGCCACCCGGAGGTTTATGTCGCCATTCTCCCGGGCATGGGCATCACCTCGCACGTCATCTCCACGTTCTCGCGCAAGCCCATCTTCGGTTACAAAGCGATGGTTTACGCCATGTGCTCGATCGGCTTCCTCGGCTTTATGGTCTGGGGCCATCACATGTTCGTGAGCGGCATGAGCCCCTATTCGGCCTTTGCGTTTTCGGTCCTGACCATGGCCATCGCCGTGCCGTCGGCCATCAAGACTTTCAACTGGATTGGCACCATGATCGGCGGCAAGCTCCGGCTCGCGACGCCCATGCTTTTTGCCATCGGATTCGTTTCCCTTTTCATTACCGGCGGCCTCAGCGGCATCTTCCTCGGACAGCCCGCGCTCGACCTGACGTTGCACGACAGCTATTTCGTCATCGCCCACTTCCACATGGTCATGGGCGTGGCGGCCATCTTCGGGATGTTTGCCGGCACATATTTCTGGTTTCCGAAAGCCACCGGCCGAATGATGAACGAGGCGCTCGGCAAGGCCCACTTCTGGCTGACGTTCGTCGGCGCCTACGGCATCTTCATGCCCATGCACTATTTGGGGTTGGAGGGCCATCCGCGGCGCTTCTCGGCGCTCACCGGCGTGGACTTCCTCAACTCGCCGCACTTGATTCATTTGCACGAATTCATGACCGTCTCGGCATTTGTCACCGCCGGGGCGCAGTTGATCTTCCTTTACAACCTGGTTTATAGCTGGCTCAGGGGGCCGAAGGCTTCCGTGAATCCCTGGGAGGCGACCACGCTCGAGTGGACGGTGCCGTCGCCGCCGCCCTTTGACAATTTTGCGGGCCGCCATCCGGTGATTCACCGCTACCCCTATGAGTTCAGCGTGCCGGGCGCAGCGAGCGACTACATCATGCAGGACGCGCCCGAGGAGACGAAGGCGAAGTAATTTGCGCTTGCGGCCTAGGTGCCCGCGAGCGGGGGCTGGGGAGAAAAAGGGATTATGTCGCCGGAAGTTCTTACGCCCGTCCGACCGGAAGAAGTCGCCTTGGACAAAGGCTCGGGTCCGAGCGGCGGAGGTGACGGAGGGTTCGGCGGCGACAGCCCCGACCCGTCGGAGCGCGCCTGGTCGGTCCCTGCGCGCGCCTATCGAACCGGCATGTACATGGCGCTGGCGGCCATCACCATGCTCTTCGCCGCCTTCACCAGCGCCATGGTTGTCCGCCACGGGGTTTCGAACGATTGGGCGCACACCACACTACCGCGGGTGCTGTGGCTGAATACGGCCGTCCTATTGGCCAGCAGCGCCACGCTCGAGCTCGCAAAGCGCGGGCTTTGGTCGAATGAAAGCCGCAGGTTCATCGTTTGGCTCGACGTGACGGCCGCGCTCGGCGCCACCTTTATTGCTGGACAGCTCGTCGCCTGGAAACAACTGGCGGCGCGCGGCGTCTATCTGGCCACGAACCCGTCCAGCTCCTTCTTCTATCTGCTGACCGCGGCCCACGGCCTGCACTTGTTGGGCGGCGTCATCGCACTGTTATATCTGCTGTTACGGGCACGGCGCATCTTGGCCCATAGCGGCTCCGGCGCGCCGGGGCGAACCGCGGTCGAAGTCACGGCGATTTACTGGCATTTCATGGACGCCCTGTGGGTTTACATTCTGATTCTTCTGATGACGAGGATGTGAGATGGCGGATGAAACGATGAGCGCGCACGGCCTGCATGCCCAGGCGGGGGCAATGGAATCGGCGTGGGAGGGCGGCGGATCGCCCTATGCCGTGGGCTCGAAGAAATTGGGCATGTGGCTGTTCATCGTCTCGGACGCCATCACTTTCTCGGCCCTGCTCGTCGCCTATAGTTACGTTCGCGTGGCCAGCTCTCTGTGGCCGCGGCCGTTCGAGAGCGCAAGCATCATCAACGCCACGGTCATGACCGGAGTACTCTTGTCGAGCTCGCTGACCATGGTCATGGCGGTGCGGGAGTCGAAGCGCGACGCCGTCTCCAAAACCGTAGTCTGGCTCCTCGCCACGGCGGCGGGCGGGATTCTGTTCGACATTCTTCACATCCGCGAATGGCTGGGCCTCATTCACGAAGGCGTGCGCCTGTTTGCCAACCCCTGGGGCACTCCGCTTTTCGGGGCAGCATTCTTCAGCCTTACGGGCCTTCATATGACCCACGTCACCATCGGCGTGGTCTATCTCATCGTTGTGGCGCTGGGTTTTCGGCGGTCGAAATACTCCGCCGAAGACGTCGAGGTAAGCGGACTCTACTGGCACTTCGTAGACCTGGTCTGGATGTTCATTTTTCCGCTGGTGTATCTGATGTCGGCAAAGTTGGCGTAAACATTGTCGGCCCCGAAATTCCCGCGCAAGGGAATCCACGGGGCTCGCCCGAGAGGGTCACCAAATGAGCGAATCGGCCGAACAGGCTCATCAGGAAGCAAGCCGGAAATTGTTCATGGTGGTGTGGGTGTCGCTGCTGGTGCTGACGGGCGTCGAAGTATTCCTCGCTTATGAGAACCTGGAAGTGAAGCTCATGCTGATTATTCTGATGACGCTCTCGATCGTCAAGGCGTCGCTGATCATCTCCTACTTCATGCACCTCCGATTCGAGCGGACGAGCCTCGTGCTGACACTGATGCCGGCGCTGGTGTTCGTCATCGTCATGATGTTTATGGCTTTTCCCGATAGCGTGCGGCTTTACGAGATGAAGCCGAAGTAGTGCCTTGAAGCCGCGGGTTGAACAATTTTGAATCTTGGGTGGCTAATGCGCAAGGCGAAACTCGAAAATCGAAATCCGAAACTCGGGCTCGGCAGCTTGACTGTCGAAGCCGCTGGCCTGCTGCAGCGGATTTTCAATTTTCGAAACTGTGCCGGCGGATGGATCTCGGCGCTCGGCGCCTTGGCGATAACGCTCGCAGACCCGGCGGTGGCCTCGGCTCAGAGTTGCGCGATGTGCTACACGGCGGCCGCAGCCGCGAATGCTGCCACGATTAAGGCGTTGCGCAGCGGCATCCTGATCCTACTTTTTCCGCCGGCGCTGATTTTTATCGCCATATTTGTCGTTGCCTACCGCCGCCGAAACACCTTTAACGAGCCAGTCGCAGTGGCGGAGGCAGATGAGCATGAGTCGGGGCTTTGCTCGAGCGGCTCGAACTGGCTGAAACCGCCTCCGTCGGCGGCCGCGGATTCGCCGCACCGCTCAAGGGGACAGCAGCCGGGAATTGAACTCCGCAGATAGAATCGAAAGACCCATGGAATCCACCGCAACCCGCCGGCTGCATTATTACGCGACCTTTGTCGCGTTCTCGACTTTCCTCCTGCTTATCGCCGGCGCCCTCGTCACCTCGAACGACGCGGGGCTTTCCGTGCCTGACTGGCCGACTTCGTTTGGGAGCTTCCAAATCACGCCGCCGACCGGTTGGGTGGGCGGCGTCAAATATGAACACGGCCACCGGCTCATCGCCGGTGCGGTCGTGCTGCTGACGATTGGGCTGGCCGTCTGGCTCCGGCGCGCGGAACGGCGCCCGTGGGTGCGCCGGCTGGGCGGGTTCGCGGTGCTGGTCATCGTTCTACAGGCGGTCCTTGGCGGCATCACAGTGCTTTCTTATTTGCCTGTGGATATCTCGGTCGCCCACGCCTGTCTGGGGCAACTATTCTTTTGTATCACGGTCAGCCTGGCACTATTTACGCGTCCGGACTGGCGCTGGGACGAGCCGAAAATTGAAGACGTGTCCGGTCCGTCGTTGCGGGAACTGGCCACCCTCACGACGGCCTTGGTGTTTGTTCAGTTGATGCTGGGAGCGGCGTTCCGCCACCACGGCTTCGGCATCGTGCCGCACGTGGTCGTGGCGAGCCTGGTCTCGGCCGGGGTACTCTGGATTCTGGTGCGCGTGCTCAGGGATTATCGCGGCGCGAGGGCCTTGGAGCGCTCAGCACTCGTCCTGGCGGGCCTCCTCGTGGTCCAAGTATTTCTCGGGATCGCATCTTACATGATTCTCGTCGGGCATCCCGCCATGCGGGACCAGCAGCCCTTGCCATCATTTGTTGGAATCGCGACCACGCATGTGGTAGTCGGCGCGCTGCTGTTGGCGGCGAGCTTGGTCTTGACCTACCGGGCGTTCCAATTCACCGCGCGATGTAACGAGGTCGTCGAACCGGCCGCGGAAGCTCAGAGATTGGCGGTATGACCGGCAAAGCGAGAAATTCCGCGTCAGTCCTGCCGCCCGGGTCGGGTGGGGCACATGCCGCGTGGATCGACGGGGCGGCGGACTTTTGGGCGCTGACCAAGCCCGAGGTCAACCTTCTCGTCCTGTTCTCGACGCTCGCGGGATTCCTGCTCGCCTCGAAAGGGCCCATGCGCTGGGCGCTCGTTGTTCACGCGCTCCTCGGAACGTTTCTGGTCGCGAGCGGCACGGCGACGCTAAATCAGTGGATGGAGCGCGATGCCGACGCGCGCATGCGCCGGACGGCGGGGCGCCCGCTTCCCTCCGGCCGGCTCAGCGCCCGCGCCGGGCTCCTGTTCGGGTTGTTGCTCGCCCTGGCGGGCGGGTTGGAACTCGCCCTTGGGGCGAACTACCTGGCCAGTCTCCTTGCGCTTCTTACGCTCGCGAGCTACCTCCTAGCCTACACGCCGCTCAAGCGGAAGACTCCGCTCTGCACGTTGGTGGGGGCGTTCCCGGGCGCCATGCCCCCTCTAATCGGCTGGGCGGCGGCCCAGGGGCGCCTGAGCGCGGAGGCCTGGGTACTTTACGCGCTCCTCTTTTTCTGGCAGTTCCCTCATTTTCTCGGAATTGCATGGCTCTACCGAGAGGACTACGAGCGCGCAGGGCTGCGGATGCTTCCCGCCGGTGACCAGGGCGCCCGGGCAATGGCTTGGCAGGTGGTGGCCGCTTCCTTCGCGTTGCTCCTGGTGAGCCTTGCGCCGGTTTACTTCGGCCGCTTCGGCGCGATCTATCTTGCCGGGGCGGTTTTTGCCGGCTTGGTCTTCGGTTACTACGGAGCTTGGACGGCGCTCGTCCGGTCGAAGCCCGTCGCCCGGCGCCTGGTCCTCGCGTCGGTGATTTATCTCCCGATGGTTCTGGGACTGATGGTCGCGAACAAGATCTGGTTTTGAGGGCCGAAGCAGAAACGCAATGACAGAGTCGGCTTCCGCCGAAGGGCACGCTTCGATGCTCGAGACCGCGCTGATGCTCGGGTTCTGCCTGCTGGCGGCGTTTATTTGTCTTTTGGTCGTCGCGTGGCAGGCCGCGGTAGGCCGAATCCTTTCGCTCGACGGGTTGACACTTAGCCTGATCTGCTTGACGCTTAGTGCGTTCTTCGCATTTCCGGTTTTCCTTTCTTATCTCAAGGGAGAATTGCGCGCGGTGCTGGAGCATTGCCTGAAACGTTCGTCGCGGGCGCCTGCCAGCGACCGAGCGGCGGACAACGAGGCTAATATAGCGGGGCGGGCTAAGCCCCCTGCGGAGTGACGCCGCTCTTCGACAGGCCTGCCCTGGCCCTCGACTCGGTTTCGCGAAAACCTCTTTCCCCCGCCCGAGGTAGCATGGGCATCTGCGATAGCACGGGTCCTGAGATCGGACCTGCCCGTCAGCCGTCGGTCGAGAGGCCCGTGTTACCATGCGCCGTCAGAGAGGTGAGCCCGGGCCAGTGATTCCGCTGCACGATTTTCCCGCAATCGACGCGGCGCTCAACGCCACGAGCGCCGTCTTATTGGTGGCGGGCTACGCTTTTATCCGCAGGAAGAAAGTGGCCGCGCACCGGACATGCATGGTGTCGGCATTCTCGGCTTCGTCCCTCTTCCTCGTGTGCTATCTTTACTATCACTCCCATCATGGGATCACCAGGTTCCAAGGTCAGGGTGCGGTCCGCACCGTCTATTTTGCTTTGCTCATCTCGCACACCATCCTCGCGGTCGTGATCGTGCCGCTGGTGCTTGTGACGCTGTATTGGGCCGTAGTAGGGCGGTTCGACCGCCACCCGAAGATCGCTCGCTGGACGCTGCCGCTTTGGCTCTACGTCTCTGTCACGGGCGTCGTGGTTTACTGGATGCTCTATCACCTCCAATTTTGAGACTGCATTGGCCAAGGGTAGCGGTATGATTCGGCCTGGATTCATTGACTGGGAATCATTCTTGCGGTATATTCTATGTAGATACCGATGATTCTTATGGCAAAAACGCAACTTTCCAAATGGGGGAATAGCTTGGCGATTCGGATTCCCAAGCCTTTGGCCGAAAGCGCTGGGGTCCGAGAAGGGGACGCTCTGGCGGTGAGCCAGGGTCAAGGCGGAGTGATCGTGCTGAGTCCGGCGCGGCGAAAATATCGGCTCAAGGACCTGGTCGCTAAGATCACGGGAAAAAACTGTCACCACGAAACCGAATGGGGAAAGCCGGCAGGGAAGGAAGTGTGGTAGCCCGCCGTTACGTCCCTGACGCGGGGGACCTGATCTGGCCCACGTTTGATCCCCAGGCCGGGCGCGAACAAGCTGGGCGCCGACGCGCCTCGGTGCTTTCGCCAGGTGCCTATAACGCCAAAAGCGGCTTGGCGCTCGTCTGTCCCATCACCGGTCGGGTCAAAGGGTATCCTTTCGAAGTTGCTTTGCCGCGGAGCCTGACGGTTTCTGGTGTGGTGCTGGCTGACCACCTTAAGAGCGTTGACTGGAGGGAGCGGTGCGCCGAAGCGGCCGGACGTGTTCCCGGAGATGTCCTTACCGAAGTCCTTAGCCGACTCGCGCCGTTACTCGGCTTTTGATCACTGGACGCTGCCGCTTTGGCTCTACGTTTCTGTCACGGGCGTCGTGGTTTACTGGATGCTCTATCGCCTCTACCCCCAGGGCCGGCGTGCCCGGCCCGGGCTGGTGCGCCAAACACGCCGTTCGGACTATAATCGCTAGGGAAGAAATCTTTGAAGCGAGGCGGAATGACCTGGAAAAACTCCGTGGCGAGTATCTTCATCGCGCCGGCGGCAGAGGGAACGATGGTCGCGGTCAGCGCGGTTCGAGCCGTGCCGGGGGCGGGACTGGAGGGGGACCGCTATTTCCTGAAGGTCGGCACCTACTCGAACCATCCGGGCACGGGCCGTCACGTGACGCTCATCGAGTCGGAAGCCTTTGAGGCTCTGAAACGCGATTACGGGATTGACCTCGAACCCGCGAGCGGGCGGCGAAACATCGTGACGCGCGGCGTCCCACTCAACCATCTAGTAGGGCGCGAATTCGAAGTCGGCGCCACCAGGCTCCGCGGCACGCGCTTGTGCGAGCCGTGTTCGCATTTGGAAGGGCTGACTCGAAAAGGCGTGGTGCGCGGCCTCGTTCACCGCGGCGGATTGCGCGCGGATATCCTGGCGGAGGGCACCATCCGCGTCGGCGACGACATCCACCTGATTTAAGGGCCTCTGCTTTCCTCCTCTTCAGATTTTCAATGAGAAATGATCTCATTCGCGAGTCCTCCGAGGCGGGTGTGACGCCGCCGTTTCCGGCATTCCTTTGCGTCCCTGGCCTTCGACTTCGCTCAGGGTCGTGAGCCTGTCGAACGGCGCCTTTGCGTGAAATTCGCTTGCCCTCGTTCGAACGACGTGGCCGGGAGCGAAAGTGGACCGCGGAAAATTGATCGTCGCACTCGTGCCGTTTCTGCTGGTCCTCGTCACTTTCCTTTTCTGGTACCAGACGTGGTTCGGCCGCCCGCTGACCGACAGCGAGATGGCAGAGTATCTCACGGATACATCCGTCCCGCACAAGACCCAACACGCGCTCGCCCAGCTCGGGGACCGGGTCGCGCGCGGCGACGCGGGCGCGCGCAGGTGGTATCCCCAAGTCCAGGCGCTCTCGGCAAGCCGGGAGCCGGGCTTTCGCTTGATGGCGGCCTGGGTCATGGGGCAGGATGGCCACGCGCCGGAATTTCACCGGGCGCTGTTGAAGCTTCTGAAAGATTCGGACCCGATGGTGAGGGGAAACGCCGCCCTGGCGCTCGCCCGCTTTGGGGACGCAAGCGGCGAGGCGGAGTTGCGCCTAATGTTGAAGCCCTACACGCTCGCGGCGCCTGCGGCGGGGCCCATTCAGTATCGAGTCAAGTCGGGGGAAGAGGTCCACCGCGGAAGCCTGGTCGCGCGCATTGCCAGCCCTCCCGGTCCCGCCGTGGAGGTGCGTTCGCCCGTAGAGGGCTGGGTCCGAGAACTCAGCGCCGCCGAGGGTAAATCCCTTGCGGCGGGCGCTTCCCTCGCCGTGATTTCGCCGAGCGACGCCCAACTCTTCGAATCGCTGCGAGGGCTCTACATGGTGGGCGACGCCGACGACCTTCCGGATGTGGAACGAATCGCCCGCGGGCGCCCCGAGATTCCCTCCAAGGTGCGCGAACAAGCCGAACTCGCCGCCCAGGCAATTCGCAGCCGCGCCGGCAAAACCGCGCCCGCCCCTTGAACGGGCGCCATCCGCCCAGTTTGTCATTCTGACGCGGAGCCGGGCGAAGCGGAAGAATCTCGCTCTGAAGCCTTTCTGAACCTGGGTCGCAATGCAAGATCCTTCTCCCGCCCTTCGACAGGCTCACAGTTCGACTTTGCTCACTGTCCCTGAGCGGAGTCGAAGGGAGGGCCGTGAGCGAAGTCGAACGGCGACTGCGGGATCAGGATGACACGCTCCTCAATTCGCGAGCAAGTTTAGCTAAGTCTACATCGAGAACTTGATGCCGAGGCGTGCTTCGACCTGCTCGGTCGGGACCATTTCGATGGCGTCCCACGGGCAGCCGTCGAGGAAGGAGCCGTCCGGCCCCTTGCTCGTGCACTTCTTGCAGCCGATACAGGTGGCGGGGTCCACTTCAATGCGGCCGAAGGGAGGATGGTCAGGGTCCGGGACCCAGTACATGCAGTCCTCGACCGGGCAGTAAGGGACGCAGGCGGGTGAGCCCGCGCAGCCGGTGCAACA
>QHZN01000360.1 GCA_003225365.1 Acidobacteriota bacterium
ATCAGGAAATCGCCGATGGCTTCCGGAACGCGCAGGCCGCTGGCCAAGGTTTCCGGGTTCTCCCACTCGCGCGCGGACGTCGAGCCCTCAGCGAAAGCGCGAACGATAGGCGCGCAACCCGCCGCCTGCACGGCGAACATGCGGGGCCGCCGCTCGCCGATCCACTCGAGATCCTGCATCTCGCCAAACGCTTTCCACATCCCGATCAGCCCCGTGCCGCCGCCGGTGGGATAAACCAGGGCGTCAGGAACGCGCCAGTTCAACTGTTCCATGACCTCATACGCCAAGGTCTTCTTTCCTTCCAGGCGATACGGCTCGCGCAGCGTCGAGACGTCGAACCAGCCCTGGCGCTCGCGCGCCGCTCGGCCGCAGTCCTTGATGCTGCCCGGGACCAGCACCACTTCCGCGCCCATGAGCGCGCACTCGAGGCGGTTCGCGAGGGGCGTCGCTTCCGGCATGAAGGCCGCGGCTTCGATCCCGGCGTGAGCGGCGTAGGCGGCGAGTGCTCCCGCGGCGTTCCCGGCGGATAGGATGACGAGCTTCTTCACGCCCAGCTCGACCGCGCAGCTCACGGCCATCGAGAGGCCGCGCGCCTTGAACGACCCCGTCGGGTTCGCCGATTCATCCTTGAGATAGAGGCTCCCGAGGCCGAGCTTGCGGCCCAAACGCTCGGCGTGGATGAGCGGCGTAAAGCCCTCGCCCAGACTGACGACCGCGGATTCACGGTAGAGGGGCAAAACTTCCCAATAACGCCACAGCGTCGCCGGGCGCGATGCCAGGCGTTCCCGCATCCGCCTCGCCGCTACGCGATCCAATTCGTAGCGAACGAATAAGGGGCCGCCACACTCGCAGAGGTTGCATACCTTGCGGGCGTCGAGCTGCTTTCCACAACGGGTGCATTCCAGGCAGGAGACGAACGGCATTGAGGCAAGTCAGTTTAGCCGAGCACTCAAATCTCGGTCAATGGCCAGACGCGCCCGGCATTGCCTCGGCGGGGCTTCCAACTTGAGATGCATGATAGGATTCTATTCTGATGGCGATTCGTCTGCTGGCGGTAGATCTAGACGGCACACTCCTCGACAGCCGCTCCGAGATTTCCCCCGCCAATCTCCGCGCGCTTGACCGAGCCTCGCGCCGCGGAGTTCACATCGCGGTGGTGACGGGCCGGCGCCGGTTTTCCGCGAGGCCGTTCGTAGCGCAACTTCCCTGCCCCGTGACGCTTGTCAGCTCAAACGGCGCGCTGGTGGATTCGTTTTCCGGGGAAATCATGCACCGGCAGTTTCTCGCGCGAGAAGTGGCGCTCGAGGCGCTCAGAATCGCGCGGGCGTTTCGCCCCTACACCGTCGCCATTTTCGACAAACCCTCGCGCGGACAAGTAACCATGGAGGAGGCCGCTTCGCCCGACGGCCCTTACAGCTGGTACATGGCGCACGCGCCCTCGGCGCTCGAAGTGGTCGCCGACCTCGAAGCCGCGGTCACAACCGATCCCGTGCAGCTCATGATTGGCGGCCCGCCGGCGGTGATCGAGCCGGCCGAGGGATTGCTCGGGCGCTCGCCGGCGGCGACGATGATCCATTTGTCCTGGACGCAGTACTTCAGCCGCAATATGTCGCTGCTCGACGTGAACGCGCGCGGGTGCTCGAAGGCGGCCGCCGTGGCGCGGCTCGCGAGCGAGGCGGGGATTCAGCCTAGCGAAGTCATGGCGGTCGGCGACAACTTCAACGACCTCGAGCTCCTGCGCTACGCCGGACGGCCCGTCGTGATGCGCCAGGCCCCGCCCGGAGTGCGAGAAGACGGCTGGGCGGTGACCAGCTCGAATGACGAGGACGGCGTTGCCGCCGCCGTCGAGGCCTACATTTTGAATGAGGCGAGCGCCTGACGGGGCCCGGCTTTACGGCTCTCGGCCTGTCGGCTGGTCAATCACGTCCGTACCTGCGGGCGGGGCGAAAGTAAAGAGCGAGCGGGGCGCCGAGACGTTGCGCTCGATTCGGTCGAAGGTGAACTCCATCACGCTGCGATCGGAGAATTGAATGACCAGCCGGCGGACATCGAGCGCGGGTGTGAGCTCGACCTCGACCTTGTCGTAACCTTCGTCCGCGCGTTTCGGAAAGCAACGAAGGACTCGGCCTGCCTGCCCAGGCGAGCTGCCGGTCGCGCTCTCGAGGATTCGGCCTGGGCCGGCGTCTTCGATCCTCCCAAAAATGCGGTGGA
>QHZN01000137.1 GCA_003225365.1 Acidobacteriota bacterium
CCCGGTGCGTCCGAAGCTCGCTTGCGCGCGCTGCGACAAAATCGTGCAGGCGGAAGCGCCTCCCCGTCCGATCGCGCGCGGCATGGCGGGACCGGGACTGCTGGCGCATGTGCTGGTGTCGAAGTACTGCGACCATCTTCCTTGGTACCGGCAGGCAGAGATTTATGCGCGCCAAGGCGTAGAGCTGGATCGCGCGACGCGGGCGGCGAGCGCGCTGCCGCCCTCTACAGCCTAATCGGTACGGCAAAACTGAACGGCCGCGATCCGGAGAGCAGAACCGCAGACCGCGACCCCGGCGGTCTGCGCTACGGGTGTGCGGCCCGCGCTACTTGCTGTTCCAGAATTACGTGGTCCTCGCTCACGGCCATCGACACCGTATAGCCCAGCGTGAAGCCCTGCCGCTCGCGCAGAAAGCGGCTGTCGGGGTCGGTCAAGGAGCGCTTCCGGAGCCCCGCCTTGCGCAGCTTCTCCAGTCGGCTGGGAATCTCGGCCAGCCGCGCCTCGACCGCCTGCTGCGCCTGGGGATCGATGACCGCCCCCGGGGTTTCGTTCGGGTCGGTCGCGTCGCATTGCTGCTGCCAGCGCCGCACCTGGCGTCGCAGCTTGGTTCGCTCGCGACGCAGCGCGTCCTCGCTCTCCAGGCGGTTCCGCGAGGCGTTGGCCGCCACCCGCGTGGAATCAATCGCCACGTGCCCCAGGCGTCCCAGACCCGCGTCGCGCGCCACCTCCAGCACCTGCGTGAACAGATCGTTGATCGCCCGCCGGTGCCGCCGCCGAAATTCGTTCAGCGTCCAGTGGTCGGGCTGCGCTCCGCCCGCCAGATCGCGGAACGCTAGGTCTTCTCGGACGCGCTGCTCCAGCCGCCGCGACGAGGTCACCCCCAGCGCGGTGGCGTACAGCCACACCGCCACCAGCAACGCCGGGTGATAGCCCGGCTGGCCTTCTTCACTGTAGGCTTGCTCGAAGGCGCTCAGGTCCAGTTTCTTCACCATCCGGCTCAGGAAAAAACAAAGATGATCCCCGCCCAGAACCTCTCGCACCGTGGGTGGCAGCAAAGAAGCTTGCTCGGGACTGTAAACCAGAAATTTCATCGCGGCCTCCTGGCCGCATTATCAACGAGATGTCAAATGCAAGTTCTCACACAGACTCTGAAGGGCGGCGATACGGTAAACGCATTTTCCGAACGCAACACTAGCAAACAGGCTTGCAGCCTGAATCGTTCGCGAGACCTGTTAATCTTTCCTGACGAACCTGCCGAAGAAACTGTTGAGGTCAAATTAGTCCCTGAGCCGGCCCATGGACTACGAAGGGACAGTCCGCATTCGACGCCAGGTAGACCATCACAGTGCCCTGTCGAATCATGTTGTCTTTTCCCCATACAGGAATTGGGAACGCCCGTTTCCATCCTGGCGAGTTGGCAGAGGGAAAGGACTGGTTGATCTGCTAACTCGAATGGGGCTCCCTAAGCCCATTGTAGTTCAGGCTCGCCGAGCACTCTCAACTCGAAAAGCTGACCAGGCACATTGGGTGACGGTCGCAGCGGACCAGTGGAAGATGAAACCGCAATCAGCCGGCTGTACGGACTTGTTCCTCGACACGGGCAACTCAATGTGACATCCCCAAGCAGGCTGGCGGTCCTCCGACTTTCCTGGCCTTTGGGCTAACCCTCGATGGGCCGGAGTGTCTGAAGCACTTCTAGACGGCCACGGGACCCTGCTTCCTTCCTTGTCGCCCAGCGTTTACCGATCCTGCTGGGGCACTTGGAGGACTTCATTCGGGGAGGCGATAACGCATATCGCTTCAGATCACACGCTAAACAATGGGTACACCCTTTGAAAGGTGTTCTGTCTTCATGCCCTCCGCACAATCCCCAGAGTCCCCCGGGACCGCAATGGCTTAAATGGGCGTCCGCCTCGCCCGAGATTTCCACCCGCGCTCCGTGTCGGCCGGTCCGGTACGGTGAGATCTTGACCGGCGCGATCCACGGGAGCGACTCTCCGGCGGACTTGGTTAAGATTCCGAATTCGTCCGAAAGCTTTCGATATTTGTTGACAAGCACCTATTTTCTGGTTAGAAGAAGCGCTAGGCTTTCGAAAATGTCCCGGCAAGCGCCAGGAAATACAGAAATGAGGCGCTCCGATGGAACGAAGGCTCGTTTGGAGGCCTCGATGACACGCCTTCCAGCCCGCGCAAGTGGCCTTCTGGCAACTTGGGCTTTGATCGCAGTGGTATGGGGTGGAGTCTCGGCCTGGGCGCAGTACACCACGGGGAGTCTCGGTGGAACCGTCGCCGACCCCGCGGGAGCCGTGGTTCCAGCAGCTACGATCACCGCCCAAAACGAGGACACCGGCCTGAATAAGACCGGGACTACGCAACCGGATGGGACTTTTCTGTTTCCGGCGCTGCCCGTGGGGCGTTACAAGCTGACCGTGGTGAAGACGGGCTTCGCAACCTACGTCCAAACCGGGGTCACCATCGCCGTGAACCAAGTCGCGACCTTGGCCGTGAGCCTGCAAGTCGGGAAAGCCTCCACAGAAGTTACGGTATCGGCAAACGCCGCTTTGCTCACCACCCAGACTGCTACGAGCGGCCAGCTTGTCGATCAGAAAAGGATTCTCGATTTGCCTCTCGACGGCAGGCAAGCCCAGTCGCTGTTGTTTCTTGCCGTAGGGACCGTGGACGAGACGGGAACAGGTCCCGGCTATTGCCTCGCCAATTGCGAGGGCGGAGTTTATCCGGGAGAGCAGGACGCGAGTGTGAGCGGAATGGGGACGCGAGCGGTTAACTACCAGATGGACGGCGCGGGGCATAACGACACTTACGTGAACGCCAACCTCCCTTTCCCCAACCCCGATTCCATTCAAGAGTTCAGTGTCCAAGACCAGAATCTTTCCGCCCAATACGGGCTAGGCGGCGCGGTCGTGAATATCGTAACCAAATCAGGCACGAATGAAATCCACGGGGACATGTTTGAATTCCTTCGCAATGGGGACTTGAACGCGCGGAACTTCTTTGCCCCCACTCACGATACGCTGAAGCGCAACCAGTTTGGCGCGAGCGTCGGCGGGCCCATCGTCAAAGACAAGTTATTCTATTTCGGCACGTACCAAGGGACGCGCATCCGAAGCACGGCGCAGGGAGAGAACGCCCAAGTCCCGACCATGGCTGAGCGGCAGGGAGACTTCTCCGATATACCCACCCAGATCGTGAATCCCGCGACCGGTGTTCCGTATCAGGGCAACCAGATACCGACCACCGACTTCAGTGCACCGACCCAATTCTTTCTGCAGGATCTGCCGCTGCCGCAAGGTCCGGGTCGGCTGCTGACTTTTGCCGGACCCGCGGTTGTTCAGAATGACGATCAATGGCTGACCAAATTGGATTGGAGTCACGGGAAGAGCCAGTTGTCGGGAAGTTATTTCTGGACGCGCTTCGACGAGCCGCCCGACATTAACGCGGCGAAGAAAAACATCCTGGCGGCGGACGGCAACGGAAACCGGGTGAAGGTCCGGAACCTTTCGCTGAATCACACTTATTCCTATACACCCACATTGTTGTTCAACACCTGGTTCGGGTGGGACGCGCAGACGGGGGGATCGCTTTCCGGGGCACCCTTCGGATTTCCGGACGCCGGTATAAACATCGCCGCTCCTACCCCGCCCGAAATGTCGCTCAGCGTCGGAGGATACTTCAGCTTCGGGACGAACCACCTGGGTGATTTCAACCGTGGGGACTGGACTGTCCACGAAGACGTCACCGAGCAGCGAGGCGCGCATGAGCTGCACTTCGGCGGCGACGTGGTCCGCCTAAAAAACCACCTGGTGAACACCTTCACGATGTCCGGAGAGTTCGATTTCTCCGACCAGTTGTCCGGCGACAACTTGACCGACTTCATGCTCGGACACGCTTCGCATTTCCTGCAAGGCGGCGGAGAGTTCAAGGACATGCACGGGGTGCTGTACAGCGGCTACGCCCAGGACAACTGGCGGTTCAGCCCCAAGCTGACTCTGAACCTGGGCCTGCGCTGGGACCCCTACTGGCCTTACACCGAGGAAAGGGGAAAGGTGGTCTGCTACGAGCCGGGGAAGAAATCACAGCGCTATCCCAACGCTCCGGTGGGCATGCTGTTTGGCGGGTCCAACCACGATCCCGGTTGTCCGGCGGGGTTCGGTTCCTATAGCGACCTGGGGAATATCGCGCCTCGTTTGGGATTTGCCTATAAACTGGACTCCCGGACCGTGGTCCGGGGCGGCGCAGGCTACTACTACGCCCCGCCCTCGACGGTCAGTTCGAACGGCTTCGTGGATACGGCGCCCTTCGCGCCGCGATTTGACGAGACGAGCGACATCAGCTTCGTCGATCCCTTCGGCAGCCTAGGCATTATTCCCAATCCCTTCCCGCAACAGTACGGACCGACGGTGCCGGGGCAGGAGGCGACGTTCACGCTTCCCGTTTCCGTTTACGGCACCTTCGAGCTCAATTACAAAGTGGCCCAGATCGCCAAGTGGGACCTGACCGTGGAACGGCAACTCGGCAAGAACTGGCTCGCGCGCGCAGCCTACGCGGGGAATAAAGGCACCCATCTCTCGACCGCAGTGGATGGGGGCGCGAACGAGGCGAACCCCGCCCTCTACATCCCGGGAAATTCCACCGAGGATAATACTCAGGACCGGCGCGCCAATCCGGAATTTGGCGCCGTGGGGCTATACAGCTCATTGTATAACTCGAATTATAATGCCTTACAACTTGGCCTTGAGAACCGCATCAGCCAAAACCTCTCGGTGCTCGCGAATTACGCCTGGTCCAAAATGATCGACAATTTCGGGCCATTCGGCGGCGAAAACACGGACCCCTTCAATCCCAGGCTGGACCGCAGCCCTTCGAACGACGACGTGACCCAGGTTTTTCACCTTTCGGGGATGTGGGAGACTCCCAAGTTGGGAGTGAACGGCGTGGCCGCAGGATTTCTCAACGGGTGGGAGCTAACCTCCATTATCACCTGGCGTAGCGGATTCCCCTTCCAAATCTACGCCGGCTCCGATAACTCCTTCAGCGGCCTGGGCTTGGACCGGGCGGATTTTATTGGCACCAGCCTCAGCCAGGCCCGGCTCAATCCGAACCGCTCCCACGGCCAACTGATCCAACAGTATTTCAACCCCGCCGTCTTCGCTACTAATACGGTCGGGACATTTGGCAGCAGCGGCAGGAACATCTTGCGCGGCCCGGGCCTATTCGACACCGATTTCGGGCTGGTCAAAAATGTCCACCTTACCGAACGCGCCGCAGTGCAGTTCCGGGCGGAGTTCTTCAATTTCTTTAACAACGTCAACTTCGGCCAGCCGGACAACAGTGTGGCGGACTCAACCATCGGACAAATCTTCTCTGCCGGAAACCCGCGAATCCTCCAGTTTGCCTTGAAGGTCTCCTTCTAGGCGGGTCATTGCCGATGTACTCAGGTTGGTTAATAATCCTGGTGCTCTTCAGCCAGGGGACGACGGTGCCGACTGCCTCGCAACTGGACTCGGAGGGCGCGGCTCTGCTGGCGCACGGAAAGCTTTCGGAAGCGGAGGCGCAATTCCGGAGGGCACTCGGGACCGATCCGGGGGACATCGAGGCCCTCAACAATCTCGGCGTGATCCTCCGACGCCGGGGTCGCCCCGCGGAAGCCCTTGAGTTCCTTCGCCGCGCCGTCGTGCTCCAGCCAAACAACGCCCGAGTTCACAGCAATCTGGCGCTGGCCTTGCGGGAAGCCGGACGATTGAACGAAGCCGTGGCGGAGCTCGGCATCGCCAGCACGTTGGCGCCCAGCGATGCGGCCATTCACCGGAACCTGGGAGTTCTCTTGGCGCAAGCGGGAAACGACTCGCAAGCGGAGAGCGAGTTCGGAAAATCGCTTGAACTTGACCCGAGAAGCCCCCAAACGCACCAGGAACTCGGCCGGCTGCTGGCCCGCGAGACACGCACGGACCAGGCCGAGAAAGAATATCTGGCCGCTCTTTCGATTGCGGATCAACCCTCCCTCCATTTCGAATTGGGCGAACTGTATCAAAATAACCGGCGGCTCGGGCTTGCGGCCCGAGAGTTCCGAAGCGCCCTCCGTCTCGATCCCAAGAATGCCCAGTGTATTCAGGCCCTCGGCCATGTGTTGCTGGCGGAAGACAGGCTGCGCGAGGCTGAAACCGAGTTACACCGCGCGATTAAATTGAATCCTTCAGCCGGCGAGCCACACCGCGATTTGGGAGAGGTTTTTCAAAGAAAGGGCGAGTTCGATCGCGCCCTCGTCGAGTTCGGCCGCGCTGCGGAACTGATGCCGAACGATAGACGGTCTCATTACATGCGGGCGCGAGTTCTCGGCAAGCTCGGGAAGCAGGACGAGGCCACCCGCGAAATGCAGCTTGCTCAAAAGCTGACACAGGCAGAAAGGAGCGGCCCCCTCTCGAAAGCCTTGAACAACGAAGGGACCAAGCTGCTCGAGGAGAGGAAGGTTGAAGAGGCCATCGCGAAGTTCCGGCAGGCTTTGCAGCTCAACCCCGCAGACGATCGGGCCCAATACAACCTGGGCGTGGCTTACTTGCTCGAGAATCAATTTAGCCGGGCAACGCAGGAGCTTCGCGCCTACCTTCGATCGGTTCCCGATGACCCGGACGGGCGCTATTACCTCGGGTTGGCGCAGCTCGGAAACGGCCAGCCGGCGGAAGCGGCGGGAAACCTCGCCCAGGCGGTCCGCTTGCGGCCAGACGACGCCACCGCCCACAACGCGTATGGCATAGCGCTCGCGAAAGTAAAAGAATTCGATCGCGCGGCGCAACAGTTCGAGGCGGCTCGGCACCTCCATCCCGAGAGGTCAAAGTACGCGGAGAATCTTGCTTGCGTTGAACATCGCCTCGATTGTTGCAAGCTCGTGCCGTAAACCAGCACGGCACGCGACGATTTCCAGTGTCCCCGACTCGCCAGGGAATGAGGGCAGAATGCACCCTTCTGTAGCAGCGGTTTTACGCCGCCACGCAACGCCACCCCTCTCGCCCGACGGACGCGGGATGCCAGTGAACCGATTCCGTGGCGGATAGTTCGACGGCGCACTCGGAAGAAATCCTGTCACTAAGACCGACTCAAGCGGTTTGTCGGTCAGATTCTCCGGCAAATGGGTCTCTGCAGGGATAAAAAGACTTTGGCCCGCCGTCCAACTGCGCTCCTCCGACTTGCCGTCAGGAAAGGGAAATCTCGCGCGACCTTCGCTCAGGAAAACCGCAACCCTCGCGGGGTGTCCGCGCATCACTGATTTCTCGCGAGGCCCATAGTTGATTTGCAGGACTCGCACTTGTTTATTTTCCAGCTCGACCTTCGTAGTGTTTCGGGCCGACTTTGACCGGGTCTTGGGCTTCAGGTTGCGCTTTCGCGGTTTTAGCATGGGGCATGGAATTCATCCTCCATTACTGAAAGGGACTGATGGATATTCTATGGGCTTGAAGAAAACAAAGCGGCCCAAAACCGACCTCAGGCCCCCACCCCAGCATGCCGTTGATTTTCCTTACCACGACGCCTAAGATACTTACACATCGGCTTGTTCTTTCCGAACTGGATCCTGGGTCTGCGGCGATGCTCGGCAAAACAGTATCCCACTATCGCATCCTGGAGAAGCTCGGCGGCGGTCAGGTATATGTTTTCGGTCGGACCGGAACTCGATAATGGAAATTCCCGTTAATGACTCCCTGGCCCCAGCCTCTTGATCCCTTGCACTCGATTAACCTGTCCGCTCTGGCGGCCGCGCTGCCGATGATTCTGCTGCTGATCCTCATGGGTGTCCTGCGCAAGTCGGGATTCGTCGCCGCCGCCTGGGGACTGCTCGCCGCCGGTGGACTGGCCGTCGCCGTCTGGCGCATGCCACCCGGCTTGGCGCTTCGCAGCACGGCCTACGGTCTCGTCTATGGACTTTGGCCCATCATGTGGATCGTCTTCGCCGCGCTGTGGCTGTACAACCTTTCTGTTGACACAGGAAAGTTCGATCTGCTGCGGCTCTGGATGGCCGAGCACGCCTCAGGCGATGCGCGAATCCAAGTGATCCTGGTCGCCTTTTGCTTTGGCGCGCTGCTCGAGGGGACGGCCGGCTTCGGAGCGCCGGTGGCGGTAGCTGCCTTCCTGCTGCTCGGCCTCGGGTTCAGCGCCCGCGAGGCGGCGACTGTCTGTCTGGTCGCGAATACCGCACCGGTGGCCTTCGGTGGGTTGGGTATTCCCATTGTAGCGCTGGCTGCCGTCACGGGACTCGACCTTGCCAAGCTTTCCTCGATGGCGGGTCGCCAGGTCCCTTTCCTCTCGCTGGTTCTCCCCAGCTACCTGGTTTGGATAGTGGCGCGGCGGAAAGGAGTGAGTGAGACGTGGCCGGCGGCAGTGGTCACAGGAGCGAGCTTCGCCTTGACCCAGTTTCTGGTCTCAAACTTCTGGGGCCCCTACGCAGCGGATATCGTTGCCGCGCTCGCCGCGATTGTGGCTCTTACTTTATTGCTGCGCGTCTGGAAGCCGCCTGCGACGCTCCTTCCACGGTCCGGGGCGCAACGCGCGGACGCCGCCTTCAAGCAGTCCGGCCAGGCGGCGCGTGAGAACCCGTTGACGACGGCCGAGGCACTCGCTGCCTGGGCACCGTGGATTCTGCTGTCGGCAGTCATGGTGGCGTGGTCCTATCTCAAGCTGTTCCAGGTCGGCCAGCTCGCTATTTCCGTCCCACAGCTCCACAACGCCGTCTTCGTCACGCTCTACAACAAACCTTACGCCGCCGTCTACCTGTTCCAGCCGCTGGCTGCAGGGACTGCGGCCCTCACCGCGACCGTACTGACGGCGCTGGTCTTCAGGGTCCCGCCCAGAACTTTCTTCGTGGCGGGGCTCAAGACGGCCCGTCAGCTCCGGCTGCCGTGCATGACCGTGGTGTCGATCGTCGGTCTCGCCTATCTCTACAACTATTCGGGAATGGCCTACACGCTGGGAGCGGCCCTGGCAGCTCTCGGATGGCTGTTTCCGCTGGTCAGCGGCTACCTCGGCTGGATGGCGTGCTTTCTGAGCGGCAGTGACACGGCCAGCAACCTGCTATTCGGTAACCTGCAGGTCGCTGCTGCGCACCAGCTTGGCTTGAACCCGATCTTGCTCGCGGCGACCAACTCCTCAGGCGCCGTGACCGGAAAAATGATCTCTCCGCAGAACATCGCCGTGGGCGTGACGACCGTGGGCCTGGTGGGTCAGGAGGGCAACGTCTTGCGCACGACCTTCTGGCATAGCCTCGTGCTCGCCGCCGGGCTGAGCGTGCTGGCGTTCGCGCAGGCATACTGGCTCAAATGGATGGTCCCGTAGCAGGGGGGGGCCGGTGACCACTACCGGCGTCCGCCAGGTCACCATTTCGTTTTTTTGGGTGTGTGAGCCAGGCGCTCGCGGTCGCGCCCGACCAGTTATACCGATTAATGGCGTAGTGTCCAAAAACTGGATGCGACTGAAAACGCGAGAGGTTAAAGAATCGGTTCTGCCCGGATCTGGCGCATGTCATAGTCCACTCCGGGATGCTACGCAGTCACGATGCGTATTCCACTCCGTTTCGGCTGCTGCTGATTTCGCTCGCCGGCTGCTTGAACCAGCATCAGCGCGACGTGATCGACTACCT
>QHZN01000361.1 GCA_003225365.1 Acidobacteriota bacterium
GAAAGATACTTGGGTTGCAAACAGAGGCTTCTACACGCCGTCAACGACAAGATGGGAATTGAACCGGAGGGTGTCTGCTGACTGCGATGAGCTACTGGCCAAAGGGGCGGAAAAGGCCGCCCCTTGCCGACAAGGCATGCTCTATTTCCTCGAACGCCGTTTCCGGGGAGCCAGGGCGCCATCTGGGGCGTTGAAGATCCTCAGCACTAGTCCGGGTTGCCAACTACACGTCTACTTCTACGCGGCTTGGGCTTCCCAAGCCCAGTTCATGAAAGGCCGTTTCCTAGGCGGAATCTAAACGGGCAGGTGAAATGATTCGTTGTGCTAAAAAAGTGTCTGCTTTGGAAGCCGTCAAAATCTGGTAAGCCGAACAGGTTCCTTCGGATTTCTTGCGACAGTCACGGGCGCTCTATCAAATCGAGGAGCAGTTCGAGCAGTGTCGCGAGGCACGGATGGCTTCCCATCCCTCCCTCGCGATGAGCGGCACGAGAGCCAAGGCTGCGATCGGATCTGCCCACGGCGCGTGAAAGGTCACGTTTGCCAACAGCCCTGCCAAAGCGATCAGTGACAAGTAGCCACAAAGGGCGGATTCGGTCGAGTCTGCTCTCAATGACGGGCTTGCAACCTGAGTCGCCAGTTTCCGTTTCTGACTTGCCAGCCACGGCATACCGATGGCTGCCACAATCAACAGGATGATCCCGGCGAAGCTAGGTTGGGATTCACGATATCCGAGGAGAGACAGTCCAGAACTAAAGATGACGAAGGCTGCGACGACGAAGAGCAAGCCTCCGACCGCACGAGCAGCCAACTTCTCGGCTTCCCCAGAATCGGATTTGGAACAAAATCGCCAAAGAACAACGATCGCCGAAAATAGCTTGATAGCGCTGTCGCCGCCGAATCCTAGAAGAGCGGAGCTTCGCGCCATCCAAGCCGCAGCAAGCGCCACGATGGCTTCAACGGTCATCCACGCAATTGTCAGCACTTGCAGACGGACCACACGACGCTGTAAATCTGGAGCCGCAGGTGCCGCTGCGATGGCCATTTCATCTCGTATTTTACTACCCAGAGTAGATAGTGCCGGAGGACGTTATGTTCCATTTGGCTACGAGATCGTTGATCGTCATCAACTTCGGCCGCGCCCGGTGGGCCAAGGGTGCGCTGGGCACGCAAACATCTCGCGATCAGAACCCTAAAACTCCAAGCGCAATTGAAACGCGATCACGCGAGGCGAGTTGTCGCCTCCCAGACCGACGCCGAGCAGGCCGGTTGGTGGTGAGGTCGTGCAAGTGAGGGCTCCGAATCCAGTCTTCGTCGAACGTTTCCCAGGAATCCCGGCCGGCACCATGCTTGGCAGTCCGAAATTCGGATGGTTAAAGACGTTGAAGAATTGAGCCTCCAGCCGAAGCTTCACGCGCTCGGTCAAAGGGGAACCATTTCGTGAGGTAAAAGTCGCTTCAGAAGAAATCAGGGCCACGCAGGGCATTGCCACTATGTATCCCGATACCGACCACGTCACCCGGTTGAACTTGCGTGCTGTCGATGGGCGCAAGGGTTTTGTTGACAAGCCTCGGGTCGCCAAAGGAACGGGGAGCCACGGCAAGTACGTAAAGCCATCGCGGCGTAACATCGCCAACGCCAAACCATAAAAGATTAGGATTGACGAGATGCACAGCCATTAGACACTTTCCCTTCGAGGTCAAAAGCAACCCGCGCCTCGCAATTTGGGTAGGTCAATGGATCGCTAAGCAACACCGCATTGGCCATGACGACCGTGGCGAACCGTTAGACTGGGTCAACCACGAACGCCGAGAACGTTCGAGCTAAAAGGCATTCAGCAACGCTCGCAATCCCTGCCTAGGCAACTGGCGCCGAAGCTTGCGCAGCGTCTTGGCCTCAATTTGCCGGATTCGCTCCCGAGTCACCGCAAAACTCTGGCCGACCTCCTCAAGAGTGTGGGTGTTGCGGCCATCAAGTCCGAACCGCATCTTTATGATTTTTTCCTCGCGATAGCTCAGAGTCTTCAAGACCGCTGCCATGCGCTGCTTCAGGTTGTTGCTGATAACGACCTCTGCCGCTGAAATAACGCTACGGTCTTCGATAAAATCACCCAGGTGGGCTTCCTGTTCTTCGCCGATGGGTATATCGAGCGAAATGGGTACTTGCGCAACCTCCAGAACCTTGCGGACCTCCTCTGGTGGGACTCCCATGTACTTGGCGATGTCTTCCGTGCTCGGGCGGCGGCCGAGCTCCTGTACCAGTTGGCCCACCACACGCCTGAGCTTGTTGATCCTCTCTGTCATATGAGCCGGGACTCGGATGGTTCGGGCCTGGTCCGCGAGAGCGCGCAACATCGACTGCCGGATCCACCAGGTCGCATAAGTGGAAAACTTGTACCCGCGACGGTACTCGAACTTGTCCACTGCTTTCATCAGGCCGACGTTCCCTTCCTGGATCAAGTCCACGAATTCCAGCCCGCGATTGACAAATTTCTTGCCGATCGCGACCACCAAGCGAAGGTTCGCCTGCACGAACTCCTGCTTCGCGGTCTCGGCTGCCTGCACGCCGGCGAGAATATTTTTATACGTTCGCCGGAGTTCGACGCTTGAGCACCCCGCCCGTTCCTTGATCCCACCCAGGCGACCCCGGCATCCCCGCAGCTCGTTCCTCAAGTATTTGTTGGTTGGTCGGGCTTGCAGCCGTGTTTCAAGTCTCTTCACCTCCAGCTCGAGAGAGTTTAATTGTTCCACCGTCTCACGGATTTTCTCGATAAGCCGCAGGCGCTCCGCTTGGGTGAACCTAAGGGACCGAATCAATCGAGAAATGCGGACCCGCTGGCGCGCAGTGACCCAGCTGCGGGCGCGACGGTCGGTCGGATTCGCGTCGTTCTTCACCTTCAGCCGGATCAACTGCCGGTTTAGACGCTCGATCTCCCCCACAACACCAATGAGTTGACACCTGCGGCTCGATACTCCTTCGTCCGTCCATTGATTTTCGTCAGGAATCACAATCTCTTGAATAGACCTTTTCTCTGCGGCCAGCTCTTGGCGTAAACCGGACATCTCGTAGGTAACCATCGCCGAGCGTGACAGGGCCTTCAACGTGTTGAGTTGCCCGCGCTCAATGCGCTTGGCAACCTCCACTTCGCCGCAGCGCGTCAGCAGGGGTATGCGCCCTACCTCGCGCAGGTATATGCGAACAAGGTCGCTGGTGTTTTCAACCCGGCCCGGCGTTAAATCGAGGTGGCGATCATTCGAGAAGTCTTGCAGAGCGAACTCCCCCTGAGCTGTTTCAGGTTCAGCGCAGGCTGAAACGCAGTTCGTTAGCGGGTGGCGTCTGGAGGTCCCAAGCCAGTCCGACTGCCCGAAGCGAACGGATGAACGCGTAGGCAGAATCGATTTCCCAGAACCTCATCCCATGGCGAGCCGAAGTGGGAAAAGCATGGTGGTTGTTGTGCCAACCCTCGCCGCCGGTCAGCAGCGCCACCCACCAGCAATTGGTGGAGAGGTCGTTGATGGGAAAATTTTTGTACCCAAAGGCATGGCCAGCTGAATTGACTAGCCAAGTGGTGTGGTAGGTGAGCATCAGGAGTACGAACATCCCCCAAAACACAAAGGACCAGCCGCCCAGGACGTACATCAGTACCGCTGCCAGCACAGATAACCAAGCGTACATGCGACCCAGAAACCGATAAAACGGTACACGAAGCAGGTCGGGCGCATAGCGATGGGTAATTTCTCCGCGGCTCTCTGCAGAAGGCGTCCAGAACATCCAAAGCACATGACTCCACCACAAACCCTGGCGCGCGCTGTGGGGGTCCCCGTGTTGGTCGGGATACTGATGGTGTTGGTGATGGTGAGCCACCCAGACGATTGGCCCGCCTTCCATGGACAGCGACCCGAGGAGAGCCAAACTGTATTCCACAGCGCGCGGACGTTTGAAAGACCGGTGGGTCAGCAGGCGGTGATACCCTACGCATATCCCCACGCCGCCGCACAGAGCGTGCATCAGGAAGCAGACTCCCACCGCTGCCTAAGTTGAATGCCACAGAGCAGCCACTGCTCCCATGTGGATAACCAGCAGGAACACGATCTTCATCGGAGCAAAGTGGTCTCGAACTGGTATTGCCGGCGCGGAATTCAGAAGCGCTATCGTATCGCTCATCGAACGTTTCGGGTAGAGAAGCGGAGCCAATTGGGCCCAATCCACGGCGCGGTGGTCAGGGGGCGGGGTTCTCCTTGGGTGCCTCGCGCTCAACTCCAGGGCGGTAAGCACCTTTAGTCGTTTCCACCACTCATAGTAGGCCAGCTCACAACAAAACTGGACGACGTATTTCTGGTCGAAAAGGGAGAGTGTACTCCAAAGGCCTC
>QHZN01000138.1 GCA_003225365.1 Acidobacteriota bacterium
GATCGATCGTGGAGTGATCCAGGGCACCGTTACAGACTCGGCCGGCGCCTTGGTACCGGGCGCCAAGGTCGTGGTCAAGAACGTCGATACCAACGTGGAGGTGACGCTCGTCACCAACACGGCGGGCTTTTATCTCGCGCCCGAACTCGTTCCCGGCAAGTACACCGTTCGGGCGGAAACGCCTGGATTCGTTCCCCTGGATATCACCAACGTGGTGGTGACGGCAGGTGTGACAACCCAGCAGGACCTCACTTTGAGAGTTGGGGCGCTAACCCAGCATATTGAAGTCACCGCGGCGGCGCCCGTCGTCGACAACGCTCCTTCCAACTACACTACGTCGCTGCAATCGCGTTATATCCAGGACATTCCGTTGCAAGGTCGGGACATCCAAACGCTAGTCCAGCTCATTCCCGGGGTCACGCAATCGAGCGGGCCCTCGGGGAGTCTTTTCGGGTTCGATAGCCAGTTTGGCGGATTCCCTGACTCGCAGCATTTGGTGGGATCCAGCATCAGCGCCAACGGCGGCCAGGGCGGCGCGAACGCGTGGTACCTGGAGGGCAGCCTCAACGCGGCGCTGGGGGCCGAAAACGTGGTAGTGAATCCCTCGCCTGACACCGTTTCGGAGTTCAACGTCGTGGACAACGGTCTCGCGGCCGAATATGGCCGAACAAGCGGCGCCGTTGTGAACGTAGTTTTGAAGTCGGGCACCAACGAAGTCCACGGTAACATTTATGAGTTCAACCGGAACTCCTTCTTCAACGCCACCAATCCCTTCGCGCGGCGCGACGCACAGGGCAGGCCGTTCCTTCAACCGCAGATTAACTTTAACAACTTCGGTGGAACCCTGGGAGGACCGGTCTATTTTCCTCACTTTTACAACGGCAAGAACCGTACGTTTTTCTTCGCCTCGTGGGACGTCTCTCTGCTTCACGAGAACAAACCCACAATCTTGACAGTCCCTCTGCCCGCAGAAAGGAATGGAGACTTCACCGGCGATCCCCGGTTCGCGCCGGTCTGCGGAGTGAACGGAGCGACCAACTGCCTTTACGACCCTTACTCGACCACCGGACCTGATGCTAACGGCCAGTTCCACCGGACTCCCTTCCTCACGCCCGTCATTCCGAAGAGCCAGATCGATCCTCTGGCCGCGTTCTATCTCGCAAGCTACCCCAACCCGAATTTCATTGATCCGTTGCAGCAAGGTGCGAGCGGTTGCGGAAATACTTGTAACAATTTCATCGGCACAGTGGGAAGCAGCCAAACGACTCACAATATTTCGATCAAAATTGACCATGAGATGTCTAACAAGAACAAACTCTTTGGCGAATGGCTCTTTAATCCCAGCTACTACACCAACTACCGTTATCCCTGGAATGGAGCCACGGCACAGACGCAGACCGGCATCGCCGGGGCGCAGCCCTACCGCACCATCAATCAGATTTTCGCTCTGGGCCTTACGACAACCTTCAGTCCGACAGTGGTCAATGAAGCCCGCGCCATGTTCAGCCGCCAGAACCAGGTCGCCTCGCCCAATCCGGACAGTGTGACGGCGACCAAACAGGTGGAGCAGAAAGTGGCGGGCCTGAATTTTATCCTGTACCCGCCCACTCAGGTCATCCCCACGATTGGTGTCGGATCGGCTTCGGAGGCGGTCTCACCAACGATCCGGTAACGGGGCAGGGCGGGACCGGCTTGGCCCAGTTCTTACTAGGAGCTGTCGATCAAGGCTCAGGCACGGGCACATACCATGCGCCGTGGCAGACCAACGACTACTGGGGCTTTTATATACAGGACGACTATCGCATCAAGAGCAACTTCACCCTTAATATCGGCCTCCGATACGATATCTTCGGTTGGTTCAGGGAACGTCACGACGACATCGCGAATTTCAACTTCACCGGTACCAATCCTCAAGTGCCCTATCCAGGAAGAATTGATTACTTCGGAACGCCCCAGCATCCTGACCGCAATGTTTTCCCAGCGCACAAGAATGATTTCGGACCTCGCATTGCCTTCTCGTGGGCGCCCTTCAGCGACCGGAAGACGGTCATCCGCGGCGGTTTCGGTATCATCTACAGCAACGGCATCAGCGCCGCATTCGGGGACCAGAATGGCGCGATCAGCACACCCGCCTTCGCCCAGTATGTCCCTTACAGCGGCGATTTCACGGGAAGAACCCCGGCCTTCCGGTTGAGCTCCGGCGCGCCCGACCTGAACCTTCCCTCGGCCGATTCTGTCAAGAAATCAGACGCGCAGTTCTTAGGCACCACGCCCGGCGGAGGGTTCCTCAACGGCAGCAAAGACCCCTACGTCATCCAATGGAGCTTCTACGTGGAGCGGCAGCTTCCCGGGGACGTGGCCTTGAGTGTCGGCTACGTCGGTACGCACGGCATGCACCTTTACGGTGATGAATTTAGAAACTATGACTACGTGCCCACCGCGGTCCGCCAGAAGTTGCGCAACAACATTAACAATCCTATCCCGACGGATCCCTTGATCGGAGCCATCTACGGCTGCGGAACTTCGTGCCCGGCGTCCCTGATCTTGAAGCCTTTTCCGCAATACGGATCGGTGACCGTCAACAGCAATCCCGACGGGTTCAATCGATATCACTCTTTCCAGACGAAGCTCGAGAAGCGCTATTCCCACGGATTGAATTTCATCGTCGCCTACACCTACCAAAAGGACATCGAAAGCCCCAACACCGGCAACATCATCGGCAACGCGGCCACGCCGACGACCCTGGGCAGGTCTGTGGGCCGAAGCTCGTTTGTTCCCGGCGCTATATCCGGCGGATCGGGCAATTCGGCCGGAGGATCTGCAGCTCAGAATCCCGATAATCGGTTCGCCGACATCGCTTTGGCCCCCGATGATATTACCCACGTCCTGAATTTCGCCGTCACTTACGAGCTGCCCTTCGGGACGGGAAAGCCGTTCTGGACTGGCAATACCTGGGCGGACCGGCTCGCAGGGGGATGGAGGCTGACCCAGAACTGGAACATTCAGTCCGGCGTACCCCTTCTATTTACCGGGGGGGCAACGGCATCACAGGTCGCCCCAATCTTGTCGGAAACCTGTCGAGCGGCCGGAGCAGTAAGAACCGCCAGCAGGTCGAGAATCAGTGGTTTAACCCGAACGCGCTGTCGCCGGTCTTTGGCTCGGACCCGGCAGTGATCCAGGAGGTCTCGACGGGCCTCAATCCCGATGGCACGCCGTTCGATTACAACGCCTTCGATCCCTGGTGGCAGTTCGGCACGGCGGGGCTGCGGCCACCCAGTGGCCGCGCCCCTGGATTCTGGAATGCCGACTTCACGCTCGCCAAGGACTTCCATTGGACCGAGAGCCGCTATTTCCAGTTCCGGTGGGAGCTTTATAACGCCTTGAACCACCAAAGCCTAGGGCTGCCGAACACGAACTGGTGCCTGCCTCCCAACCCAGACGGTAGCGTCGATGCTGTTCATCAGTTCGGCTGTCAGTTCGGTAAGATCACCAATGTTCAGACGGACCCGCGCTCGATGGAATTTGGTCTAAAGTTCTATTGGTAACGTGGAGTTATGGTGCGAGAGCGTGCGAACGAAGCGCCGAAACCTGCGGAGTTTCGGCGCTTCGTATTTTCTTGGTTCTGTATCCCTCCCACCTTCGCTTGCCTTCTTGCCAGTTCGATTGCAGGCTCGAGCTTTGCACCTGCGCAGGACGACCTCCGACAGATTGCGGACGCGGTCCAAAACGGGAAGCTAAAGGAAGCCGAGGCGGCGCTTGAGAGCCTTCTGAAAAGTCAGCCGAACTCGGTGGACGCCTACCGACTGCTCGGCGCCGTCTTCGAGCGCGAGCAGAAGCTTCAGCAAGCTGAGAGCGCTTTACAACGGGCAGTCGAGCTCTCGGGAGGAAAAGACCCGCAGGCGCTGTTCCTGCTGTGCCAGACGGAGTTCGAGCTGAAGAAGAAGACCGAAGCTCTCGGCTTGGCGCTTGACCTGGCGTCGCTCGCCGGCGACAATCCGCAGGCTCACTATGCCCTGGGCCGCTTGTTGCGAGAGAACGGAGTCACGCCCGAAGCGATTCAGGAACTCGCAACGGCCGTTCGCCTCGCGCCGGGGAATCCTGCTGTCACCACGGAACTGATCGTCGCCTATCTCGATCAGGGCCGCAGCCAGGAAGCCGATGCGCTACTGAGGTCGTTCATCGGGTCAGCGTCCTACGAGGATTTGCTCAACGCCGGATCGAGGTTCGGCGAAACGGGAAAGTCCCGCGCCGCCGGCGAGGCCTTCGAGCGCGCGGTGCAATTGAAGCCGGACTCCTACGACGCAGCGTTCAACCTGGGATTCGCTTACTACCATCAAGGCAATTCGCAAAAAGCGCTCGACACCCTCAACCGGATTCCGCCTGACCTCGCCTCGAATCAAGCCGATTACCACTACCTGCGCGGCAAGATCGAAGCGGCTCTCCATCACCAACAGGCCGCAGGGGAAGAATATCTGGCCGCTCTCAAGCTTGAGCCTGACAATGAAAGCCTGTGTTCCGACGCCGGGCTTCTGTTCTTCCATTTCGAGAACTTTTGGAAGTCGCTCGACGTGTACGAAAAGTGCGCCCAGCGTCTGCCGGATTCAGCGCCCATCGAAACCGGGTTCGCCCTCACCTACTTCCGCCTGGGCAAGTATGACGATGCCGCGAGCACATTCCAAAAAGTGCTGAACCTGCGCCCCGATGCCGATGCCGCGCGGGAAGCGCTGGCGTTTCTTGATTACGTATCCGGGCATCTCGTCGAGGCGAAGCATCTCCTCGAAAGCCGGTTGAACAGTGCGGGCGCAGATTACTATCTCTACTACCTGCACGCGCTCGTGCTGGTGCGGCTTGACCCAAGCGGAGAGCATAGCGGCGCGTTGCGATCGCTCGACGAGTCTCTGCGCCTGAACCCGCAATTCGCGCCCGCCTATTTCCAACGGGCGAAACTGCGGAATGACGCCGGCGACACGTCTCGCGCCCTTGCGGACCTCGACACCGCCACTCGACTCGACCGCACATACGCGGAGCCTTTTTACTTGATCGCCCAAATTGACTACCGGCTCGGCCAGAAGGAACAAGCCGAACGGGCGCGGCACGAGTACACCATCCGCGAGAAAGAACGCGAGGAGCAGCAGCAGAAGCAGTTGGTGGAGAATCGCCTGCTCGAGACGCTGCAATGACGGAATTGGGTCATTGACGGTCAGGGAGGGCCTTTGCGTGTTGCAGCGGCCAGGAAGACGGGATAGGTTCAATCACTCAATCGACAAACATCAATTGTCAACGCCTTCCTTGGCCTTCTTCGACCGTGATGATGCGGTCGGCGGGGACTTTTTCGAGCCGGTCCACGTGCCCGCTTGGCCAGCGCAGCGTGATCTCATCCGCCATCACGACTGCCAAGGCCGAAATGCAGCCGGAGGTCGTTCTGCGAAATGTAGCTTCCGCCGCTTCGCACTTCGTCGATCTGCCGCTGGGCGCCCACGGTAACTTCGACGCGCGTCCCGATGCCGTCCCGGTTCGACTGGCGTCCGACGGTGTTGATCCCAATCCAGTGGTTGCCATTCTCGCCGTCGTTGCGAAGCAGGAGCGCCGGGCCATTCATGTTGTTAATGGCGATGTCCACGCGGCCATCGTTGTCGTAGTCTGCAAAGGCTACACCGCGACTGGAACTCACAAGCTGAGTGCCCGGTCCGGAGGAAGTGGAAACATCCATAAACGTCCGGCCCTTTGCGGGCCCGGGCACGTTGTGATAAAGCAGCTTCCGCTGGGCGTACGTCGTGTCGATGTGGTAGGGATCGATTTCCGGCGAGAGGTGCCCGTTGGCCATAAACAGGTCGGGCCAGCCGTCGTTATCGTAGTCGAGGAACCCGATACCCCAGCCCAGATAGTTGGGATGGGTGCCGAGACCCATGGCAAAAGTTGCGTCGCTGAAAGTGCCGTCACCGTTGTTGTGATACAGGTCGGGCGTGTCGTCGGAAAAGTTGGTCTTCGCAAGGTCAAGGTAACCGTCTTCGTCGTAGTCAGCCGTTGCCACACCCATGCCGGCCTGAGCCTCTCCGTCGCCGCTCAAGGCCACGCCGGCCATAAAGGCGACGTCCGTAAAAGTCCCGTTGTGGTTGTTGTGGTAAAGACTGCTGGGGGTCGAGTCGCAGGCGACGTAAATATCGTCCCAGCCGTCGTTATCGTAGTCGAGCGTGACCACACCGAGCGCATAGTGCTTGTCGGGCAGCAGAATCCCCGACTTTTCGCTCACGTCTGTGAATGCTCCGTCGCCATTGTTGTGGTAGAGAAAATTTCTGCCCGACTTGAGGCCGCGCGGTCCGCAAGCCATCGGGATGCCCTTATACTGGCAGAACTGTCCCGAGCCGGGTTGCGGCAACAGGCGAAAGTCCGGCCCTTGGTCCACGTAATTGGCCACGAACAGATCCAGCCGCCCGTCATGGTCGTAATCGATGAAGGCGCAACCGGTGTTCCAGCGCGTTGCCTCACCTGCTACGCCGGCTTCTTCGGCGACTTCGGTAAAGGTGCCGTTGCCGTTGTTGTGATAAAGCAAATTCTTCCCGTAGTGGGTGACGAAGATATCGTCCCAGCCATCGTTGTCGTAGTCGCTGACGCAGACGCCTTGACCCCAGCCCGAGTGCAACAACCCTGCTTTCGCGGTCACGTCGGTAAAGGTGCCATCATGATTGTTGTGGAAGAGGCGATTCGTGGGAGCCTGGTTAGGCTGGAACCCTTCAATCGTTGTGCCGTTGACGAGGAAGAGATCGGGGTAGCCGTCCCGGTCGTAATCGATCCAGGCCACGCCGGACCCTGTCGTTTCGAGCAAGTACCGTTTGGCGTTCGCCCCGCCAAACACGTTGACGAAGTCGATTCCCGCTTGCTGCGCGACGTCGGTGAAAGTAACGTTGGTAGAGGATTTGTGGACGGGCGTCTGCGAGGTTGAACCCAGAAGCAAGGAAAGCAAAAGCCCGGGAAAGTACATGCCGGAACTATTCTACACCGCGCGAGTCCGACCGTTGACAGGCATTGTGGCCTTCCTGGTCTTTCTTATGTATGCGCCTCGGATGGCCGCCGCAAACGACGCGCAGGCGCATCTCGGCGCCGGCCTCAAATTGTTCGCCGTGCAGAGGTATTCCGAGGCCGTAAAGGAGTTTCAATTGGCGCTTGATGCCGACCCTCATCTGTCCGACGCTCGTTTTCACCTGGCGGTATCTGAATTCAACGAGCGCCAATATCCCGAGGCGCGCCGCGAGTTCGAGCGCCTTGAGCCTTCCGCCTACAGGAAAGCTTGGGTCGTCTACTACCTGGGCCGTCTCGATCTCGCGGACAGCCGGCTGGACTCCGCGATCCGGCGGTTCGAATCCTTGAAGCGACGTCAACCGCTCGAGGACGAGCTGTATTTTCTTGGCTCGGCGCTGATGAAAAAGGACGAGCCGAAACAAGCCATTCCGGTGCTTCAAAAGCAGGTCAATTTTAATCCGCGCGACTTCCGCGCCCATTACTTGCTGGCGCGAGCCTATGCCAAAACCGGGCGCGCGAAGGAGGCCGAGCGTGAATTCGAGCAGTCCGACCGGCTGCACCGGTACTACCTCACCGGCAAGCAGCAATTGCTCGGTTGCCGGGAGCAGCTTGCAGCGGGACGCAGCGATCAGGCTTGGTCGGATTGTGGATCGGCGCTCAAGACTGACGACATCGACAAGCTCGTCGCCGTAGGCATGCTCTTCGGTGAGTTCCGCGATTACAACCACGCCCTTGCGGCCTTTGAAAGGGCACGAACGCTCGATCCTGATTCGCCGGAGATCAACTACAACATCGGGTTTACGTACTTTCAGCAGAAGCAATATTCTCAGGCTCGCCAGTTTCTGGAAGCAGCGCTCCGCGAGCGTCCGGATTTTTTCGAGGCCCTGACCGTGGGCGGCGCGGTGCTCTACAAGCTCGGCGATAGACCCTCGGCCCAGCGCGTCCTTGAACGCGCGCACGCGTTGCGTCCCGATGATCAAGATGTGAGGAAATTGCTGGTGCAACTCCATCAGGGGAATCACGAGTGATGAACCGTCGCGCGTTTCTGGCCACCCTTCCTTCCGCCGCCGTCGCCGCCCGAGCCCTGGGTGGCACGTCCACGCCGCTCCGCCCCGCAACTCTTGACCTCCGCGAACCCATGCGGCTCGCGGTCGAGTGCGTAATGAATCGAATGGATCCCAGCCAGAACTACCGCCCGTGGTTCGCGGTCGAGGTTGTGAACCACCACCCTGTTCGATTACGTCACGATGTGTGGGATTTCGGCGACACGAGCGCCCGATTCCTCGAAGCGCTGATTCTCGCTCGGCAGATGATGCCTGCAACTCCTGAAATGATGAGGGGCGAGCAGCGCATCCGGCGATTTCTTCTGTCGCTCTTCGATGAACACGGTGTGATCTGGAACGCCGACCAGAAGGCGCCGGACCATATGTTCGCCCAAGGCAGCGCCCTCTATGGCCTCGTGACCGATTTCGAGTTGAGCCGTGACCCGGCGCTTCGCCTCCTTATCGAAAGATTTATCGCGGGACTGGACCGGATGGCGGTCCACGAGAAGGATTATCTTTGGTTTCCTCAAGTGGCCACAAAGATTGCTCCGTGCTCTCACCAAGCGGCGTATCAGGTGCTGCCGGTCGTTCGATTTTACGAGCTCACCGGATACGCCCCCGCGCTCAAGTATGCGGAGCACTTGAGCCGCTGGGCCTTCTATCACGATCCGACCGTGACCGCTGACGGCATGATCTCCAAGACATACTGGGAGGGCCACCTGCACGCCTGGATGGACACGTTCTCGGGGATTATCCGATGTTCACGCGCGGGCGAGGGCCTGGACCATAGAGCTGTGATAGAGCGCTCGCAGAAGGTTTACCAGTGGGTGCGGGCGAACCATACCAGCCCGTTCGGCTGGGTGGCGGATTCGGTGGGCTCGCAAACGTGCGAGACGGACACCATCACTAGCTTCATTCGGCTCGCGCTCGAGTTGATTAAGGAAGGGCACACGGAGTACTGGGACGATCTCGAGCGCTTCGTCCGCAATCAGCTTATCGAGAATCAGTTCCGCGACGTCTCGAGCCTGAGCATCTCTGACAGCCTCCTGGCGCGCGGTATCCGCGGATGCTTTGAAAGCTACGCTGATCCGAATACCCTGCTCGCGGTTCCAAAGGGCGACGTCGAAGGGTGCTGCATCAACGGGGGCATGCGCGGGCTTTTTCTCGCCTACCAAAACGCGATCACCGAGACGCAGGCTGAGGTTCACGTCAATCTGCTCCTGAGCGGTGGAACCCCGTCCCTCGAAGTCGCAAGCTATCTGCCGTATGAGGGCCGACTGGATCTCTATCCGGGAACCTCGCGCCCTGTTGTGATTCGCTGCCCCGCGTGGCTAGCGCCAGAGCGTGTCCATACGGAAATGAGCGCGGCCGCGCGTGCCAGCAGCGAGTCTGGAACCAATGCATTGCGTATCACCGGCGCAAAGCCCGGCTCGCGGGTCGGGTTGCGCTTTGACCAGTCTGAAGAGGAGCGGACGCACATGGTGGCCGGACGGAGCTACCGGGCACGCTGGCGAGGAGACACCGTGGTTCAGATAACTCCGCATGGAGGAACTTATCCGATTTTCACCCGGCTGGAACTCGACCGTGACCACGCTCCGATGCGGCCGTGGGATGCTGCTTACCGGGTACCAAAGGTCCATTGGTGAACCCGGGTGAGCGTAGGCAGGGTCAGAATTTACTCAATTCCCTTTCGGAGATCAATGCTGTGACGATGAGTTCGAACGGCACCGTCCGCCTGAGGGGCAACACATGGAATCATTCGCGCGGCTTCTTGCCGATGGTGGCCACAGCCCAACGTTTTTCCGAGACTCACCCCGGAACGGAAATTGTGTGGAAGAAGCGAAGCCTGCAGGAATTTGCCGACTATCCCATTCCGAAACTTGCGGAGACTTTCGACCTGCTGGTGACTGACCATCCTTTTGTCGGCTACGTCGCGCGCCACGGCGATCTCCTGCCCCTGGATGAACACATCAGCGCGGGTTTTCTCGCTGACCAGAATACGCACTCGGTCGGAGAATCACATCGCAGCTATTTCTACGGAGGGCATCAGTGGGCGTTGGCGATTGACGCAGCCACGCCGGTCAGCTCGTGGCGAGCAGATCTGCTGGAGCGCGCCAATGCCAAGGTTCCAGAAACGTGGGACGAGGTCTTGGAGCTCGCAAGCCGCGGAATGGTAGCGATTGCTTCCCTACCAGTCGACAGTCTCATGAATTTCTACATGTTCTGCTGCGCTCTCGGCCATAACCCTTTTTCTCGCGAGAATCTGGTCGTTGATCCCGGGGTCGGTATGGAAGCGCTCACCATGCTTCGAGAGCTTGCGCGCCGATGCTCGCCTGAAATCTTTAACCGCAATCCCATTGCAACCTACGAAGAGATGGCTAACGCCGATGCGACTGCCTACTGTCCATTCGCTTACAGTTACTCGAACTACTCCCGCCTAGGCTACGCCCGCAAGCAACTTGTGTTCGGCGACCTGTGCAAAATCGGGAAGAATGGCCGGGCGCGCTCCGCTCTGGGCGGTACCGGCCTCGCGATCTCACGCGCTTGCAAACACCGGGATGTTGCCATTGAATATGCCCGCTTCGTGGCGAGTCCCGAATGCCAGAAGAGGCTCTATGTGCAGAGCGGCGGCCAGCCGGGTCACCGTTCGGCGTGGACGGATGAAGAAGCGAATCGTGTAACCAGCAATTTTTTCTGGAACACGCTGGCAGCACAGGACCGGGCGTATATGCGTCCCCGCTATGAGGGTTATATCGATTTCCAGGATCAGGCCGGCGAAGCGGTTCACGAATTCCTTCGCAGCGGTGGAAATCCAGGCGTAGTGATAAAGGAGTTGCAGCAGGTTTACGAGCGGACTCGCTGCGAATGAGGTGCAATGGCGGAATCAAACTCTAAGACGGACCGGCTCTCTGATCTCCTTCGAGAAAGCAAGATCGATCATGTTCTGTTGACCTCGCTCGCAAGTTTGCGATATTTCGCGGGACACACTACGGGCATCGAAACCGGTGCATCTCCTTTCAGCCCTCTTCCCGGAGCGCTGGCTTGGGTCAAAGGTGAAGAGCCAATTCTTTTCCTTGCAGACAGCGAACCCGGTGGGGATGTAGAATCCGGGATCGCTTGCCGGAGTTTCCCTGGGTATACGTACGAGAATCCGTTAAGAGGTTTGGACCAGCTTACAAATCTAATGGTCGGCAAGTTTACCGGCCTGCCTTCATCCACAATCGCCGTGGAAATGGGCGATCTGCCTGCATTCATCTTAGAGAAACTAAGTTCGAACTCTCCTGCGCTTAAATTTCAAGATATCACCACGGGGCTTGCGGAGATGCGCTCGATCAAAGTGGTCAATTCCATCAGCCCGGGATTCATCAGGACAGCGATATCCATCGTCGACGGAGTCAATGAGAAGACCACCGAGCAATTCGTAAGCTCTTATCTGAAAACAGGTCGCATTCCGCTGCGACGAGCGGGATTGGCAGAGGAAGTTGCGGCGGCGGCGCTGTTCCTTGCCGCTCGCGAGTGCGGCTACATGACCGGGGCGGACCTCGTCGTAGATGGCGGCCTGACGATCACGTTATGATCCGCAACCGCGGCACTCCATTATTTAGCAGGATGATGAAAGAGTGCGTTTTGTCATGCTGAACGAAACGAAGCATCCCGGTCTGTCCTGAAATTAGCAGCTTAGATTCTTCGCGCAGTTTACCCTGAGCGGAACTGCCGGGATTCTTCGCTGCGCTCAGAATGACAAGAGAAGAGCTTGCCCTGAGCGAAGCGAATGGGGCTCAGGATGACAGCGAAGGACTCCAATTCAATTCCACAAGGCGAGCGATGAAGATTACGAAAGTCGAAGCGATTCCTCTTCGAGTCAAACAAGTGGACGCAACCGCAAACGACGGCGCGCAGGAGACGGTGATAGTCAGGATTCACACCGACGACGGCACCACCGGCATTGGTGAAGTCGATGCCTCGCCCTTCATGGTGAAGGCGGTGCTCGAAGCGCCTTCGTCCCACAATTGGAGCCTCAGCATCCAAGACATGCTGATCGGTGAAAATCCGCTGGATGTCGAACGGCTGTGGGAGAAGCTGTATCAGGGAACGATCTACACGGGGCGGCGCGGCCTGGTGATCCACGCGATGGGCGCGATCGATCTGGCGTTATGGGACCTCGCCGGCAAGGCCCTGGGCCGGCCTGTTTTTGAACTCCTCGGCGGCCCGCGGCGTGAGGCGGTGGTGCCTTACGCGAGCGTGCATGCAGCCCTCTCGTCGCTCGCAAAAACGGAGCGCCGGACGCAGGAAATGATGGAGAAGGTCTTGGAGATGAAATTTCGCGCCGTCAAGCTGCAGTTGGTTTACGCCGACGTTTATACGGACGCCGACATCGTACGCTTGGTGAGACTGGCCCGGCGCACGCTGGGAGACAAAATAGTTTTCATGATTGACGTAGGCTACCGCTGGCTCGATAGCAAGGCGGCGATCTGGACCCTGCGGCAGCTCGAGGAATGCAATCTGTACCTTGTGGAGACACCCCTGCGCATGGACGATCTTGACGGTCACGCGCGTCTGGCCGAGGCGGTCACCACACGCATCGCTGGGGCCGAATTGCTGGCCTCTCGGTGGGAAGCATTGGACCTGATGGATCGCGGAAAGGTGGATGTCATTCAACCTGACGTCGGACGGGCTGGGGGGATTACGGAGTGTATGCGGATCGCCAAACTCGCGGACCAACGCGGATTGCTCTGCACGCCGCACGGGTGGAAATCCGGACTCACCATCGCCGCGGAGATTCACTTCAGCGCCGCATGTCCCAACGTGCCGTTCATCGAATTCATGGTGCCGGAGCTGTGGCCCTCCATCATTCGGAGCAAGCTGATAAGGCCAGAATTTACTCCCCAGGATGGCCTCATCAAACTTCCGAAGATGCCTTTGACGACTCAGTTTGACGCTTCAGGCAGCGCCTCGCGAGAGAGCAGGATGGCAGCGACGAGTGCGAGCACAATTCCCGCAATTTCGGTGCGCGTGACTTTCTCGTGGAGCAGAATCAGAGCCAGGAAGATAGTGACGAGGGGATACAGGTAACATAGCGGAATCACGATCGAGGCCTTGCCTCCGGATTCCAGAGCCTTGAAACTCGTTAAGGCGCCCAAGCCGTTCAGCGCTCCTCCGACGATGGCCAGGCAATAGACCCGCGTCTTGATATGCCAGTCAAGCGGCACGACGAGGACGATCACTAGTGCGATGGGGAGGAACGCAACTACAAACCAAAGAAATGACGACTCGGTGGAGATGGCATTCGTCGACAGCTTCTGCGTTACACCCGTAGTTCCCCAGAAAATCAGGGTGATGAGAGCAAACAAAAGCCACAAGGGGAAATGCATCGGACGCCTCCAGAAAACAGCTCTACAAACTGAGTAGATAAATGGCGACACCCGCCACGGCTAACCCAATAAGCTGGCTGGTGCTCATTCTTTCGCGCAGCACCAGAAAGGCAAGGACCACCGTGACGAGGGGCGCCAGAGACGTCATCGGCACCACGACGGCCGCACGCCCACCCATCGTCAGAGACTTAAAAAAAGTGATGTTGCCGACGCCACCCAGAATTCCTGTTATGAATGCGTAGAAAATTCCGCGTTTCCGATTCTTACCTCCTGCCAGGCGGGGAGAGCGAATCACCAAGATAAGCACGGGGACCAGACCGATGGTGAACAGCACCTGGTTCATGTATGTGTCGATGTCGTTCGCCACGGCTTTCGATGTTGCTCCCCAGACACCCCAAAAAAGTATGGTCAGCAAGGAGTAAACCAGCCAGGGCGCAACCATCCTTTTTGGAATTGCGACTTCTCGTTGTTGTGGGTCTGTGGACATCGGCCGTAATTTCACCCTATAGATTGGAGACTCATTGCAATCGCCAACCAATAATCAACTGATGTCTCCTTGTGGGGAAATGCCCCTGATGGAAGCGAGTCCTTCCGCAACACCGAAAATCACGGAAGTTTCAATCACCTGCCCTACGTCGAGCCAGGCGCATGTCTTATTTTGAATGGCGCGTTCCATGCTGAAAGGGTATCCGGTAGAAGGTTCGAGGACAGCAACATTCAGGTTTCGCCACCCTCCGAACGATCCGAACAGCCAGCAACACGGAAACACGGACTGATCGAAGTTCAGCCCGCAGGCGAGTCGCAAGTGCGTGTTGGTGACGCCGCACCAGCCCTCTGCCAGATTGAGGCCATAGAAGAAATGTAATTTCTTCTTGGAGGCTGGTGGAACCTTCCGGAGATCGACGGTGCCTTGTGGGCCCGTGATCAGGGGCCAAGAGGATTTATCCGGCGCGCCGACGAGGGTTCCGGGATAAGTCGGCTCAACCCGAACCTTCATCGGCGGAAATTCGATTCGGTGATGTTCCGAAACATCCATCGCGACGTGCAGATTCCAAAGTATTGGGATCGCTGTGCCCGATGCGTTCTTCAAAGAGTACGAGACACGGACCTTGGGCTCTCCCGAACGAAGCGAGACCGTCTTCTTGATTGATACATCGCTAATCCGAGTCCGGCAATAGAAGCTGGCTGAGACTCCATCTGCTGATTCCGCCGTCTCGCTATCCCATTCAACACTCCAAATCTCCCCATGGTCCGGAAACAATTCACCGTTAATTACCCCAGGCTCGTTGTTGGGGAACAACTCGTCCCAACCTCCGGGCCACACGTCGTCGTATCGCACGCCGAATGGAAGTCTTGCGGGCGCGATGCGAGGATGATTCCAGAGCAGATTGGTATCCAGCGGTTTATAAACCAGGTGATGAATTCTGGCGCCAACTTCGGGGAGGATTACTACACGCAGGAGCGAATTTTCAAGAATCACCGTGCGGAGATCGTCCTTGGTCCAACTCGTGTCAACTCGCGCCTGGAACATAGCTTCTCCCCTTTAGAACGCCCCTTTTTCGGAAAGGGATTCCCATGCTTTCCGGCTAGAGGATTGCCGCGTTTCTATAAGTGGGTTTTGACCGCCTCAATCCTGCGCTGGCAGGACCGGCTGATCGCTCAGGGTAGGAGCCGCTTCTTCCGCCGCCTGGAAGTTTTGGATTTCCTGGACGCGAAAAGTCTCCATGATTTGAGTGAATACTCTACGCACCCCCTCCGGGGGTCCCTCACTCAACACTTTCAAAAGCGTGCGATGTTCTTCCAGATCTTTGGCGCGGTTGTATATATGGCCCGAGGAGGTCTTGATCAAGTAACAGCCGAAAAGGGGAAGGCAAACAACTTCAAGGGCCCTTTCAATCCACTTGTTGCCCGAAACCTTCCAAATCAGCCGGTGGAACTCAATGTCAGTTTTCAGCAATTTAACAAAATCGCCTGCCTCGCCCGCAACCCGCATCTGCTCAACCAGATTCGCCAGTTCCTCCAGGTGCTCAGCCGTCAGCCGCTCACGGGCCAGGGATGCCGCAAGTGGCTCCAGCTCCCGGCGGACGGTATAGATGCCCTCAATGTCTTCCGTCGTCAGCCGACTCACAAATGTGCCGCGATTGTCATGCTTGGTCACCAGGCCTTGGTGCTCAAGCTGTTGCAGCGCCTCGCGTACGGTGCTTTGGGCGACTCCAAGTTGCTGGGCTAGCTTACCTTCTACGATCCGTTCGCCGGCCGAGAGCTCCCCGTGAAGGATTGCATCAAAGAGATGAGCGGTAAGGCGATTGCGCAATGCGCCACGTTTGAAGGGTCGAACCATAATCGAGTATCGATTTTCATTTTGAGCCAGCAGTGAGTTCGTGTCAATTCCTTTCTTGCCGCTTTCCGAGTGTCTGATTGTCAGCACCGGGATAAAAGGAATTCGATTTCATGATTATTCTAAGGGGAACCAGGTTTTGAGAGCCTCATCGTGGGGAGGCGGTAAGACTCCACGGAAATTTCTACATGCGAACCGAATTCGATTTTATTCAGCTTTCTGCTGGCGCCGTTCGGTTTACCATGGCTGCCCTAGGACGCCCAAGCTTCAAATTTATCATTCATACCTCAGCGCCACCATGGGATCGACCTTCGTCGCGCGCCGTGCTGGAATGTACATCGCCAGCAGGGCCACTCCGGTGAGCAGCAACGACAAGGTGACGAATGTCGCTGGGTCTCTGGGGCGGATGGCATAAAGTAAGCCCGCCAAAAGATGCGTAAGACCCAACGCCCCGGCTATTCCGATGCCCACTCCAATCAGGGTCAGACGTAATCCTTCTCCTGCCACTAGCCGTAAGATGTCGCTCCGGGTACCTCCAAGTGCAGCACGAATTCCAATCTCGTGCGTCCGCTGAATAACCGAATAAGACAGTACGCAGAAAATCCCGATTGCCGACAGCACCAGCGCGATGGCCGCGAACACACCGAGCATCGAGGCGCAGAAGTGCTGTCGCCAGATGGACTCGGAAATAACGTTTTCCATGGTTCGGATTTGGATCACGGCCTGATCGTGGTCGATTTCCCAAACCGCCTTCCGCACTGCGCTGGCGAGATCAAGCGGGTTGGAGGCCGTGCGGACGATGAACGTCACCAGGAAAGAGGCAAAGGCCGGGTGTTGGGCATAGGGCTCGTACAACTCCGGCTCGACTTCGGAATCTACGGAGTTCTGTTTGGAGTCCGCGACCACGCCGACAATCAATGCCGAGGCGTCTTTCGGGCACGCGCCACGGAGTTCCTTGCCGACAGGGTTTTCTCCCGGCCAGTAGCGGCGCGCCATCGCTCCATTGATGATGCGAACACAGCGCGCATTGCTCTCACTGTCGGCCTGGATGAACTCGCGCCCCGCCATGAGAGGTATTTCCATGGCGCGAAAATAGCCGGGGCTGACGCTGCGCAGCGCGAAAGCGATACCTTCGCCCGAACTTTTGGGTGAGTTCCCTGGCTCGGGGATGTAGCCCGAAGTATGAAATCCCGTGAACGGCAGGTTGTTCGCCATTGCCACAGACTTTACGCCGGGCACGGCTGCGATCCGCTCTAGGACGGCGCGATAAAACTCCACGGACTGCGGACCCGCGGAATACTTGTAGTTTGCAAGTGGCACTCGCACCGTCAAAAGGTGGTCCGGATTGAATCCCGTGGGAGCGGTCGCCAAGCGCTCAAAGCTTTGAATCATCAGTCCTGCTCCCACCAGCAGGACCAAGGCGAGCGCCACTTCTGAAACAACCAGCGCGCTCTGCAGGCCAGATCTGTGCGCACTCGTCCCGGACGTCCGCCCGCGCTGTTTTAGCCACTCATTCAGGTTGCGGCCGGAGATACGCAGAGCGGGCAGCAAGCCCACCACGATTCCCGTCACCAGTGAAAGTGCAATCGTAAAGGCCAGGACAGGAATGTCGATCGCGATCCGGTGCAACCCTTGGTTCTGAATGAGGGAATATTTCGGCACGAAACTCACCATTCCACGGAATCCTAAGGAGGCCAGCGCCAAACCGGCGACACTGGCCAGGCCCGCCAGCACCAGGCTCTCCACCAATAGTTGCCGGATCAGCCTCCATCGGCCGGCGCCCAAGGCGGCGCGGATCGCCATTTCGCCTTGCCTCGCCGCGCCACGCGCCAGAAGCATGCTGGCCACGTTGGCGCAAACGATCATCAGCACGAACACGACCGCACCCAATAGCGCGAGAAGAGCGTCGCGAAGCGGTCCCTCGATTCCTTGGATCTTAAGCGGTTCCACGGAAGCGCTCCAGCCGGCATTGGTCTTCGGGTATTGCATTGACAGGCGGCTGGCCACAGTCGCCATTTCCGCCTGGGCTTGCTTCAGGGTGGAACCTGACTTGAGACGCGCGATGACCTGGAGCAGATGGTGCTCATGATTGTTCTTCTCTGCGGCGCTGAAGGTGAGGGGAATCCACATTTGAGCGTTGGGTCCCGGAAACTCAAAATCAGACGGCGCAATGCCAATCACAGTGTAAGGTTGGCCGTCGAGCCGCAATGTTTTGCCGATAATTCCGGGATCCGACGAGAAATGCCCGCGCCAGTACTCGTAACTAAGGACTGCGGCCTGGCTCTCGCTCGGGACGAAAGTACGTCCGAGGACCGCATTGACACCAAGCAGGTGAAACAGATTCGTTGAGACGGGCGAGGCCCAGACTTCGTCGGGTTCGCCGGCCCCAGCCAGCGTTTGAAATTTCCAGTTCTGGTAGGCGGTGATTTCCTGGAAAGCCAGAGTGTGCTCTTGCCAGTCGGCGAAGTCTCCAACCGACACTGAGTCCTCATCGTGCTCCGGATTCCTCGAGCCGATCTCAACCAGTTGGGCAGGGTTGTGATACGGCGGCGGATGGAGCAGCACGGCCTCGATGACGCTAAAAATGGCTGTGGTTGCACCGATGCCAAGGGCAAGAGTCAAGACTGCGACAGCAGTGAAGCCAGAATTCTTAACCAACGTGCGCAGTCCATATTGGAAATCCTGCCAGAGCGTCTCGAAGGAATCCCATCGCCACATTTCCCTGCTCCTCTCTTCGGTCAAGGTCACGTTCCCGAACCGGCGCAACGCTGCATAGTGAGCTTCCTCGGGCGGCATCCCGGATTCCAGATACTCCTGCTCTTCCATGCGCAGATGAGAGCGAATCTCTTCTTCGAGATCGTCCACCGGCTTCGACCGGCGAAACAGAGCGCCGAGTTTGGAAAGCTGTGCCCGCCAGCTCATTGCCCTTCCTCCGACTGGGCGGGCCGCAGAACCCCGGTAATGGCCCGTACAAAGCGGTCCCAACGCGAAGTCTCGGCCACCAATTGCCGTCGTCCGGCCGCTGTCAGGCGGTAGTATTTGGCCCGCTGCTTGTTTTTGGAGACTCCCCAATCGGCCGAAATCCAACCTTCCTGTTGCAGGCGCTGGAGCGCGGGGTAGAGCGACCCGTGTTCCACCTTGAGCGTCTCTTCCGACAGGCGCTCAATGGATTTGGCAATGCCATGTCCGTGAGTCGGTCCCCAGCGCAAGGTGCGCAGAATCAGCATGTCGAGCGAGCCGTAGACGAGTTCGATTCGGCCTCCGGATGGTTGCTTGGCCATAGTGGCAGGTAATCTACCGCATGAGGTGGTAGATTGTCTACTCAATAAAACGAATTCGTAGGGGTGTCATTTGCGAGACGTTCCCAGGGGCAGTCATCCCGATGAGGTGAATCGGGATCTACTCCGCAAACCCTTGGAATTGCGCCGGCGGCGGACCGGATTCCCGCGGGAATGACCAGGTGTTCCGAAGGGTATCCAATTCCAAATGACACCACCGCCAGACGGTTGGCTCGTGACCCGCTCAGACCTCCTTTTCCTTGCCGGGTCGGATGGTTGCGGAAGAAAATCCGGTCTGCGCCAATTAGCTCATGCTCACCCGTAGACCGCAGGAGTGACAGCGTACCGCGCTGAGCAGGCACGGCCCTTTTACGACTCAAATCGTTAGAGTAGAATTGACGAGCTTATGTTCTGTGAAGGTGTGAACGAGGGCTAGAGTCATTGGGAATGGCTACACGCGGAGGGAGCACGCGTAGATGAAATACGGCGTGATTACGATGGTCTGGACCACCCGTGTGGGCCAGCAGCAGCAAGCATTGCTTTCCCGCATCCGGGACTGGGGCTTTGACGGTGTGGAGCTTTTTCTCGCACCAGAAGAGCCTGCGGACATTCCCGCGGTTCGAAGGTTCTCGATCGGTTGAAGCTCGAATGCACTACTTGTAGCGTGCTGCCGCGCGAAGCGCACCTGGTAAGCTCCCAGCCGGAAGTTCGCGCGCACGGCATCAAGTTTCTCAAACGCTGCGTGGAACGGACAGCAGAACTCGGAGCGCGATTGATCTGCGGGCCTCTTTACGCCGGTCTTGGGATTCTGCCGGGACACCGGCGAAATGATCAAGAATGACAATGGGCGGTGGAGGGTCTTCGGGCTGCCGCACGCCAGGGCGAGGAGCTTGGGGTTACACTCTGCATCGAACCTTTGAATCGCTTCGAAACTTATTTCCTGAATACGCAGGAAGACGCTGCCCGACTCGTTCGCGAGGTCGGAGCACACAATGTTCGAGTGCATTTCGACACGTTTCACGCCAACATCGAGGGACGCCATCCGGCAAACTCCGTGCGCGCCATCTCGAAAGAGTTGGGACACGTCCATATCTCAGAAAATGATCGGGGCATTCCTGGCACCGGGCATGTTGATTGGCGCGGAGTGCTGACGGCGCTCAAAGAAATCGAGTACAACGGCTGGATGACCATCGAATCCTTCGCCGAGCCGGGGCCGGAGTTGGCTGCCGCGGCGGCGATCTGGCGAGATCTGGCTCCATCGGGAGATGAGCTGGCCCGTCGCAGGTTGCAATTCATCAAGAGCTTGAGCCGGAAGGTAGGAATCTGGTGGACTGTCACATTCAATTCCTTATTGTTCGCGTATGACTCGGGCCATGCGCCACAGGCGCCCTGGAGTGCGGGAGCAATAGCTCCCGCCTTTTTCAGTCCAGACCATTCAAAGCGATAGCTGGCGCTACCGCAGGCCAAGGCGGGCTTCGCCCGCAGCAAGGGAGATTTCCATGGGTCGAGAAGAGGGGCACGCCAGAAGGCGGTTCTTGAAGTCGATGAGCGCGGGTGTTCCGACAGCGCTCATGGGCCTGGTGGCTAGCCCTGCCTCGGGACAAGGGACTCCGAAATCGGCGCCTCATGGTCCAAACGCTTCCGAGTCTCGCCGCCCCATCGACCGAGAATGGACGATGGCGGGCGATGACGCGATCGCTTTTCGCAAACACACACTTGACTTGGGCGCGGCGGAATCCGTGACCGTCGCGGACATGAATCGCGACGGCCGGCTCGACATCGTGTGCGGCGAGAGCTGGTACGAGCAACTCCCACCCGAACGCGGAGCAGGACCGCGCTTCGTCAAACACAAGTTTCGCGACTTGGCTTACTCAGAGTTCTATCTCGAAGACCTCAGCGACCTGGCCATCGATGTCACCGGTGACGGCTATCCCGACGTAGTGAGCTGCTCTTACTGGTCAAAACCGCTCACTTGGTGGGAGAACCCGGGCGCCCGCGGCGGCGCGTGGCGCGAGCACATCATCGAGACCAAATCGCCGGTGGAATTTGCTCTCCTGGTGGATATTCTCAATACCGGCAAGCCGCTCCAAGTTCTGCCGCAGTTCGGCGACGAAAATTTCCCTCTGACCTGGTATGAAGTGGCCGACCCGGGCGCGAGCGACCCATGGATCAGGCACGAGATCAGCCGGAAGAGTTACGGCCACGGCATTGGGGTGGGCGACGTCAACGGCGACGGGCGGCTCGATATCATTACTCCGAAGGGCTGGCTTGAAGCGCCGCCTGACCCGCGGAAGGGTGAGTGGGACTTTCACCAGGAGTTCGAGCTGGGCATGACCGGGTTCATGCACGTGATGGATGTGAATCGCGACGGCCTGCCGGACATCGTGACCAGCATGGGACATGACTACGGAATTTTCTGGTTGGAGCAAAAGAAAAACGCCGCGGGAAAGCGCACCTGGGTGAAGCATATGATCGACAACGCGTGGTCGCAAGCGCACGCCACCACGCTGGCGGACATCAATGGCGACGGCCGGCCGGAGCTCATAACCGGGAAGCGCTACTACGCCCATGAACACGATCCGGGCGCCAACGAGCCGCTCGGAGTTTATTGGTACGAGCCGTATGGCAGCCCGGAAAATGTGCAATGGAGGCGGCACATCATCGACTACGGCACGCGCACCGGCGCGGGCTTGCAAATCCCCGTCGTGGATATCGACGGCGACGGAGACCTGGATATCGTGGTGGCGGGAAAATCGGGGTTGTACCTTTTTGAAAACGCAACGTCGCGCTGACTGCAGTCATATATGACCACAGCCATATTTCTCCGTTTTTTGTGTGGGCAATTTCAGAGAACGAGCTATCACAGAATAATCAGAATGTTATCAAATATTTATCTCTCTCCCACTCGCCGACGCTCTGGTGATATTCGCGCCACTCTTCCACTTTCACCGCGATGTAGTAGGAGACGAAATCAGATCCCAGCGCTTCCCTGATGACGGTGTCCTTCTCCAGACAATCCAGTGCTTCGCGCAGCGTGGTCGGCAGAAAGTTGATGCCGCGGCGAGCGAGTTCAGTTTCGGAAGCTTCGTACAAGTTCGCAGTATTTGCTACGCCTGGGTCCATCTTGTTTTCTATGCCGTGGAGTCCGGCGCCAAGAATTGCCGCGGACGCCAGATAGGGATTCGAGGCGCCATCGACCACGCGATTCTCAATTCGCCCCGGAGCGGGAATGCGAATCATCTGCGTGCGATTCGATGGGCCCCACGTGACATAGACCGGCGCCCAAGTTGCGCCGGAGCGGGGAGCTCCTCGCACCAGCCGCTTATAACTATTCACCAGCGGTGCAGTGATTGCCGAGAGGCCGCGGGCGTGATGTAGAACTCCGCCCATGAACCAGCGCGCCAATTGCGAAAGACCGTATTCCGCCTTC